>NZ_AP024485.1:2795000-3118050 GCF_020886695.1 Pseudodesulfovibrio sediminis
ACCGATAGTGTACCAGTACCGTGAGGGAAAGGTGAAAAGAACCCCTGTTAGGGGAGTGAAATAGAACCTGAAACCATGTACTTACAAGCTGTAGGAGCGGACTTGTTCCGTGACTGCGTGCTTTTTGCATAACGGGCCAGCGAGTTAATCTGTATTGCGAGGTTAAGCCTTAAGGTGTAGCCGTAGCGAAAGCGAGTCTGAATAGGGCGACAAGTAGTGCGGATTAGACCCGAAGCCGGGTGATCTATCCATGAGCAGGCTGAAGCTTGAGTAAAATCAAGTGGAGGGCCGAACCAGTATCGGTTGAAAACGATTTGGATGACTTGTGGATAGGGGTGAAAGGCCAATCAAACCCGGTGATAGCTGGTTCTCTCCGAAATATATTGAGGTATAGCGTCACATTAGTTTGCCGGAGGTAGAGCACTGACAGGGCTAGGGGCCTCACCAGGTTACCAACCCCTATCAAACTCCGAATGCCGGTAAATGTTGTGTGGCAGTCAGGCTATGGTTGCGAAGGACCATGGCCAAAAGGGAAACAGCCCAGACCAACAGCTAAGGTCTCGAAATCAATGCTAAGTGGGAAAGGTGGTGGAGTTGCTGATACATCCAGGAGGTTGGCTTAGAAGCAGCCATCCTTTAAAGAAAGCGTAATAGCTCACTGGCCTAGCGATTCTGCGCCGAAAATGTAACGGGGCTAAGCATTGTACCGAAGCTTTGGGTTCATACTTTGTATGAGCGGTAGGAGAGCGTTCTCAGATGGGATGAAGGTGGACCGTGAGGTTAGCTGGACTAATGAGAAGTGATCATGCTGGCATGAGTAACGATAAAATAAGTGAGAAACTTATTCGCCGTAAACCTAAGGTTTCCTGGGTAAAGCTAATCTTCCCAGGGTAAGTCGGCCCCTAAGGCGAGGCAGAAATGCGTAGTCGATGGGAAACAGGTTAATATTCCTGTACATGTATATGTGTGCGATGGAGGGACGCAGAAGGATAGATGATCCGGGTGTTGGATATCCCGGTGCAAGCGCGTAGGGTTGAACTGTAGGTAAATCCGCAGTTCTGTATGCCTGAGACGTTATGCCGAGTCTTTAATCGACGGAAGTCATTAATTCCATACTGCCAAGAAAAGCTTCTAAGTTTAGCATATGCATACCGTACCGCAAACCAACACAGGTAGGTGGGTCGAGCAGACCAAGGCGCTTGAGAGAACTCTGGTTAAGGAACTCGGCAAAATGACCCCGTAAGTTCGCGAGAAGGGGTGCTCGAAATTGTGATCATTTAACTTTGTGAGCGATTTTGAGACGCAGAAAATCGGGGGGGGCGACTGTTTACTAAAAACATAGGTCTCTGCTAAGTCGTAAGACGATGTATAGGGACTGACGCCTGCCCGGTGCTGGAAGGTTAAGAGGTGGGGTTAGACTTCGGTCGAAGCTCTGAATCGAAGCCCCAGTAAACGGCGGCCGTAACTATAACGGTCCTAAGGTAGCGAAATTCCTTGTCGGGTAAGTTCCGACCTGCACGAATGGCGTAACGATCCCCCCACTGTCTCAACCAGAGACTCAGTGAAATTGAATTCCCAGTGAAAATGCTGGGTACCCGCAGAAGGACGGAAAGACCCTGTGCACCTTTACTGCAGCTTGACATTGGTATTTGATTAATAATGTGTAGGATAGCTGGGAGACTTTGAAGCATGTTCGCCAGAGTGTGTGGAGTCAACCTTGAAATACCAGCCTTTATTACTTAGGTATCTAATCCAATGCCGTGATCCGGCTTGGAGACAGTGTCTGGTGGGTAGTTTGACTGGGGCGGTCGCCTCCTAAATAGTAACGGAGGCTTGCAAAGGTTACCTCAGGCTGATTGGAAACCAGCCGTTGAGTGCAAAGGCATAAGGTAGCTTGACTGTGAGAGAGACATCTCGAGCAGGAACGAAAGTTGGTCTTAGTGATCCGGTGGTTCCGCATGGAAGGGCCATCGCTCATAGGATAAAAGGTACGCCGGGGATAACAGGCTGATCGCGTCCAAGAGTTCACATCGACGACGCGGTTTGGCACCTCGATGTCGGCTCATCACATCCTGGGGCTGAAGCAGGTCCCAAGGGTACGGCTGTTCGCCGTTTAAAGTGGTACGCGAGCTGGGTTTAAAACGTCGTGAGACAGTTTGGTCCCTATCCTCTGTGGGCGTAGGAGAATTGAAGAGGGTCTGCCCCTAGTACGAGAGGACCGGGGTGGACGAACCTATGGTGTTCCTGTTGTCACGCCAGTGGCATTGCAGGGTAGCTATGTTCGGAACGGATAACCGCTGAAAGCATCTAAGCGGGAAGCCAGCCTCAAGATTAGTTCTCCCTGGACATTTATGTCCCTAAAGATCCCTTGAAGACTACAAGGTTGATAGGCTGGAGGTGTAAGCAACGTGAGTTGTTCAGCTGACCAGTACTAATAGATCGTGCGGCTTATTTAAACATTATATGGAATTCTCTCTTCCCCTATTTACTTATATATTTGAGTAAATATTACTCAACTCTTTTTTCTTGGTGACCAAGGAGGAGGGGGTACACCCGGTCCCATTCCGAACCCGGTAGTTAAGCCCTCCATCGCCGATGATACTGCATGGTAGCGTGTGGGAAAGTAGGTCGTTGCCAAGGAATATTTCTAAAGCCCTGATTCATACGAATCAGGGCTTTTTTGCGTTTATAAGGCCAGGACATGATTGCCCCACATCCTGGCTGGGGAGATACCTTATGCATGGGCATGCGCGTTCTCATGTCGGATAGGAAATGTGCACTTCCGGTACACCTGAAGCATCGGCCACAATCGTCGCCTGAGCAAAATTCAGAGGAGATGAAAAGTGGATTGGGGACATGGCCACAATGTCCTCCCGCTGGAGTGCACCAGGCGTGTCCGTTGAATCATCTATAGCAACGATCTGACCAACCTCCGCTTTCTGAATCGGGAGAAGTAGGGCTAAGTGGTAAGTTTCGTCCATTTTGAAAGAGACGTTTTCATTACTCAAAACATTTTCCCAGTAGAGCCCTGCTATTTGAGAGAGGGCAATGCCAATGTCCACTTCCTTGCCGGATCTGTTCTCGATAATGATCTCGTCTTTGATCTTTGATCCGACATTTGCCATTTCCTTCAATTCGTAGTCTTCCTTGTCAACATCATATTCCAGCAACCACCGAGTGTGCAGTTCAACATCCCAAAGCTGAGTTTGGGTGAGCTGTGCATTATCTCTGTCGCCCAAAACAACAGATGGTATGTTTATCCAGGGGACGACAACAGGAGTTGGAGTTCCTGTATTAGCGGGTATATCCCCCATCATCCAAACGACACTTGTACACGACTTCGTTCGAGGAAGTGTTTGGTAAATAATATAGGTGTACTCGACGGGTGTCGGGTTTAAGATTGATACTGTATAGTTCATGTTTTCCTCCACTGGTTACATGAGGCGGCGACCACCAGAGTGGTCGCCGCTGTTGTTTGTTAACGCCTGGAGTAGCCAACTGCGTATTCAATGGAGTCACCCAATCGAGCGGCCTCAATTGTGGCCACATTGGAACCTTCCGCGAAAGTCAGTTTGAGAGGACCCACTTCAACATTGCTGCTGATGACCTCACCCCTTTGCACGTCGCGGAAAAGGCCGACCCAGTATGTCGGTGTGACAATGAACTGAGCCGAAGCGTTGCTCAGGACGTTTCTCTTGTAAACGGATCCCATGCCGGCCATGCCGATGCCCGGATTGGCTTCAAGACCCGATATGTTGTTGATGATGATCTGTTCTTTTTGCTCCAAGGGAAGAGCCTGAACCAATTCCAGTTGCTGAACACCGTCCTTGTAAACGATGTTCCATTCGTAACCCAAGTTGGTGTTCATGGCCTGAGAGGAGTAATATACACCCAGGGGCGCGTCCTGTCGGTAGTCAGCGATAGCGACGTTGTAGTTCTCTTCCCAAGTCACTCCGCTAAAACCAGACTGAGGCACAGTTGACAGTTTCCAGGCCACGCTGTCGAGACCAATGGAATTTGGGATTGTCTGATATACAGCCATATTCCATGTCCTGTCCGTGCTGTTCTTGAAATCAACATAATAATTGGCCATGAGAATCTCCTAATACTTTAAAGGGTTGTTTTCCGTTCATGGCGCCTGAACGTATGTTACAAGACACGACAATCGTGTCATTCCGGACTCTTGGTATAATGAATAAAACGACCTGGGGTTGTGCAGAATATTTTTTTAAATTTGGTACGAAATTGTTGGGGTTTGGCTATACCGAGCTGCTGGGCAATCTCTTCCACTGTCACCCGTTCCATGTTCGCTATGAGAATTCTTGATCTGACAGCTTTTTCGCGATCTATATAATTCGATATGGAAAGGTCAAAATCCTCTTTAAACCGCTTGGACAAGTAGCTTTTATTGATTTTAAATGTGTCTGCTATGCTGTACCGAGTGAGTTGTGTCAGTTCCTCGGTTGTGCGGGACATGATGTATAAAGCGATAGTTTCACTCAAATCTCTTCGTTTCATTGTAAGCCCTATCCTTGTTAACGCGTGCCTGTTTATCAATTGATACTATATTGTGAAAACGTATCTAGGCCTAAATCGTCGCTTTAGTGGATACTATTTGGGACTATTTTTGAGGAGTTCTGTTCCCTATTTTTACTCGGCAGAGTGTCATTGACGTGGAGCCAAGTATTAGGAGGATTTACAAATGAAGACTTTACGAATTGCAGAAACGGATTTTTCTCAGATTGAGTTGTCGGAAGAAGCGTTGAATCAAGTTGCGGAAGCTCTTCCGGAAGCTGTCGAACTGCTGTTGGGCGGTAAATTCAAAAATGTGGTGGCTGTTGGTCGGGCGTATAAATGGAAGAAGGGCAAGGCATTGAAAGAGGCGTGCATCCAAGTGCAGGTCGTTGAGAAAGTGCATTCACAACTTCTTTCGGATGAAACTTTGATCCCCTCTGAGATCGGTGGGGTTATAACCGATGTGATTGAAGTGGGAGAAATTGAATTTGAGTCATTGACTGACAGGGTTCGTCCTTTACAGATTGGATTCAGTTTCGGAGCAAAGCACGAAGGTATCAAGTCTACAGGAACACTCGGAGTTTTTGCGACGGGTGAATTCAACGGACAACGGAACTATTACGCGTTAAGTAACAACCACGTCCTCGCAAATTACAATACCTTTCCTACCGGCACCTTGGTGACGCAACCCGGTCCTGATGATGGTGGTGGAAACGGCGATATTATTGGGAGTTTGGCAGCGTATGAGGAGCTTGATATCCACAATGACAATTTAGTGGATGCGGCCATGGCTATGGTCGAAGTCGATGACATTCCTGGGACGAGGCCGTATGTGTCTCAAGTTGTGGAAAATATTACAATTGGCATGGCCGTCCTGAAAAATGGTCGCACGACTGAGTTAACCGCAGGAATTATCATCTCCGACATGTGTACCACAGTCAAAAGAGATTCTCATGGCAACACCTATCGTATGGTTGATCAGGTCTCGGCTTCATACCTCAGTGCCGGCGGGGATTCAGGGTCTCTTGTTTTGAATCGGGCTGATAATAAGGCCGTGGGGTTGCACTGGGGAGCGAGCAACGCAGGCGTGCGTTACTCGTGCAAAATGGAGCACGTTCTTGATGCCTTGGGTGTAACCCTTTACTAATTTAAATTGATACTGGGTTCTTGAAATGACATGGATGCAGAAAGGGGGGCGTGCCCCCTTTCTTTTTGTCCTTTGTCACCGGCTTTGCGGGACTATGGGTATACGATTCGAGTGCTGGGCAATGCCGCCTTCAATTGCTCAAAACCTTGTTGGCTGATGCCATTGCGCCCCTGTATGTCCAGTCTTTCCAGTGAACGATGTTTGGCTAGTTCCGGGACAGAAGCATCTGTGATGTCGGTGAACGAAATGAACAGAAGACGAAGCTGCATCCCGGACAGCATGACCACGCCTGCATCGGTGATCTTGGTACGGGTGAGGTTGAGGACAGTCGGCCGAAGGTGTTTGATCTTGGCAACACCCGCGTCGCTGATATTGGTCGCTGCCATGACAAGGCTATCCAGCTGGGTGAGGTTGTGGAGGTGTTGCATGCCGTTGTCGGTGATTTTGCATTTCGGCATATTCAATGACTTCAGCTTTGTCAGGCCTGCGACATGCTGAAGGCCCTTATCGCCGATTTTCTGGGGGAGCTGGAGAATTTCCAGATTGGTGAGCACTTTGACGTGACGCATGTTGTCGTCACTGATGTTGTTCTGGATGGCGATGGAATATTTCTGCAGGTTGAGTCTTTTAAGGGTTTTCATCTGGTCAAAGGTGAGATCATACCCAACTGATTTGAGCCACACCTGTGCTGCACGCATGTCAGAGGCTCCCAGATTGACTGGCGAGGTTGTTTGAAGCTCCTGCTTTTGAATGGGTTGCATCTTTTTGGATTGGACCGATTTGAAGCCAAGCATGGTCAACACCATCAGCAATGCTACTGACAGGGAGACGAAAAATGACATGTTCCTCATGGTACCTCCTTTTCAAAGACCCTGTTTTGTGCCTTGCGGCAATCAAACTTCCCTTTTTTCCACTTGACGAATTCAATGGTAAAAATCAAGTTACTGATTCAAATTATAACATTATGGAGTCAGAGGATATGTTCACACGCGCTATCACTCGCAAGCCCGGTCCCGAGATGGTCGCCGGTATTACTTCTCAGAATCTTGGCACGCCTGATTTCGATCTCGCACTCAAGCAACATGCTACCTATGTTCAGACCTTGAAAGTTCTTGGACTCGAGGTCACGGTTCTTGAGGCCGAACCTGGATATCCTGATTGTTGCTTTGTGGAGGACACTGCCGTGGTCTGTGAGCAGGTAGCTGTCATTGCCCCTCTGGGCGCGCCCACGCGTCAGGGCGAGCAGGAGTCCATGGAGCCGGTATTGGCGAAGTTCAAGCCTGTCGAGCACGTGTTGCCACCTGCGTTATTTGAAGGAGGAGACGTCCTGCAGGTGGGCAGGAAATTTTACATCGGTCTGACCGAGCGGACCAATCAGGCCGGAGCCGAAGCCCTTGGTGCAGCGGTGGCCGCACATGGTTACGAATGGTTTGCCATGCAGTGTGGTCCCAGCCTACATTTCAAGACGGATGTCAATTACATCGGCGAAAACACGCTGCTTGTGTCTCCATTTTTTGAAAATGCACCGGAGTTGGCCGAATACACACGCATAGTGGTAGACGATGACGAGGCATACGCCCGGAACTGCCTGCATATCAATGGAACCACCATCGTTCCTGCCGGTTTTCCCAAAACGCTGGCCAAGATCGAAGCCGCTGGCATACAGACCGTTGTCATTGAAATGTCCGAATACAGAAAGCTCGATGGCGGGCTGACCTGTTTGTCTCTTCGATTCTGATTCCTGCACAGGAGGGAGGATGTGGAAACGCTTTTTTTCCAGACAGGCGCGCAAGCCTTCGGGCTTGTTTGGCCGCATTATCGCCAAGAGGATTTTTGACAAAGGGAATGATGCGCTGAACACGGCCATGGTGGACCTGGTCGCGGCACAACAGGACAATGTGGTTCTTGAGATCGGTTTTGGCTGTGGCACTGTCGTGCGGGAAGTCGCCGACCGTGTCGGCTCCGGCATGGTCGAAGGAATTGATTTTTCGGGTGCCATGATGGCTGTGGCTGGAAAGCGGAATCGGCATCATATCCGCGAAGGACGGGTCAGGCTTGTCCACGGGGATTTTGATTCTGCCGAGTATCCCGGCAACAGGTTTGATACTGTCTGTTCGGCAAACACCATTTATTTCTGGCCCGATCCCGCCAGAACATGCGAACGGATTCATCATGTGCTGAAGCCTGGCGGACGAGTTGTCCTGGCGTTTGTGGACAAGAGCAAAATGGATGCAATGCCATTGGATATGGACGTTTTTCGCCCCATCTCCTGTGACTCGGTTCGCTCCCTGCTGGAAACGGTCGGCTTCGCATCTGTTCTGGTTCATCCTGTCAAAAAAGATGGGACCATGGTTTGCGTGACCGCCTGCAAGGAAACATAAGGGAGTACACGATGAAGGGGCACCCAGTCCCGCCTGCGTGAAACCGCCTCAGAGCGCCCTGTGATACCGGCAACGAATACAGAGCAAGCCCACCAGTGAGCACTGGTGGGCTTTATATTATCCGTTGGTCTGAGAGAGAAACGCGTGTGCTTGGGCAGCGTTACTAGTACTCACTGATACGCTTGGGCAAGGTAAAGAACCAGAGCTTGGAAGCGGTGCCAGTGGGAGAGAGTTCGATTCTCGTGTCCACGGGGTTGCCTTTGTATTTGACCAGACCTGACGGGTCGACAGTGTAGCTGCTCGCCTTGGTGACCGGATTGCCTTCAGCGTCAGTGGCGGGATTGACGATTTTGAAGGTGAAGCCAAAGTCGTTGTCCGATGTCACTGCCAGGGTACGCATGTCGGGCAGCAGGGCCACGCCTTCAGCCTTTCCGGGCTTCCAGCCATACTCCTTGATGTCGATGATCCTGGTCTTCTTGACGTACCTGACGCCCAGCGTTTCCACGTCCTTGCGATCGGACAGGGTCTCCAACTCCTCGCCGTCAGCGGTCTGGATGCCGGAGATATCGGTCGCATCGGCCAGATCGATGACATAGAACGGGATGCGGGTTTTGCCGTCAGCGTTCTTGCCTCGTTCGATGAGGATGAACTTGGTTTCGGAAATGGCGTGCAGGTCGCCGATCTTGGCATCACGGGAGCGTGTATAGTCGTCCCTGTTATGCGGGTAGGCGTATTGTTTGACCTTGCCTGTGGCGGGATCAAGCAGCATCAGGCGGCAGAAGGTGGCCTTTGATTTCTTCACGTTGCCATCCACGTCGCAGATGGACTGGATAGCCGTCAGCACTTTGTTGGAAGGCGTGACGGCAATGCCTTCGAATCCCCTGTTGGGCTGGCGGGAGGCGGCGATGATGGGCAGTTCCTTTCCCGGAACGTATTTCTTGAGGATACGCCCGTTGTTGCCGTCGATCTTGGCGATGAACGGACCGTACTCGTCACAGATCCAGAGGTGCTGCTTGTTCTCGCGGTCTATGGCGATACCTTCGGTGTCCATGCCGTCCGGGTCAAAGGCAAGTTTTTTGAGCGCGTCATTCAAGGGGATTTCGCCTGTGGCACCCACGGCCCCGATGGGGATGGCACGGCCGGATATGGGGTGCATTTTCTCATTTTTAAGCGTGATCAGGCTGGCCAGCACCGCATGGCCGTCCTTGACGCGAATGGCGCCGAAAGAGGGCGCAAAGTTCGGGGCCGGGAACATCTTGGTCGCTGTGGTCTTGTCCCCTTCAACATACTTGGGGGCATCGGCATTGGGACCCCGGTCCGAGATGGCGTAGAACACGCGTGAGCCGTCCGCGGCCTTGCCGACATAGGTCATGCCGGAGCCGATACCTATGGTGAACCCGTCAGGGAACTGGCTGGCATACATGCCGGTGTAGGGAACCAGAAAGTCTGTGGGGATTTCAATGTCATATTTTTCGACTGTCACTTCGTCAGCCATGACGGGCAGAGCGGTGGTAAGGATGAAAAGGGCAATGAAAAGCGAGCGTAGCATGAAAGCCTCCATATGATTTTTTCACTGTATAGTGAAGAAAAGGTCACACGACATGGCAATCCGGTGGCGATTTGGTGAACAGGCAGGCCATTGAGCGAACAAAAAAAAGGCCGGGCAGCATGCCCGGCCTTTTTCAGTATGTTGAGGTGTGCATTACTTTTTCTTGAAGAGGCCGCCAAGCGGATTGGTGGGTTTGTCAGTGGTGGAGTCCGTGGATGTGGAGCCGCCGAGCAGTTTCTGCTTGAGGTTCTTCTCAAGGTCCTTGGTTCCCTGGCCGAGCTTGCCCTTGAACAGTGCTTCGGCCAACGCCTTTGTATCCAGGCTGATCTTCGGATCGTTCAGGTCACCCTTGACGTTGATTGGCAGCGGCAAGCCTTTGAGGTCTTCCATGGATGCACCGTCCTGGCCCTTGAGGGTGCCGACCACGGTGACTGTGGCGGTGTAGTCGGTGGAGTTCTTGGGCAGATTGGCCCAGCCCTTGCCTGTCACACGCAGCAGCGGAGACTTCATCAGCAGGTCCTTGTTCACGATATGCCCGTTGGTCAGCGTGGCTGATCCGAGCAGCTCGGCAAAGTCGGTCTTGGCCGGTTCATCGGTGGTCGCGCTCTTGCCCTTGAGGGTGTTCCAGCCGTCACGGAGCATCTTTGCGATGTTCACTCCCATGATCGCGCCATCGGTGAAGGCAAAGGAAGCGGTGCCGGTGATGGACTTCTTGATATTGTCCGGGGTCAGACCACGGCCTACAACGTCGTATTTGACCACGGTTGCGCCGTGCAGGTGATCCTTGCCCACCAGATCCTTGAGGAGCGGTCCGGCCTGTACGCCCTTGAGTGTGGCGGCTTCTTTCCAGGTCGCGACAGCGGTGTTCGCGTTGAGGGTGGAATGACCGACAAGCTCGCCGTCATAGAGTTTGGCGGCAAAAGGCTTGATGGTGGCCACGCCGTTACGCAGGGTCAGCTCGCACAGGATCTCGTTGATGCGCAGATTCATGGCCTTGAGCTTGCCGATTGTCAGCTTGGCATAGACGTTCTGTCCCTTGAGCGCGCTCAGGTCTGGCTCCTGCGCCGGTGCGGTCTCCTGCGTCTGTGCTGATGATTCCGTTTTGCCGCCATCAGTGGATTCGGATGCGGGGGGCATGTATCGGTCTGCGTCAATGTCGTCGATATTGGCGATGACCTTGATGGCAGGTTTGTCGAAGTTCGTGACCGAACCATTGATGGATATGGTGGTGTCATCCAGCTTTATAGTCATGTTTTCGAGGTCCACGCCCGTGTCCGTGCCGTTGAACTTCATGTCCATGGACAGCTTTTCCAGCGCAGCCGGATCAGCGGTGACAGGCGGCTCGATGCTGATCTCCTTCATGAGCTTCTTGACGGAAGCCTCAGCCAGCTTCAACTCGCCCGAAAAGGCGGTGGCGCCGTCCTTGGCCTTGGCAAAGAACAGGCCTGTCAGCTTCAGGTTCAGGGCCGTGAATTTCATCTCTTCAATTTCAAAGGTGCCCGCGTCCTGATCAAACTTGGCAACGCCCTCAAGCACCGGACGGGTGTCTATCTTGGGGTCGTCTAGTTTCAGATCGAAGCTCAGTTCAAACGGGAAGCGAGTGGCGTTGCCCACTTCGCCGACAAGGAGGTTCAGATTGCCCAGAGAGGTCTTTTTTCCGGCCTGCTGGTCGTCATACAGGACGTTGGCGTTGGTGATCTTCACGCCTTCGATTGACAGCGTTTCCAGCGGGCTGCCTGTACTCGTGTCTGTCGATTTTTCCGTCTCGACTTCAGCGGGTTTTTCCTGGGTGGTTTCTTCGGATTTGGCCAGATCATCCCAGTTGGTAACGCCCTTGGCATTTTTGGTGAGGTTGAGGGTCAGGCCGTCCAGCACCACGTTGCCGATGGCGATGTTGCCGGACAACAGGGGCATGATCTGGATGGAGGCTTCGGCTTTGTTGATGCGGACCATTTCGGTCGGCGCGAACCCCGGGGCATTGCCCAGTGCCATGGGGCCGACATCCAGCCCGAGCCAGGGGAAAAAGTTGAAGCCGATGTCTCCTTCGAAAATGAGTTCCCGGCCGGTGTTTTCTTTCACGGCCTGGGCAATTTCATCCTTGTACTCATTGGGGTCGACAAGAATGACAAGGGCAACAGCGGCGGCTATGAACAGCGTCAGGACCGCGCCTACGATAATGAGCGATATCTTGATGGCTTTACTCATCGCATACTCCTAAAATATTTTTTGCAGAAGTGCGCTGGCTCCGGCACCACCCGTTGAGCGCAGGTTCTTTTCCTGTTCGCCGATATAGTGGAACATGGCGTCCAGGGTCTGGTCGGTTACATAATCAACAGGGTCAAAGGTTGTTCCGGTTATGCTGGCGGCCTGTTGCGCTGTGGTCAGCGCGCTCAGGTAGGTTCCGGCTCCGGCAGCATCCAGGCTCTTGGACACGATGGGTTTGGCCAGCGTCTTCAGGCTGGCCCGGGACTGTCCCTCGAAATACGTGGTGATGGCGGTGTCCGAGCTGCCGGAATCGAGCATGGCAGTGGGGTTGGACACATCCAGATTGTCAATGGCATCCTTGAACAGTCCACCCACCGAGGGCACGGAATCCTCTGCTGCCGTGTTCAGGGCGGACAGGAGGCCGGAAGAATCGGAGCCCATGTTCTTGAACATGTCAGGCAGCGGAATAGCTGCCACCGGATCGTCCATGAATCCGCCGGATGTGCCCAGAGTTTCGACTGCGGAATCAGTGCCCATGCCAAGGACTTCCTTGATGGCGGCTGTGGCCTCGGATGGTGTGTAGGGCAACCCTGCGGCCGTGGATGCGGCGTCGCCAACGCTTTTGGGGATGTCACCCCATCCGGCATAGGCGAAACCTGCGGCAAGCAATGTGGTCAATGTCAGTGCAGTGATGATGAGGGAATATTTTTGCCTCACGGTTCGCTCCTTGGTTATAGCAAATCACTTCATCCAGAACACTAGCATGCGTGTGGGGACCATGCCTAGTGGTTGCACCAACTTTTCACAAAAGAAAAGCGGACACCCGTGAGGCTGTCCGCTGTGGAAGTTTATTACTGAATGAGTCGCCTGACCCCGGGGTGAACATCCGGTATGCGCGTGGCGCGGAAGATGTGGTCTCCCGGCCCGTTGCCGCCTGCCTCGTGTTGGTAGGTCCAGACGGTTTTGCCCTGCGCGTCCACTTCAAAAAGACGGCCTGCCGTGCCTTCGCAGATGAGCATGTTGCCGTTGGGCAGTCTCTGGGCGCCGGAGATGTCGCCTGCATAGAACGGCTCTCCGCCTTTTTCCAGATAGGACCAGACCACCTTGGCGTCCAGTTGTGTGGAGCGCAGGTAATAGGCGGGCTTGATCTCAATCACATCGGATTGCTTGTGCCGCCGGTTGCCGTTGTTGAAGAGCGTGATGCTCTCGTCGCCCGGCTTGCGGCCCTTGGTCCACCTGGCATCGTGCTGGCTGAACAGGACCTGCGGGGCGGAAGAGCCATAGGCTGCCGGGTTGCCCCAGCGGAACAGAAGATCGCCTCCACGATGCATGATGCCGCCGGAACTGGATGCGGCCTGTTCCGAGGTGGTTGAGTGGTCAATGACCCAGATCTCATTCATGTTGCGCAGGCTGACCACGATCTGATTGGAGATGGGGCTGTAGTCAATGGAGTTGGCGTGCTGCCAATCCGGTATGCGTCTGGGGTTATAGTTCACGTCAATGCGTTGGGGCATGCGCGAGGGGGTGGCAAAATTGGGAGCGGACTTGTCGGTATTCTGTACCAGATGGTCCCAGGCATGCCATTCCCAGACAATGTAACCGCTGCGGGGGCCGGATTTGCGTACTTCCACGATGTGCTCTGCCCAGATTTTCTGGTCCGGGTGGTTGCGCACGGAAGCGCCGACAGCGGCCAGCTGGCCCTGTGCCTTGAGTTCCCAGGCCAGGATGAGCACGTTTCCATTGGGCAGAGGTTCGATATCGTGATGTTGGCGGACTTTGTTGTCCACATAGCTGTATTCCCAAACAATCTGGCCTCGCGGAGAAATTTCCTGAATGATGCCGCCCTGAACTCCCTCGCCCACAAAGGGGGTGCGGACCTCGCCCGGTGCCGGGGACACCGTGCGCAGCAGGTTGCCGTTGTTGAGCAGGTAGACGGCCCCGGACGAGCGATCGGTGCCGCGCCAGGTTTTGACCACATCACCCTGCATGTTGACCAGATAGGTCTCTGTGCCACCGATTGGGGCGAACAGGGTGTATCCGGTGGAGGGGCCGACTGGCGCACTGACGCCTTGCGGTGCTGCTGCGGCGGATTTGGGTAGGGCCGGAGCGGCAGCCTGCTGTGTGACAGGGGCGGCTGTGGGGGGCGGTGGTGTTACCTGACGGACCTTGGGCGTGGCCTTGGGTGCTGGCTGTCCCACAGGTGCGGGGGGGCGCTGCGCTGCGCTCTTGTTGGTTTTGGGGTGCTGCTTCGTAAAGCGGCTCAGTTCCCTCTCGGAGAGACACCCGTCACCATTGTTGTCCACGCGCCAGAACTGCTGTGTAAGCGCGCCGCGCGCCTCGTTGATTGTGATGCAGCCGTTGCCGTCCAGATCCAGCTCCTGCAACACGGTTTGTGTAGAGGGTGGGCCGTCCGGGCGTTTGGCAGGTCGGTCTGTCGTGGCTGAAGGTGGCGGCGTGGTCATGGCAAGGGCTTTCGGTGCCGGAGCGCTTGCAGCGGGTGCGGCTTCGGGCGCAGGAGTGGCCGGGGCAGTCTTGGCCGCAGGCGTTGCCGGCCCTGCTGTCAGTGCCTTGGGAGCTGCCGGGGTCGGTTTTGCGACAGGCGGCACTTCCGCCCGGGGGGCTGGTTCGGCAAGAGGTGTGGGTGCCGGTTCCGCTGTCATGGCCGGGGCAGGTGTGGGCGCGGGCACGTTCAGCGCCTGTATTTTCTCGATAACAGCGGGGGCCAGCGTCACGGTGTACGACGGGTCAAAGACGGGCATGTCGGCAGCTATGGCGTACCGGTCGATACCCTTGAGGCGGCTGTCGAGTTTGGAAGGGCGAAAGCGGTGTCCATTGGTTTTGAAACCGGTGTTGAGCATGGTTTCGGACTGGCGATCAAGACCGGGATTGGCCTGGAACACACTCTTGCCGTCGTACCCGTTCTGAATGGTGGAGTCCTCCACCCGGATGGTGGATGTGTCGCTGTTGGCAAAGCGGGTGTCCGCGCAATCACATTCGTTGCCCCAGACGACCGTCTTGAGCAGGACCGTGGTGTTGGTTCCGGCGCCTTGAAAAATGGCCGGGCCGGATGCGGTGGAGCGGTTGCCGGTAAAGGTGGAGTAATACAGTGTCGGAGCGGATGTGCCCTGGTTGGCCATGCCACCGCCGTTTTGGGCTTCGTTATTGCGGAAGATGGTGTTCAGCAGGCGAGGCGTGCTGCCGAAGTCATTGAGCATGCCGCCGCCGGTGGCCTCGGCAAGGTTGGAATCGAACTCGCAGGAGACGAACAGCGGGGCGCTGAGCTGATTGGCAACACCGCCGCCGCCTACCAGCGCGGAGTTCTGCCAGAATGTGCAGTTGAGGAACTGCGGAGAGGGCGTCGCGGTGTCGGTGGCACCGGTCAGGGAGTAGACAGCGCCGCCCATGAGGGCGTGGTTGTCCTGAAAAACGCAGTTGGCCACAACGGGTGCGCTCTTGAAGTTGAGCATGCCCGCGCCGAGTCCATGTTGCGGAGCGGCAGTCAGGGTGTGCACTGATAGCGTGGAATCCCCCTGCCAGCCTGTGTTCTGGCTATATCCACCAGTGATGGAGAATCCATCGATCCGTGCGCCGTTGGCCCCTGTGACAACATGATAGGCGTTGTCTTCAGGCATGCCGGGGACGCCCAGATCTCCAGACAGGGTGGTCTGGTTCTTTTTGACGTTCCGTTTGGACAGATCGGTTTCAGTTCCGTCAAATCCCCCGTAGACAGCCACGTCTTCCCTGAGTTGGAAGGTCGCCTCGCGGTTGGGATCGGCGGTGGGGGTATAGGTCCCCGCGGCCACCCATATTTGGTCGCCTTTGGCTGCGGCGGCAAGGGCCGTGTTCAGGTCGCTGAACGGTGTGGCCCAGGATGTCCCGCTTCCGGGTTGAGCGGCCTTGCCATTGACGAACAGGGTGGCAGCGCGGGCGTGACCGGCCATGAAGACGAGACCGAGGACAAGAGCGGCGAGTAGAATTTTATGATTCATAATATGAGTTAGTTAGACGGAGCAACAGCATCCGTCAACGGTTTGGAGTTCACGGAGGCGCGGAGTATCATTTTTCGCGCAGGGAGAGGCCTTTGATCAGGCCGAAACAGCCTGCCAGCATCATGTCACCGCCCGGGGCCGGGAACTGGACATCAAACCCTTCCAGCATGGCGCGGCGCGGGCCGAGCACGTACGTTGGCTTGAATCCTTCGGCCTTCTTGGGCAGGTCCAGTGTCAGACATCCGTGACCGCGTTCCTCAAAGACCTGTTCAAAGGTCATGCAGCCGCACCGGAACTTGTCCAGGTCGGCCCACAGTTTCTTGCCGTCCACACAGCCTGTGTGTTGTTCGTACACACCGTGGATGCGGCCTCCGTAGAGCAGGAAGGCGATGAGGTGGGAGTTGCCGATATTGACCAGCGTGACGCCGGTTTCCATGCCGTGCTGTTCTATCTCGTCCACAAAAAGCGCGCCGAGCACGGCCGCGGAACCGGTGTCCGAGACCACGCCGCCGCCGATATCTTTTTGAAGATCGGCCAGCCTGGTCAGCATGGCGGGCGGGGTGTCGTAGACCAATGTTTCGGGGCGACCTTCACCCTCGTCAAGAAAGGTCTGCCAGAGTTTGAAACGGCCCATGCGGTTGGACTTGCCGGGATGAAAACCGTGGTCCTGGGCGCAGGCGGCAATGGCATCAGGCCATGGTATCTCGGCGGCAGCCAGGAAAGTGCGCCACCATTTCTCATTGAAGTCCGTGAGCATGACCGGTTCATACCCGTCCGGGCAGGTCTCGGTCAGTTCGATGCCGGATTCGGGGATGCGCGTCAGGTCGTCAGCCATGGTGTAGGCCGCGGATTCGTTGGATGCGACCTTGAGGCCGGCCTTCTGGTGCGCGCGGATGAAGCGGGTGACGCCGCCGCCCATGTTGCGGCCATGCAGCCAGATATGCTTGCCCTGAAGCCGCAGCCCTTCCATGCGTCGGCCGATCTGCAGGGCCGGTGAGGGAATGACGAATTTCGGACAGTTTTCGATTTCAATGTCAGGTGAGTAGAGCAGCACATCCTGCGTGCCGCTGCCGATATCGAGGCACAGAGTGGTTTTTCCCACAGTACATTCTCCTTAATATTAATGAAAATGAAGCCTAAACTGCCAATGATTAAAGGGCAAGAGGCAACTCGGATGCGATCGGTTGACACGCTGACGCGTCAAAGGCATTGTTCGGACATGCTGACATTGCTCGTTTTCATCCTGCTGGGTGTTATCATTCTGTTTCCCGTTGTCCGTTTCGCGGCTTTTCTCATCTCCAATCATGTGTCCGGAGATCTGGCCGAGATCAGGGAAAGACTCGGTTCACTGCCGTGGCCGCTTGTCCGTGGTCTGGCCACGGCCATGGCGGCGGAGCCCATAGCTATTTTTTCCGTCGTGAAGTTGCTTGTTTCCCGGTCCGAGCGCGGCGGCGAAGGGATTCCCATACTCCTGACCCACGGGCTGTATCACAACAAGACCGCGTGGTGGTATTTCAAACGGCAGCTCAGGCGAGCTGGGTTCACCAACCTGCATACCTATCAATACAACAGCTTTACCAAGGATTTCAATGTGGCGGTAGCTGGAATGGAGAGCAAGCTCGACGAGTTGCTGGGAGACGATCCTGATGGCCGCGTCATCCTTGTGGGGCACAGTATGGGCGGTCTGGTCTCGCGCTGTGTCGCAGGGCAATACGCCTATCGGGACAGAGTGGCGGCGCTCATCACGCTTGGTTCACCCCACAAGGGGAGCGTTCTGGCCTATCTGGGCTGCAACCGCATGGCCCGTGGGCTTATCCCTGGCCAGTATATTTCCAAACGGGTGGCCGAGATGCCGGACCCGAACTGCCCCCGCCTCGGCATCTATACCTTGACCGATGATTATGTCTGCCCGTTTCACCTGCTGCGCACCGGGCGTGACAGCTGGGAAGAGCAGATCTGTTCTCCCATGGGCCATGTCTGGATGCTGTACTCTCGCGAAATTACGGAAAGAGTGATCCGTTTTCTTCAGGACAAGGGAATCGACTGAGAGTCTTCCACGCGAAGGACATCGGCAACTGTTCGGTAAGCCAGGACGTGTGAACGAGCAAAAGAAAGGGCCTCAATTGAGGCCCTTGTATTATTCTGTCATTTCCAGGATTTTGTTTTTGAGATCATCCGGTTTGAACGGCTTGGTTATGAACGCCGAGACGCCGGCCTTGCTGGCGAGGTTTTGCTGATCCGCTTCCGATTCGGTGGTGACCATGATGATGGGCACGTCCTCGTAACCTGGGGTGTTGCGCACCTTGCTGACCAGCTCCATGCCATCCATGATGGGCATGTTCATGTCAGTGATGATGACGTCGAAGTCCACATCCTGTTCGATGAACTCGTATGCCTCTTCGCCATTGGCGGCCATGTAGGGCTCGAAACCGAGGTCGGTCAGAATGGCACGGTGCATGGCGCACATGGAACGAGAGTCGTCTGCGGCCAGTGCCTTGCGTGCACCTGCTCCGAGTTGCGGCAGTCGGGCTATGTCCTTTTCTGCCTGTTCTCCTCCGATTTCCGTCAGCGCGGTACGGAAGTCGTCGAGGATTTCCGTATCCTTGGATTCGATCAGCGTGTTGATGAGGATCTCAGCGGCACTCTGGTTTTCGTACAGGGCACGGAAGATCGATGTGGCTCTGGAAGAAATGATTGCCTTGGCCAGTCTCTCCGCCTGTTCGTCGGTCTTGGTGATCAGCGTGGTCAGCGTGGAGAGCATGCCGGGATTGACATGGCGTTCCAGCCCGCCGATGACAGCCATGAGGATGAGCTCTTCGGTTTCGGACAACCCGTCCACCAGGCAGATGAGTCCCTTCATGGACCCGATGCGCCCCAGTGCTTCGTACACGGCGTACCGGACGTTCTCGTCGTCGGCCAGCCCTTTGTCAAAGGCGGCCACAAGACCGTCGGCACCCGCACGGTCGCGCAGGAAGCCAAGGACGTTGGCGGTCAGAATCTTGGTGTCGGTGTCGCCTTCTTCAAAGGCGTTCATGAGCGGGGGAACACAGACCGAGCCGATGTCCACCAGCACATCAGTGATGATGCGGCGCACGGTGGGGTTCTTGTGATGCAGCTTCTGCACCAGGAAATCGATGGTCTCATCTGTGCCGTAGGCTGCCAGCGCATCCACGGCCTTCCATGTGGTCAGGTCACAGACCTCGAACCGGTCCGGAGCCTCACTGTCCAGAATCATGCTCTTGAACTGTTCCACGGATTCCGGGTCATGCAGCTTGCCAAGGGCTTCGATGCATGAGGATTGGATGAAGGCGTCTTCGTGGGTGAGGAAAGAGCGGAAAACGGGCAGTGCGGAATCGTCACCGATACGGGCCAGGGAGGTGAGTACCTCCATGAGGCGGTCCTGATCCGTTTCGGAGGAGGCCAGTTCGACCAGCTTTTGGGCAGCACCCTGTATGGCGTATTCACCCACCACGCGGATACACAGGATCTGGTACCCTTCGTGCGCATCGTTCAATCCCTCGATGGCCTTGTCCGGGTTGTTGGACAGGACCGCATTCAGGGCGTTGACTACCATATAGTCAATGGATGTGTCGCCCACAGGCTTTTTAAGCAGTTCCACCAGTTCGGGAAGAGCTTCCGGGGCCTTGCTCCCGGATATCTCATTGAGGATCGTGATTTGATCCAGGAATTCCTTATTTCTGAAATCGTCAAGCGTTGCCATGGCGTCTCCAAGCGTTAAGACTGCGGTTTACTCGAAGCAGAATTCAATGGTAAATGTCCCATCCTTGGTCGTGAATGGGATTGCCATGATAGGTGTCTTTGCCATATGCGAGATGGTATGGCCATCGCCCATGACCACGGTGGGTGTCGAACCCTGAAAAACGAGACCCTTTTCCGCGAGTCCGGCGCGGGCCTGGCCTGAGATCATGTTGGTCAACTCACCAACGGCGTCTTTGACGTCCTGCATGATGTCTTCGATTTCATCGCCCAGCATGTTTTTGACGATGGCGACTGCACATCCC
The DNA here is from genome assembly GCF_020886695.1 of Pseudodesulfovibrio sediminis. Lineage (NCBI taxonomy): Bacteria > Pseudomonadati > Thermodesulfobacteriota > Desulfovibrionia > Desulfovibrionales > Desulfovibrionaceae > Pseudodesulfovibrio > Pseudodesulfovibrio sediminis. Next base: position 2,814,809 of record NZ_AP024485.1, read on the forward strand.
TTGGAAAAGGAAAGCGAGACACTTCCGTTTTTTTTGCCGGTAATGCCGACCATGCCGGAGACATCACCCGCAGCGACAGTGTTCTTTTTGACGTACGGTTTGCCAACCTCAGGCTTGATTGCCGCCATGGTGGACAAGACGTCTATGGCTGCTTTGATGAAGGGCTTTGCCAGTTCAACATCCATATTAGTACTCCTTGAAAAGCGTATTCAGCGTCGTGATTCATTTTTTCAAACTATGAGAATGGCTTGAAAAAATCTATTGCAAAACTCTTGCGTAAGCACAGGGGTATTGACCTGTACCACATTTACCTACCGGCTTCACTGTAAGGGGTCAAGCCATGTATAGTATAAATAACATATCGTTGCGTTATTTTTGTCTCTTTATATGTGGGCTTGTTGGCGATGTGGACTCAGGAAAAACAGCGCACATACAATTGATGCGTTGTGGTCATCCAAGTCCGTATTCCCCGCTTGATTGTCCTATGGTGATAAGCCCGTTTTCTTGATTTTCGCACCTGATATTTGGTTTTTCTCTGCACCGGGAAAAAATCGGAGAGCGGTAATTTGCCGGTCAGTCCGCTTGACTTTCATGAGGGATTGTTCCTTTGTGCGTATAAACGACACTCAACCAAGGTGCGCACATGAAATATTCCGTTCATCCCATCTGCATGGGAACCAAGATGTTCGACAAGGGCATGATGACTTATCAGCAGGGGTACGGCACGCCGTATACCATCCCCATTTATACATGGTACATAGAAGGCGGGGACAAGAAGATTCTGGTTGATACCGGTGAGATGCAGCCCATTATCTCCGATGAGCGCGAGCAGGCCATCGGCGGGAAGATTTATACCTTCGAAGAAGGACTGGCCAAGTATGGACTTACGCCCGAAGATATCGACATCGTCATTCATACCCACCTGCACAATGATCACTGCGAAAACGATTATAAATGCGTGAACGCAACCATATATGTACACGAAAAGGAAATGGAGTCTGCCTATAATCCTCATCCGCTCGATTTCCGTTATCTGGAGGACTACATCGACGACGTGAAGGAAAACGGGCAGATCGTGACCCTCTCCGAGGATACCGAGGTGCTGCCGGGGATCACCATGATCCATACCCCGGCCCACACCCTCGGCGGCATGTCCGTGAAGATCGAGACCGACAAGGGGAGTGTGCTCATCTGCGGATTCTGCACCATCCTCGAAAATTTGGAGCCCCCCATCGAGGTCAGGGCCATGGAGATGGACGTCATCCCGCCGGGAACCAACACCGGTCCGGCCGATGCCTACGACATTCTGGTCAGGGCCAAGGAGATGGCCGACCATGTCCTGCCGCTGCATGAGCCCAAGTGGGCCGGTATGGAGACGGTTCCGGAGTAGTCATTGTCAGGGAGCATCCCATCGGGTGTTCCCTGTTTTCTGTTGCCATCCCCTGTGTCGAGGGAGTACATTTCCGTCCATGTCGCCTATTTTACTTGCCATTATCCCTATCTTTGTCCTTATTCTGGTGGGCTTTGGTCTGCGACGCATGGGATTCCCCGGAGAGGGCTTCTGGCCGGTCTCCGAACGGCTGACCTATTTTGTCCTGCTGCCAGCAATGTTGGTGCAGGGGCTTTCGGGCAAGGAGCTCAGCCCTGATCTGCTGCCCCTGTCCGTGGCGGTCGTGTGTACCATTCTCACGATGGCAATCATTGCGCGCCTGCTCTGGCCCGTTTTGAAGCTCGACGGCCCGGCCTACACCTCGCTTTTTCAAGGTTCATTCCGGCCCAATACCTATATCGGCATGTCCATTGCTGCTGCCTTGATGGGGGCTGAATGGCTCGCCCTTTCCGCCATGGCGTTGCTCGCGATGATCCCGGTCATCAACGTCATCTGCGTGCTCACGCTGTCTCGACACGGCAGCAAGGGCGGCGGCGGGTTCAAGCGCGTTCTCTTCGGAGTGGTGACCAATCCGCTCATTCTCGCCTGTGCCATCGGGCTGGGCATGAACCTGCTCCACTTATCGCTGCCGAGCATCATCAATGATTTTCTCGACATCCTCGGACGGGCCGCACTTCCCATGGGGTTGTTGGCAGCCGGGGCCGGATTACGGTTCGAGACAGTGAATGGCGGCAAGCGGACGCTGGTGGTTTCTTCCGTGTTGCATTTGGCGGTTTTGCCGCTCCTTGCCGCCGGGTTTTCCGTGCTGTTTGGCGTGGACCCCGCAGGGCAGCAGATTGCGGTTATTTATACGGCTATTCCAGTGTCGCTTTCGTCGTTTATTTTGGCCCGCCAGATGGGCGGTGACCATCGGTTGATGGCGCAGATCATCACCGTGCAGACCGTGTTGTCGGTGGTGACGATGCCTCTTGCTCTCGCGCTTCTCACATAAAGTCGGGTGAGGGGCTTCCTCTTTTTTCCCTTTTTTTGAAGAGGTAAGGAATGCCGCTTTGGCGGCCATGAAGAATGAAAGATGCGCTCCTGCGGAGCGAGAGCCACTCTTGGGTGCGTGCCGCACCCAACTTGTTCCATGCCCTTCGCGGGCGGCGGTCTCTTTTTGAGGAGCAAAAAGAGACGCAAAAAGCTCCTTGCGCTAGTTTGTCCGCCCGAGGTTTGCCGGCAAGAAGCTGATCAACTCGGTACGGCTCCATGCCGGGAAAAGTTGAGGACCTTCCTTTCCTTTACCCGCCGGGTTGAGTCGATGCATTCGTGTCGTCTGACTGGAGCCGCCGTCCTTTCGTTGTCAGCTTCTAGGCCTTGCAAATAGGGCTAAGCTAGGGCGACTTGAGCAGATAACATTCGGTATCCGAGGCGGCCCAACAAGTTACCGACAACCTCAAATCCACGCCTCGCACATTAAAAGTGCATCTTCTTCAACGGCGAACAATCGGAAGCGAACCTTAGAGCCTGTCTCGGGCGACGTAGCGTAGCCCGACCGAGTTTGCGCTGCGGACAATCTGTCGGGCAGTGCAGTCGCCTACAGGCTCTTGAGTTCGCTTCTTCGATCACACACAAAAAAAAGCGTTTTTTGCCTGCTTTTTGCCGCTTCGCAAAAAGCAGGTCGCCGTAAAGGCGAAACCTTTTCAATAAATTAGGATTGCATTTACACCACGTAGCGCGCACATCGTAAAGATTAAAAAGCACGCTCCTTTGGAGCGAGAGCCAGTTTTTGGGGCACGCGCCCCAAAGGCCTTCCATGCCCTTCGCGGGCGGCGGTCTCTTTTTGAGGAGCAAAAAGAGACGCAAAAAGCTCCTTGCGCTAGTTTGTCCGCCCGAGGTTTGCCGGCAAGAAGCTGATCAACTCGGGACGGCTCCATGCCGGGAAAAGTTGAGGACCTTCCTTTCCTTTACCCGCCGGGTTGAGTCGATGCATTCGTGTCGTCTGACTGGAGCCGCCGTCCTTTCGTTGTCAGCTTCTAGGCCTTGCAAACAGGGCTAAGCTAGGGCGACTTGAGCAGATAACATTCGGTATCCGAGGCGGCCCAACAAGTTACCGACAACCTCAAATCCACGCCTCGCACATTAAAAGTGCATCTTCTTCAACGGCGAACAATCGGAAGCGAACCTTAGAGCCTGTCTCGGGCGACGTAGCGTAGCCCGACCGAGTTTGCGCTGCGGACAATCTGTCGGGCAGTGCAGTCGCCTACAGGCTCTTGGGTTCGCTTCTTCGATCACACACACAAAAAGCGTTTTTTGCCTCCTTTTTGCCGCTTCGCAAAAAGCAGGTCGCCGTAAAGGCGAAACCTTTTCAATAAATTAGGATTGCATTTACACCGCGTAGCGCGCATATCGTAAAGATTAAAAGGCACGCTCCTTTGGAGCGAGAGCCAGTTTTTGGGGCATGCGCCCCAAAGGCTATTGGGTAAAATTGCCGATCATGGAGCAAAACGCATCTGTGCGCTTGCGGAACTTCGTTGTCTGGCTGAGCGTACCGAAACAGCTGAAACAAGAAAAGGGCCCCGGCTGCGTATCCAGGGCCCTTTTCTCAAGAGTTGCGGCGAATTGAATTTCGCCTAGGGAGTATCGTATTTGCCGAGGCCCAGAGCGGCCTCCGGGGTCAGAGAATCAATGCCGAGGGCCTCGCCCACTGCCGGGCAGGTGAGCGTGCCGTCGTAGGTATTCAGACCGAGCAGCAGGCCCGGATCATCCTTGAGAGCGTCCACGCCCTTTGCGGCCAGACGCATGGCGTATGGCGCGGTCTGGTTGACCAGCGCAAAGGTGGACGTGCGGGGGACAGCGCCGGGCATGTTGGCCACGCCGTAGTGAACCACGCCGTCGACTTCATAGACGGGGTCGTCGTGCGTGGTGGCCTTGATGGTCTCCACACAACCACCCTGGTCAACGGCCACGTCGACAATGACGGAGCCGGGTATCATGAGGGAAAGCATGTCGCGGGTGATGAGCTTGGGCGCTTTTGCTCCGGGCAGCAGCACGGCTCCGATGACGAGATCAGCACGTTGTACCATCTGGCGGATATTGGGCTCGGTGGACATCATGGTGGTGATGCGGCCCTGAAAAACATCGTCAAGGTACTGCAAACGCTGGTGAGAGCGGTCGAGGATGGTCACGCGCGCGCCCATGCCCATGGCCATGCGTGCCGCGTTGGTGCCGACCACGCCGCCGCCGATGACAAGCACTTCGGCAGGATAGACGCCTGGTACGCCGCCCAGCAGGATACCGCGTCCGCCCTGGGTCTTCTCCAGATAGTGGGCGCCCACCTGTGTGGCCATGCGACCGGCGACCTCGGACATGGGCGTCAGCAGGGGCAGGGTGTGATCAGGAGACTCGACGGTCTCGTATGCGATACCTGTGGTGCCTGCCTTGAGCAGGGCGTGGGTCAGGTCTTCGGCCGCAGCCAGATGCAGGTACGTAAAGAGGAGCAGATCCTTGCGCAGGTATTGAAATTCGGACGGAAGCGGTTCCTTGACCTTGATGACCATTTCCGCGCCCCAGGCGTCTGCCGCTGAAACCAGTTTGGCCCCGGCGGCAGTGTATTCTTCGTCAGTCAACCCGCTGCCGACACCGGCACCGGCTTCGACCAGCACCTCGTGGCCCTGCAAAACTAGGGTTTCCACTGCGGCGGGGGTCATGGAAACACGATTCTCCAATGTCTTGATCTCTTTCGGAATACCAATAATCATAGCTTGTCTCCCCTTAGAGTGAACAGGATTCTGTTTGAGTACAGTCGGTTACCTAGTGAGCTTTTCGGCCACTGCGTCTGGCAGCAGCAACCACTTGCGTCTGGATTTCATGACGACAAACGATTCGGAGGCGTTAATGCCGCCTACCTTGGATAGATCCTGATCCAGAAAGTCGTAGAGATCGGTGGTGTCGGCAGAACACACTATCTCGACAATGATGTCGTACCTGCCCGTGACCACGGCACACCAGTTTACGCGCGGCAACGAACCGATCTGGTCGAGCTTTTCGCCCAGCTGTTCATGGCTGTTGAGTGATATGCCAACCAGTGCTACGGTCAGTCCGGCGGTTTTCATGGGATTGACCAGTCCGGCCACCTTGAGGACGCCTGCGGTGATCAGGTTCTTCATGCGGGAACGCACAGTCGGTGCCGTCACCCCTATGGCCTCACCAATCTTGCTCGGTGAGAGCTGCCCATCCTGAGTCAGCTCTGCCACCAGCCGTTTGTCTTGAGAATCCAATTCGTTTTTCATTGCTTCTCCCTATTTTGTTTTCCAAAATGAAAACTAGATAGGTATTTTTTATGCAATAATGAAAAACTATGTCAATAGTTTTTCATTATAAATAATATCGAGCAATGTTATTGTTCTCCGATTTTCAGAGAAGGCAGCGATGAGAGCAGGGTCAGCTACAGATCGAGCCGAGAAGCAGGACGGAGCCGAACAGGGCGATGGCTCCTGCCCCACAGATGGAGAGCGCGGCGTAGAGTCCGTTGAAGACCTTGCGGTTGGAGCTGGAAAGCTGGAGTGTCACGGAGCGGGCCGTGACCGCGAACCATGCAAAGAGAGTCGTGGTCAGTCCCATGCCGGCGGCCATGATGATGAGTGACATCACACCGGCCCAGAAAATGTTCAGGCTGATGGAAAAGGCGAGGATGACCGCAGCGCCGGGGCAGGGGATCAGCCCGGTCACAAAGGAGACCAGCAGCACGGACCTGATGTTGTCGCCTTCCTCTTCAACGCCGTGTTCGCAGGTTGGCGCGGTCAGCAGGCCGCCTTTGAACGAGTCGCGCAGGGACTTGACGAGCAGGAAGCAGCCCATGAGGGTGAGCAGCCCGTAGCTGGCGGGCTGGATGGCTCGGCTGGCCTCGGCGAATCCTCCCATGCCCGAAGAGAAAACAATATAGGCCACACCCACGGCCGCCGCAGCCGACAGCATATGCACAAAGGTAATGGCATTGCCCATGAGCGCGCCGGTCATGAGCGACCCCGGATTGGACAGGAAGTAGGAGCAGACCACGGCCTTTCCATGCCCCGGACCGACCGCGTGGACAACACCGTACACGAATGACAGGCCAAGGAAGAGCCAGAGGGCCGGGCCAAACGGGTCGTCCCTGATTTCCTTGCCAAAGTTGTTCAGCCGGATGGTCAGTTCTTTCTGAATGGCGCGGACCGTGTTCATGACCAGTTCGAACGCGCCCGGTGTTTCTATGGTGCCCAGTTCGGCGTCTGCCGGTCCTGTGTCGGCGGCGGGCGTGCCGCTGACCGAGAGGTGCACGGCTTTGGGGACGATGAATTTCCAGTAGGTGTGGTCCTTGGCGGGGCGGATGGTGTAGCGTGCCGTGGCTCCACCCTGAATATCGAAACGCACGGGGTTCAGCTCGGCGTAGATGATGTCCGTATAATATTCCTTGTCGAATACGGCCAGGCGGAAGTCCTGCATCTGCGCGTATGGCAGGTCCAGTGGCAGGGTGAAGTCGTAGACCAGTCGATCGTTTTGAAGCGAGGCCTTGAAATTGCGTGGTTTTCCGACCGGGAGCTGTTTGCCTGCGGACTCGATGAAGGTGAAATAGTCGTAGTTCGCCAGATAGGCGAAGGCGCCTGTTCGTATTGTCTCCTGGCTGTCCGCGGCTGGAAGAGTCTGTGGCGTCAGCTCCAGATCGCCAAGGATGGCCTGGGTGAAGATGTCATCGAATATCCACTGCTGGTGAACCGAGGTCAGGCCTGTGTCGTCCATGGAAAAGACCAGTGAGACATCAACATATACATGGGGATGTCCGCTTGCCTTAATCGGGAGAAGGCAGGTCAGGATGAGGAGAGTGAAGAGCGCCTTTTTCATGGTGGTTGTCTAGCCTTCTAATAGAGAGGGGCCCAGAGGGCAAGCGGAGAGTCTGAAGCAGCAAAGAGCGGAATGGGTGTTGCAAAATAGAGTGTTCTATCATATGATTTGTTGCTAAATTTTTCCTAATTGAGAGGTTTTGATGCTCTATCGTCTCCTGTTCCTGACTGCAGCCCTGATGGTGCTTTCCGTCACTCCGGCATTGTCCGATCCTTTGCGGATCGTGACACTCGAACAGGTTCCGTATGGATATATGGAGGACGGTTCGCCCACCGGGCTGTTGTATGATATCGGCAATGCCATCGCCGAGGAGGCGGGGCTGGCCGCAGAAAACCGTTTCGTGAACCTGGAACGGGGAATCGAAGAGATCATTGCGGGCCGAGCGGATATCATCATTATCTTTCCGAACCCGAGGATTCGGGCAGTGGCCAAAAATCTCGGCTCGATCCTTCATCTGGAAACCGTCATTCTCGGCAGCGCAGGTTCGGACTTCTCCTCCATCGGCGACTTGGCCGGAAAGAGTGTTGCGAGCCTGCGGGGGGCGCAATACGATGCGCGGCTGTCCCATATCGAGTCGATCACCGTCCTTCCCATCAAGGACTATATCTATGGTCTGAAAATGGTCGCCAACAAAAGGGCGGATGCCATTGTGGGACCGATCTACGGACTGGAGCATTCAATGAAGGCGAACGGCCTCTCCAGAGCGCTGTTCGGCACACCGCTGGTGTTGCATGAATTGCATGCCAATGTGTACTATTCCATCCATGGAGATGCGGAACGCGCCAGTAAAGTGCGTGCGGCGATTGCTTGTCTCAAACAGGACGGCGTTGTGGATGCTCTATTGGCAAAGTACGCATTAGAACACTGATGACAGTCTATGAATAGTTGTGTAAGAATATCGGGTGAAGTGAGAAGCCCTGAAGAATTCTCATCTCGGTATACTACATGAGCGAATTCAAAAATAAAAATCCCCGCCCTCTGTTAACCAGTCGGTCTATCTCCAGGGACCTGACCTTCAGTCTGGTGGTCATCGTCATGCTCATCGCCACGGCGTTGGGGGGATACATCTATTGGCAGCAATCGGAAGAGATGTGGGATTCTGCCGAAGAGAAGGGTGAGGATACGATCACCAGCGTGGCCGAAATTCTGGCTGTACCCATCTGGAATCTGGATTACGACAATGCCCGCCTCATTGGCTCCGTGTATACCCATGATGACATGGTGCAGGGGATTCGCATTTACGGCTCGCGCAACGAAGTCGTGTTTGCCCATGAAAAGTTTTCCGGCTCTCAGGCCCACTTCAGCAAAATCCGCTCAATTGTCTTTGAAGGCCGCACTATTGGTCGGGCCGAAATAGACTTCACCCTGGCTCGCGACAAGAAACGCCTTGATGAGCAGATGCTCGTCTCGATCATCATTATCGTCGTGTCCATCTCGGTTATTCTGGCCATCACCGGTCTGCTCCTGCGCGTCTTCTTGAACAAGCCGCTCATGGTGCTGCAGGCCGGTATCGCCCGTGTCTCAAAGGGTGACTTCTCCTATGACTTCGGCGAGGTCTACCACGCCGAGCTGCTTGAGATAGCAAAACAGTTCCGCAACATGTCTGCCGAGGTCGAAGGGCGCGAAAACAAGCTCAACACCATGAATGCCACGCTCCAGGAGGCCGAGGAAAAATATCGCGGCATCTTCGAGAATGCCATCGAAGGTATCTTTCAGGCCACCCCGGACGGTGTCTTGCGTCGGGCCAACCCGGCCATGGCGCGGATTTTCGGGTATGATTCCCTGGATGAATTTCTCTCCAATGTCCGTTCCCTGAGCTCCCGAATCATGGTCAATCCCGATAATATGGTGAACTTTTATGATCAGGTTCGGGACAAGGGCGAGGTTAAACGATTCGAGGCTGAGTACTATCGGCGCGACGGAAAGACCATATGGGGATCGCTCAATGCCCGGGCCATTTATGATGAGCATGGGAATCTGATTTTCATTGAAGGTATTCTGGAAGATATCACGGATCGTAAAAAGGCTGAGCAGGACCTGGCCGATCTGAACCGGCATCTGGAGCAGCTAGTCCGTGAGCGGACAGAGGATCTGGTCAACAAGGCGCAGGAACTGGAAGAGGCCAACCAGCGGTTGCGTGAACTGGATGAGATGAAATCCGCGTTTCTTTCCTCTGTTTCCCACGAGCTGCGGACACCGTTGACCTCCATTCTCGGATTCTCCAAGCTGTTGAACAAGGAGTTCGGCAAAAGCTTCAAGCCCTTGGCTTCAGGAGATGAGTGCCTGACCAAGAAGGGTGATCGCATCCAGGAAAATCTGGCCATTATCAGCCTCGAAGGCGAGCGACTGACCCGGCTGGTCAATGACGTGCTTGATCTCAACAAGATCGAATCCGGTCGAATGGGATGGCGTGATGAACTGCTCAACATGAACGAGGTTCTGGAGGTCTCGGCCAATGCCGTGAGCGGCATGTTTACCCAGACATCGGTCAATCTGGTGACGGATATCGAGCCGAACCTGCCAGAGGCCATCGCTGATCAGGATCGCATGCAGCAGGTGCTTATCAACCTGCTCAACAACGCCGCGAAGTTTACCGACAATGGGACGGTCACCCTGCGAGCCTTCCCCCGGTTCGGGCAGCTTCGGGTGGAGGTCGTGGATACGGGACCGGGCATCCATGCCAATGACCAATCGCGTATTTTTGAGAAGTTCCACCAAACCCTGTCTGACACCATGATCAACAAGCCCAAAGGGACCGGACTCGGCCTGACTATCTGTCGTGAAATCATTGAGCACTATGGTGGCCGTATATGGGTTGAATCCACTATGGGCAACGGTTCCACCTTCATATTCACGCTTCCGATCGCACAGGTGTAGTCGACTCCCGGATTTTTCACGGTGGGAGTCGCTCCGCACCGAGTGCAGCCCAGCCTTTGGTGTTTTATTTCTGACTGTACTTGAACAAAAAGCCCGGCCCGAAGTGTTTGCTTCGGGCCGGGCATTGTTGTTGCGTCGGAAACGGGGTGACTATTCGTCGTATTCGTATTCGATGTCCACGTGGATTTCCTTGCCGTAGCGTTGCTCCAGATCGGCCAGGATGCCGCGTTTGTTGTTGAGGAGGTAGATGGCGAGTTCTTCCTCGCAGTCGTGCTCCACAACGTCGGTGCCCGGCTTGCGGACTTCGCGGTGAATCTCTTTGAGGGCCTGAAGGGCCTGCCACTCAAGGTTGCGGCGGATACCGGTGCCTTTGCAGCACGGGCAGGGTTCTGTGGAGATGGCGATTGCGGACGAGCCGAGGCGCTGGCGGACCAGCTCCATGAGTCCGAACGAGGAAATGCGGCTGACATCGGTTCTGGCGCGGTCGTTTTTCATCTCCGCGCGCATGACCTTTTCGACCTCGCGGCAATCCTTGGGGTTCTTCATTTCAATGAAGTCGATGACCACCTGGCCGCCGATGTCGCGCAGCCTGAGCTGGCGGGCGATCTCCCGGGCGGCTTCCACGTTGGTCTTCAGTGCCATCTTCTGGAAATTGCGTTCTCCGCCGATTTTGCCGGAGTTGATGTCCACGGCGGTCAGGGCTTCTGTGGCGTCGAAGACCAGACGGCCTCCTGACGGCATGGATGCTTCACGGGAGTAAATTTCTTCCACCTGCTTGACCAGATTGAACCGCTCCAGCAGGGAGAGGTCCGGATCTTCGTGCAGGCGAACGAGATTGTTCTTGCGCGGGAAGGCGAGTTTTACGAACTGGTGGATCTGATCGTAGGTTTCCTTGTCATCCACCCACACCTCGGTCACGTCGGAGGTCAGGTAGTCGCGCACTGCGCGGGCAGCCAGACCCAGCTCCTTGTAGACGATGGCCGGGGCCTTTTCTTTTTGCGCATTGGCCCGGATGTCGGTCCAGAGGCGATTGAGATATTTGTAGTCGCGTTCAAGGGCGGCTTTGGACTGGCCCACAGCCGCGGTGCGGGCGATGAGGCCGACACCTTCTGTGGTTTCAAAGGATTCCAGGGCCTTCTTGAGGCGTGTCCGTTCCTTTTCATTCTCGATTTTGCGGGAAACGCCCATCTGGCTCCGGCCCACGGTGTAGACGAAGCTGCGTCCGGGCAGGGAAAGATAGGATGTCAGGAACGCACCTTTTTTCCCGGTGGGTTCCTTGACCACCTGGACCAGGACTTCCTGACCGGCCTTGAGCACTTTCTGCATGAGCGGGAAGCGCTGGCCTTTCTTGGTGGCAGGACTGCCCAGGTAGTATTCCGGGTGAACTTCGTCGATCTGGAGGAAGCCGTTACGTTCTGCGCCGTAGTTGATGAACGCGGCCTGAAGGCCGTTGTCGATGTTGTGAATGTAGCCTTTGTAGATGTTGCCCTTGGTCTTGGCCTGGTGCACCATCTCCACATAGTATTCGTTTACCTTGCCTTCTTCGGCAATAACGACCTCTACCTGTTCTCCTGGCAGTACGGAGATGAACATCTTCTGTCGTCTTTTCTTGGTGGTCATAATAACCTCATGACGAGAAAAAATTAGTTTCAATCATGGCGCGGCCTGATCAGTCTTCAATGACGTGCCCTGTGCCGTGGTAAAAGGTCTCTCCCCGGTCATCCCGGTGTGTGACGTCGCCCTCTTTGGTGAGGGCTTCCACGGCCTCGCGGACTCTATTGATGTCCGTATTCAAAGCGTCGGCCAGTTGCTGTGCGGTCTGCGGTCTCCGGTTTATGGAGGCGAGAATGGACGAGGTAACCTGTTCCAGACTCAGCTCTTTGTGATCGGAGGCCTGCCGCGTGGTGGAACGGGTCTTCCCGCTCCCAAGCGCCATGCGCCAGCGACTTAGAACCTCCCCGTCCACAGGGAGGACCCCCTTCACCGTTCCGGGGCGGGTCAGTGTGACCACGTCCACTCGATCGGGAGCAAGTCGCTTGCAAAAAATCTTCAGCTTCTCGAGGTTCTCGTCAGAGTCGTTGATACCCTCGGCAAGCAAAATTTCCAAAAATATATTACCGTTGAATTCCTTCTTGAATTCAAGCAGCCCCTCGGCAACAGCCTGGGGCGAAATACCTTCACAGGGACGGTTCACCTGTGCAAATTCATCGTCGACCAGCGAATCCAGGCTGGGGAGTACAACATCCGCCAGACAGAGATCCCGTCGCACGTCCGGGTCGGTCATCATGGTTGCGTTTGTCAGCACCGCGATGTCCGTATGCGGAAAAAGGCGTCTCGTTCCCTTGATGACCTCGGCCATTTCCGCGTTGAGGCAGGGTTCGCCGAGTCCTCCCAGCGTGATCATGTCCGGGTCGTCAAGGCCGAGTGCTTTCCACTGGGCCAGTTCGTCGAGGAGTTCTGTCGCGGGCACATAGGTCCTGCGTGTTTCCGTCAACTCCCTGGTCGCTCCCACCTCGCAATACACGCAATCCATGGAGCAGACCCGGTCACCGAGTAGATCAAGGCCCAGGGAGCGACCCAATCGTCCGCTCATGACCGGTCCGAAGATATACTTGAGTGCCATGGTTGTGAATCTCCTCCGTACGCGGGAGCAATAAAATCCTGTGTGTTTATTAAGGACTGAAGGGGAACTGTCAAGGGCGAGCGAACTGAAGCGCTACAGTCAAGGCGCGCAGATAGCAAGGAGAATATATTATAATTATTGAATACTGGTTGGTTGCATCTACTAAATATGGTATTCATGCAGAGCTAACAGATGGAGGATTTTTCGTGGTCGATGTCGCTCTTGAAACGCTTAGGGCCTTTCTTCTTGCGGGTATCTTGTCGCTTTTCATCTATGCAGACAGGGGTGTCGTGCATGAACGGCGCGCCTATCTGTACATCAAGATCGGCCTGTTGCTGCTCCTTTTCGGAGCCATTGTAGATATTACCGACAACTTCGAGTCGTTGAACTGGACCGTGGTTGCGGGAAAGACGCCCATTGGGTTTTTCCTGAAGGCCGTGGTCGGGTATGTGGCCGGCTTGACCCTGTTGCTCATCGGGCTTTGGCGGTGGCTTCCCTCCATCAATATCATGGAACAGACACAGGAGGATCTCGAATGTTCTCAGAAGGAGCTGGATTGTCTGGTTCAGGCACGAACCCGTTCATTGGAAAAGGAAATCGATAAAAGGCGGATTGTCGAAGCCAATCTGCTGATCGCGGAAGAGCAGCGCACGGCCCTCTACGAGAACGCTCCGGTCGCCATTGTCCATGGCATCATCGGCGGCAACCTGATGCAGCGCAATCAGGCATATGCGCGTATGTTGGGGTACGATTCCCCGGAGGAGATCGAACAGCGCATCAGGGAGCTCAGGGATCCCTTTTTCATCTGGCCCTATCGGAAAGATGTCGAGCGGATGATCTCGCTGCTCAAATCAAGAACGCATATCAAGGATTTCGAGGGGCGGCTCAGACGCAAGGATGGCAGGATTATCCAGGCCGCGTTCAGTTTTAGGACGCTGGAAGACCGGGATGGAGAGAATTATTATTTTTATGGCTTTGCAGAAGACGTCACCGAGCGCAACAAGTCTGAAAAGCATCTCGCATACAGCGAGGCCCGGTTGCAGACCATCATGGATTTCATGCCAGCGGGGCTTTTTCTGGTCGATGCCATGACTCGGAACATTATTGATGTGAATCAGGCCCTGCTCGACATGACAGGGTATACACGGGAAGAGCTGGTCGGGTTTCATTGTTGCGACAAGGTCTGCCCGCAGCATGACAGGCTCTGTCCCATCGTTGACAAGGGGCAGGAGATCAACCTGTGTGAGCGGCTGGTCATGACAAAGGACGGGACGGAGATCCCGGTCATCAAGACCGTGGCCGGAGTGACGCTGGACGGGGCGGATTGCCTGCTGGAAACCCTGGTTGACATTTCGGAGCAGAAGCGGCTGGAGCAGCTCAAGGAGGATGTTGACCGTATCGTGGCCCATGACCTCAAGTCGCCTGTTGCCAGCGTGATAAGCGCATGCAAGATGTTGCTCATGGATTACGGGTTGGACAAGGATACGCGGGAAATGCTTGAGATCATCCAGAGACAGAGCAGCAGGACGCTCCGCATGCTCAACATGTCCCTGACCATATACAAGATTGAAGCCGGTACATTTGTCCATGAAGTGGAAGCGGTCGACCTCTTGGGGATTCTGGACACGGTCCTTGACGAGGTGGCGGAATTGATTCGGAGCAACAGTCTTACCGTCAGGCTGACCCTGGACGGCGAACCGCTCTCCCCCGGGGGCGTGTTTCCACTGGAAGGGAACCAGACGCTTTTCGAGTCCATGTTCGCCAACCTGCTGACCAACGCCATAGAGGAGTCCTCTTTTGGGGAGCAGGTGACAATTGCGCTGACATCAGGTACTCCCGTGACCATTGCCATCACGAATACTGGCGTTGTGCCTGAAGCCATCCGCGATTCCTTTTTTGAAAAGTATGTCACCTCCGGCAAGATGGGAGGGACAGGGCTTGGAACCTATTCTGCCAGCCTGGTGGTGCGGGCCGTGGGGGGCGAGATTTCCATGCAGACTTCGGATGAAACGCACACGACAACGGTCACCGTGTCGTTGCCGGGCAGTGAGGGAAGCACCCTTTTCCTTGACTTCCCGCCACGCTGACCGTACCTCAGACCGATCATTTTTCAGGAGGCCGGACCATGATTGAACCCGGGCAGCTCATATTGCTCATCAGCCACAAAGGCAAACGATACCTGCGCAAGCTCGAAGCGGGCGGCGAAGTGCATACCCATGACGGAAAACTGCTCATGGATGACGTTATCGAGGTCGGATTCGGCCAATACGTCAAAACACACCTCGGCAGGCCGTATCTGATTCTCAAACCAACCCTGCACGATCTGATCAAGGGTGTGAAACGCCAGACACAGATCATGTATCCAAAGGAAATCGGGTATCTGATGATGAAGCTGGGCATTGGTCCCGGTTCTACAGTCATCGAATCCGGTACCGGTTCCGGTGGCCTCACGACGGCTTTGGCCTGGTTTGTGGGGGATACCGGCAAGGTCATTACCTACGAACGCCGCGCCGACTTTTTCAAGCTTGCAGGCAAGAACCTGGAGCGCGTCGGACTGACCAATCGCGTGGAACAGGTCAATCAGAATATCGAGGACGGCTTTCTGCATTCCGGTGCTGACGCTCTGTTCCTGGATGTGCGCACTCCGTGGGAATATCTCCACTCCATTCCCAAGGCGGTCATCCCCGGTGCCATGTGCGGCTTTTTGCTGCCCACGGTGAACCAGGTGTCCGAACTGTTGCGCGGGTTGGAAGACGGCCCGTTTGCCGAGCAAGAAGTGCTGGAGATTCTGATTCGTCGCTGGAAGCCTGTCCCGGACCGTTTGCGTCCGGACGACCGCATGGTGGCCCACACCGGTTTTCTGGTGTTTGCCCGCTATATGGAGCCGCCCGTAGTGACTCTCAAGCCTGAGCCTGTGGAGGCCCCGGCTGTGGATGAACCTGTTCAGGAAGAGCAGAGTGACGCCTCGGAAGATACCACCGAAGAGTAAACAAGGGCTTGTAGAAGCGTAGGCATTTTTCTAGAAGTATTGAACAAACACTTCATGTAACCCCTTATTTGCTAATGCAAATAAGGGGTTTTTTATGGGAGAAATGTTTTCTCTGGTTGCCAGACTGTGGGGTTCTGCACTGGTTTCGGAATTCACATTCTTTACCGCAAAAAAGTAAAAGGGGAGAATTGTGGTTGGCTTGGTGGGCTCAAAGAGAAGTACCTCTTGTCGCAGGCCGCCGGCTGCCTTTGATACTGATATCTATTGTGCAGTTGCTCCATCAGCGCCAAGGAAGGCTTTGATCTTGCCCACAACCCATCTGTGAATGCTTTCCCGCGTTTTTTCGGAAGTCCCGCAAATTCTGGGGTCTCCACCTTCCGCGAACAGAATCTTCGACCCATCTCCCGTGCATATGGAAAATCCATCAAAGATGTTCGCGGCGGGGACAGTGACTTCTTGAATCGACGGGCCTCGAATTACGTCATTTGGCTGGCCTTTGTTTCCCAGGTAAATAAGCAACGTCGGAATATCAATAGCGGCCGCACCATCAACGAAGGTCTTGGTATATTCCGGGTTGATCGTGACAGCTGCGGCAATACGCGGATCGTGCCGAGGAACGGCGAGCTGTTTTTGGTCCACTTGACTCAATGGGACATTTTGCGCCGCATACCATGCACAGTCCGGCCCATGTATATTGCCGTCATCGCAGGAATGTATGTAGCGCTGTACGTCAAACTGCCCCCCTGAAATGGCAAGGGCTGCCGTGCCACCAAGGGCGAAGCCAACGACGAAAATTTTCGACCTGTCAATATGCTCAGCCCATTTGGGGAGAGCCGTCAGAAGGTCCAGAGCACGGCTGATGTCGTTGGGGCGTTGCCAAATTTCATTTGTGGCACTTGCGGCGTTGTCCGGACGCTGTCCATTGATTTCTACAACAATAAAACCAACCCTGGCCAGCGGCGCACAGAGCCACGAACCAGAGTCGTTGGCAGACCGCAAACCGCCGTGCTTCACCAACACCAAAGGATATGTCCCCCCAGAGAATGGGACGTCCAAAGCGGCTTTGGCTCCCATGAAAACAGCGTTGCCACCAACTTCTACAGCTTCTAAAATTCCATCCTCTACCGGATACCAAATCGATAGCTCCAGAGCCCTGCCCTGAATCGTGGTACTGTTAAGATGTGTGAAGCCAGGTGGCTGCCCTGCGGCGCTTGAGGCAGCGCAGGCGATGAGCAAGACCAAAACATAAATGGCCTTCATCCATATCTCCTTACAACTAAAATTCGATGAAACGACATAATCCCGTAAACAAAAAAGTGGGAAGAAGGAGCACGTTGCCTTCTCAAGATAAACAATTATGCGTACCCTATCAAACTGCCAGCTGATCCCTTCGCTCGTTTGATGAGCGGGAGCGTGCATGCTTGTCATGGGAAAGGATTGAGTGCAGGATGGGGTGACATCCTTTGTTATGTTGCAGGTCGATAGCGTTTTTCTTGTGGTCCTGAGGCGCTCCTTGTGCCGGGCAAATGAAAAAGTTGTTCTCGAAATGATAGGCACTATGGTAGTATGCTCAAAAATTATTTGACTATCTTGGATAAAGGATGAAGCTCCTGCGTAGTCTGTTGGAAAAGAATGAGGAATGGTTTAAAAATCAAATCCTTGAATATGTCGTCAGTCATGGTGCCGAATCTGGTGATGTGACTGCGGACTGGGCTGCCTTTTTTGCCAATCTGAAGCACGGACTGGTGGATCTCGCGCCCGATACGCCTCCTTCGACAGGTCTTCATGGGAGGTTTCCTACACTTTTCGAGCAGATGGACATGCCCATGTTCATTCTTGATGATGAGCTCAACCTCGGAGCAATGAATAAGGCTGCGGCCATGTTCATCGGGCGGGATTTGGAGCCGGGCGAGTTGGAATATGCCCGTGAGTGCTTCCTGGAACCGTCTCCGCCTCAATCCTGTGAATCCAAGTCGCTTACCGACTATCTCCCCTGGCTTGCGGAATCTCTCCGTGACACGCGTGCGTTTGGAAAGATCGGGCAGAAGATCCGGTATGATATCCCTGTTTCCCTGGAGGATGGCGAGCGGCATTATACTGTCACTGTATTGGATATGCCCGGAACCGACGACGACTCTTTCGGGTACGCCGTGGTGTTGGATGAAATTTCATTTGGCGTGGAAGCCTCTCGCAAGTTTGAACGGGAACGCAGCCGGGCAGATCATTATCTGGACATAGTCGGTTCCATGGTTGTGGCCTTGGACACCTCCGGTCTGGTAACCATGATCAACCAGGCCGGGTGTGAGGTCCTGGGCTATGAAGCGGATGAATTGTTGGGTCGGGAGTGGGTTGATCTCGTCATCCCGGCTGACCAGCGGGGCGACATCAAGGAGTATCTCTATCTCGCGCTGTCCGATGACATGGCGCATGGGGAGGAGATTACCAATTTCGTTGTCACCAAGAGCGGAGCGCATCGACTGATTCAGTGGAAGAACAGGCTGCTGACCAATGAAAAAGACGTCCCCATGGGCATCCTCTGCTCCGGGGTAGACATCACCGAGCAGCAGCTCATGGAAGATGCGCTGGCTGAAAAGGAACTTTGGTTGCGGAATACCTTCGTAGCGTTGGGGGAAGGGGTGCTCATTCTCTCTCCGAATCGTGAGATTCTGGATGCCAACCCGGCTGCGGAAACCATTTTTCAGATGACCAACTCGGAGTTGGAGGGGCTGCCGGCAGGGCGACTGCATGTGGATGGGGACCACTATGAAAAGTTCGTGCAGAAAACCGAGGCCGCTTTTGAAGATGGGCGAACTGCCCGTTTCGAGTATGTCATGCGCCGCAGCAATGGCGAGGTGTTCCCCACCGAACATTCCATTTCCATGATCAGTGGCGACGATGGCTCCAAACTTGGGCTCGTCAGTGTCATCAAGGATATCTCTGCCCGCAAGCGGGCGGAGAAGGTGCTTAGTGAGAGTGAGGAGAAATTCCGGCGCATCTTCGAGTCTATCGAAGAAGGGTATATGGTCACTGATCTCGATGGCATCATTAACATGGTGAATCCAGCCACGTGCAAGCTGCTTTTCTATGATGAATCAAATCTTATAGGTAAGAATATCGATCTCTTGTATGCGGATGAAGGTGAGCGGCAGCAGTTTCGAGAGGTCGTGTTGGAAAAAGGTGCGGTTCGGGGACATCAAATTCATGTCTCCCGGGCCGATGGGGCGTCGATAGTCGTAGAAGCCAATGCGCATCTTGTTCTGGATGATGCCGGTCAACCCATGGCGCTGGAAGGGACGTTCCGCGATATCACCAACCGTATCGAAGCAGAGAAAATCCTGCGCGACAGGGAGAAGCAGTACCGGGCATTTTTCGAGAACAACCACGCCATCATGTTGCTGGTGGACCCTGCCACTGACCGTATCGTGGATGCCAACCCCGCGGCCAGCGAGTTCTACGGCTACCCTCTAGATGTGCTGCGCGCCATGGAATTGAACGAGATAGACGCCCTGAGTCCGGAAGAGATATTCATGGAAATGGACAAGGCCAGGGAAGAAGGGCGTACCTATTGTATCCACAAGCACCGGCTGGCCAGTGGGGCTGTCAGGGACGTGGAGGTGTATTCCGGCCCTATCAGCGTTCTGGGCAAGCAGTTGCTTTACTCCGTTATCCACGATGTGACGCAGCGGATAAGCCTGGAACGCAAGATGACCAAGCTGGCCACCATAGATGCCATGACCGGCGTGAACAACCGCCACCAGTTCTTCACCCTGGGCATCAGGGAGCTACAGCGGGTCAAGCGGTACAACAGCCCGTTGACCGTGCTCATGCTGGACATCGATTATTTCAAGTCCGTCAACGACACCCATGGACATCAGGCCGGGGATCTGGTCCTCAAGATGCTGGCCGCTTCAGCCATGTCCACGCTGAGAGCGAGTGACATCTTCGGTCGACTCGGAGGAGAAGAGTTTGCGGCCATCTTGCCGGAAACCGGACTCCGGGAGGGCATGGAGGTCGCAGAACGCCTGCGGGAGGCCTTTTCCAAGCTGGTGGCCCGGGTCCGGGACGCCGAGATCACCTTCACGGTTTCCATCGGTGTGACACTGGTTCGGTCCACGGACAAGACCATCGAAGAGGTCATCAATCGTGCTGACGAGGCTCTCTACAAGGCCAAGCGCATGGGCCGCAACAGGGTGGAGCAGGGCTAGCGTCTTCCAGCTGCATCGCTTTTCTTCGTTGCCGAGTGTCTTTGATCAGACTCCCCGATTTTACACAAAAAAAAGATACGATTCCCCTCTTCATCAATCGGTTTTTCCTTGAAAAAGCCTTGACGTTTTCCGATGGGTTTGAAATATGTTTCTGAGTTTTACGTGATGTATTTCACAACTTACTAAAAGCAGACTCGTAAAAAGGTGACTCTCCGATCCGTTGGGGGTGGTCTTGTTATCGTTTTTTATGAGTGAATAAGAGTAGTTAATGACATTTGAATCCCTGCTGGCCGAACGCAAAGCCGAACTGTCGAAGATGTGGGCCGATTTGGTTCTTCAGACCTATCCCAAGGAAACCCAGAAAATCTGGACTCGGCAGAAGGATCGTTTTCAGAACCCCGTGGGGGCCGCCATTTTTGAGGCGACCGGGGAACTGTTCGAAAGCCTTATCGACTGGCAGGACGCGGGTGCAATCGCCGCATCCCTGGATAAGCTCATACGCATCCGGGCCGTGCAGGATTTCACTCCCTCGCAGGCAATCAGTTTTGTTTTTCTTCTGAAGAAGCTCCTTCGCGACGAGTATTTCAAGGCAATGAAGAAAAATGGCACGTTGGAAGACCTGTTGAGGTTCGAGGCCAAGGTGGACAACCTGGCCATGATGTCATTCGACATCTATACAAAAAGTCGCGAAGAAGTATTCCGGTTCCGCGTGGACGAAGTGAAGCGCAGCCAGAGCAGTTTGCTCAGGAAAGCCGGATTGGTAGCGGACGTTACGGTCGATACGTCGACCGATTAAGGACGCGCCAAGGGGTGGCCTACGATGTCGTAGTGCCGGGCAAGGTATATTGAGGGGCAGGTTCGCTATTTTTCTGTGCGACCGTTTTCATCCATATCTCCGTCTAAGCATCAACCATCCCTTTGAGCGTGTACCGAAAGTGGCAGGCCTCCCGGTGTGAGAACCGGCGGGTCCAACCTTCAAGCGAGGTGACGGTAGATGAATGCTCTTTACTCACTTCTGTTCGTCTTTCTCCTGGTGTTGATCCCATTGTTCGGGGTTGATGCAGCGCATCTGAGGACTTTCTTCGGTGTCTGTATCCCGACAACGGCGTTCATCATCTTCATTGTCGGCTTTGCATACAAAGTCATAACCTGGGGTCGGAGTGCTGTGCCTTTCCGTATCCCCACAACCGGCGGCCAGTTCAAATCGTTTGATCCGGAAATGTTTCCGCAGAACAAACTCGACTGTCCCCAGACCGGCGCCCAGACCTTCTTCCGCATGGTTCTCGAAGTGTTTGCGTTCCGGTCTCTGTTCAGGAACACCGCAGTGTCCCTGCACGAAGGCAAAGATCACCCTGTAGTCGCTTACAAATCCAGCAAGTGGCTGTGGCTCTTCGCCATCACCTTCCATTACTCTTTCTTTATCGTAGCCCTGCGGCACCTGCGCCTCTTCCTTGAGCCCATCCCGTTCTTCGTGCATGGTCTCGAGTTCGTGGACGGCCTTTTGCAGATCGGCGCTCCCACCATGTACCTGACCGACGTCGGTCTGGTTGTCGGTGTGTTGCTGCTGTTCGGCCGCAGAATGATCAACTCCAGAGTCAATTACATTTCGTATGCATCGGATTTCTTTCCGCTGTTCCTGATTCTGGCCGTTGCCCTGTCGGGCATCTACATGCGCTACTACGACAAGGTCGACATCATTGCGATCAAGGAACTGACCATGGGTCTGGTGACATTCCATTATCATGTCCCCGAAGCCATCAGCGTTTCCTTCTTCGTCCACGTCTTCCTGGTCAGTTGCCTCATGGCATACTTCCCGTTCAGCAAGCTTATGCACTTCCCCGGAGTCTTCCTGTCTCCGACAAGGAACCTGCCGAACGACTCGCGTGCAAAGCACCACGTGAACCCCTGGAACGACCCCAACATCAAGCCCCATGCCTACGCGGATTATGAGAAGCACTTCGGTGTTCCCATGGCCGAGGCCGGTCTGCCGCTCGATAATCCCGAGAATGGCAAGGCCCCTGAGGAAGAGGCTTAGACTCTAGGGTTCACCGAAAGGTGATACTTCTTTATCTGAGGAGATAAGAATATGTCCGACATCCCAAAAGCTGATGAGCTCTTCAAGAGCATAGATTACAATCCGCCGGCAACAGGCTGGATGGAAACCCCGGTGGACTTTTCACCGGGCAACTGGTGTTACCCCGCCAAACCCGAGAAGATGGAGTATATGGAATCCAAGCTTCCCGGTCTGTGGGGTCCGGTCCGTGAGTGGAACCCGGGTGAAGAGGACTGGAAGCTGCCTGCCAACTGGAAAGAGATCGTGGTCAACGGTTTCAAGGAACGCCTTGGCAAATTCCGCTCCCTTAAAGTGTTCATGGACATCTGTGTCCGTTGCGGTGCCTGCGCCGACAAGTGTCACTTCTTCATCGGTTCCGGTGATCCCAAGAACATGCCTGTTCTGCGCGCCGAGCTGATGCGCTCCGTCTACCGCGGTGAATTCACCGTGGCCGGAAAGATTCTGTCCAAGCTCACCGGTTCCCGCGTCATGGAAGAAGATGTCCTGAAAGAATGGTTCATCTACTTCTATCAATGCACCCAGTGTCGTCGGTGTTCCCTGTACTGTCCCTACGGCATCGATACAGCGGAAATGACCATGATGGCCCGCGAGCTCATGCACCTGGTTGGTCTGAACACCAACTGGATCATGGAGCCAGTCTCCAACTGTAATATCACAGGTAACCACCTCGGCATTCAGCCTCACGCCTTCGCCGACATCGTCGAATTCATGGTCGATGACATCGAAGAAGTGACCGGCCGCCGGGTCAAGGCCCCGCTCAACGAAAAGGGCCACGAAATCCTGTTCATCACCCCGTCCGGCGACGTGTTCGCCGATCCCGGTATCTATACCTTCATGGGCTACCTGCTCCTGTTCGATTACCTGGATCTCGACTACACCATGTCCACCTACGCATCTGAGGGCGGTAACTTCGGTTCGTTTACCAACAACGAAACCATGAAGAAGCTCAACGCCAAGATGTACGCCGAAGCCAACCGCCTCGGTTGTAAATGGATTCTGGGCGGCGAGTGTGGCCACATGTGGCGCGTTGTTCATCAGTACATGGATACCATGAATGCTGACATCCAGGGTTCCCAGATGGCGACGCCGAAGTCTCCCATCACCGGTACCGTGTTTGACACCGCAGCAGCCACCAAAATGCTGCACATCACTGAGTTTACAGCTGACCTGATCAAGAACAACAAGCTGAAGCTCGATCCCAGTCGCAACGATCATCTGAAAGTAACCTTCCACGACTCCTGCAACCCTGCCCGAGGCATGGGCCTGCTGGACGAGCCGCGTTACGTCATCAAGAACGTATGCAACAACTTCTATGAAATGCCTCCCGCAACCATCCGCGAGCAGACTTTCTGCTGTGCAGGCGGTTCCGGCCTGAACACCGACGAGATCATGGAAATCCGCCTGCGTGGCGGCCTGCCTCGCGGTAACGCACTGCGTCATGTTCAGGAAAAGCACGGCGTCAACACCATGGCCTGTATCTGCGCCATCGACCGCGCCACCCTGATTCCGCTGGCCGACTACTGGGCTCCCGGCGTCACCATCACCGGTACCCACGAGCTGGTTGCCAACGCACTGGTCCTCGAAGAGGGCGAAGAGCGCAAGATGGACATGCGTCAGGAATACCTCCCTGGCTTCGAGGACGAGGAAGACGACTGGACGCCCCCGAACATGGAGGATGCATAAATGAAAATGCAAAACGGATTCCCGATCGTCGCTGGTCTGGTCATCTTCATCGGGCTGCTCTGTGCCCCGTTTGTGATGGGCAAGGTCGTGACTCACGAATACAAGGCCCCGGAAATCAAGATGCCTGTTGGCGAAAAAGAGTGCATCGAGTCCAAAGAGTTCATGCGCGAACAGCACATGCAGCTCCTGAACCAATGGCGTGATTGGGCCCTGCGTGATGGCAAGAGAACCTATACGAACCACGCTGGTAAAGAGTTCACCATCAGTCTGCAGAACACCTGCATGAAGTGCCACAACAACAAGGCCGACTTCTGCGACAAGTGTCACACTGATGCCGGTGTCTCTCCCTACTGCTGGGATTGCCACGTTCAGCCGGAGGGTTTGAAATAATGAAAAAGAACAGAAGAGCCTTCATAAAGCTTGCGGCTTTAGCCGCTGCAGGACTGGCTGTGGCCCCCAAGGCCATGGCATCCGGTAGCGCGGCTCCGGTCAAGGTGAATGCCACAGCTGTCCATGCCGAGCATTGGGCCATGGTCATTGACACCACCAAGCTGCATACCGAAGAAGAAATCGGCAAGCTGGCCAAAATCTGTCATTCCATCCACAACGTTCCGTCCATCGAGGGCAAGCAGGAAGTGAAGTGGTTGTGGAGCGACGAGTATGGTCACACCTTCCCCGAGCAGGAAAACCCGCACCTGGCAGAAGAAGTGCACCACCGTGCCTACGCTTTGCTGTGCAACCATTGCGAGCAGCCTTCGTGCGTGCGCGTCTGTCCCACCAAGGCGACATTCAAGCGCCCTGACGGCATCGTGGCCATGGACTACCATCGCTGCATCGGCTGTCGGTACTGCATGGCTGCCTGCCCCTACGGTTCTCGCTCCTTCAACTGGGGCGAACCCCGGAAGAATCTGGATCTGTCCAAGCTGAACCCCGAATTCCCCACCCGCATGCGCGGCGTCGTCGAGAAGTGCAACTTCTGCGTCGAGCGTCTGGCTGTCGGCAAGGAACCTGCCTGTGTGGAAGCATCGCACGGCGCCATCGTGTTCGGCGATCTGAGCAATCCTGATTCCGAGATTCGAAAGGTCCTTCGAGAGAAGTTCACCATTCGTCGTAAACCCTCTGCTGGCACTGAGCCCAGTGTTTACTACATCATTTAGGAGGAATCAGAATGCTTGAATTAGCTCTCAAAGGTTCCAAAAGATACTATGGTTGGATAGCGTTCCTCCTGGTGTTGATTGGTATAGGTTCCACGGCCTATATTAACCAGCTTATGAAAGGTCTGGAAGTCACCGGTATGAGCCGCGACGTGTCCTGGGGTTTCTATATATCCCAGTTCACCTATCTTGTCGGTCTGGCCGCCTCCGGTGTCATGATCGTACTGCCCAACTACTTCCATAACTACAAGACCAACAAACACATGGTCATCTTCGGTGAATTCATGGCAATCGCCGCCTGTATCATGTGCCTGCTGTTCATCATTGTCGACATCGGGCAGCCCACTCGTGCCCTGAACATGGTCTTACATCCGACACCTAACTCCATCCTATTCTGGGATATGATCGTTCTGAACGGTTATCTCGGCCTGAACCTGCTGGTGGGTTGGACCTGTCTGACTGCTGACCGTGCGGGACTGCCGCATCCGAAGTGGCTCAAGCCCTTCATTTATACGTCCATCATCTGGGCCTTCTCCATCCACACCGTGACAGCGTTCCTGTACCAGGGCCTGCCCGGCCGCCACTACTGGCTCACCGCCATCCTGGCTGCCCGCTTCCTGGCTTCCGCGTTCTGTTCCGGTCCCGCCATCCTCCTTCTGGTTATGATGGTTACCGAGAAGTTCACGTCCTTCAAGATGAACAAGAATGCCCTGACGACTCTGGTCAAGATCATCGCTTACGCCATGTGCGTGAACATGTTCTTCTTTGCCCTGGAGATCTTCACCTCATTCTACTCCAACATCCCGGGCCACATGCATCCCATCCTCTACCTGTTCGAACACGCGAACGGTGGACTGGTGACATTGATGTGGACCTTTATCGCGTTCGCGGCGATTTCCATCACACTGTTGGCGACTCCGCGTTTCCGCAACAACCTGAAGCTGTTGCCCTTCACTTTGGTTATCCTCGTGATCGCTACCTGGATCGACAAGGGCCTCGGTCTTCTGATCGGTGGTTTCAACCCCACTCCGTTCGAGACCATTACTTCCTACTGGCCCACCGGCAATGAGCTCATGATCTCCATGATGATCTATGCCATCGGTGCCTTGATCGTGACGGTTCTTTTCAAGATCGCCACTGATGTGAAACAGGAAGTGGGACACTCTCAGGCGCTGACCTGTGGTTGCTCCTCTGACGATGCATGTGATTGTACATGCGAGGAAGAAGCAGAAGACGCTCCGGCCGAGGCGTAAGAATCGGTCACTGCTGACAACCTAGCCACGCAACGTCACCTCGCTAGGTCATACGGCTATCATGAGAGGCCACTCCATTTGGAGTGGCCTCTTTTTATTTTTTTTGCCTTGTACGGGTTCCTTTTTCTTCACTGAATATGCTAGCTTTAAAAAAGGATAACGAATACGTGTTCAAATATAAGAAAGGCTTGTTTCAATGAAGCGTGATTCATGCAAATTGTTTTTTTCCCCGTATATTCTGGTTCTGATTCTGTTGTGTTCTGCTGGATTATCAGGATGCGCCACAAAAATAATTGTCCCACCCATCACGGGCAGGGCGGCCGGTTTGGAATTGACCGGCAAGTTCGTCTGGTTTGATCTGTACACAACGGACATAGTGCAGGCCACGCGCTTTTATGATGCCGTCTTCAATTGGTCATTTGAGAGAACCGACCCGGAAAGCGGCAAGGTGAAGAATATCCTCTTTGACCATGAGCGTATCGGCAATGTTATTGAGCGCAAGGACAAGGCAAAAGGCTCCCAGTGGCTCTCCTTTATCTCGGTGCGGAACACAGACGCCCTGTTCAACCAGGCGTTGGATTCAGGGGCAACAAAGCTCATCGCGCCCAAGGACATGCCGGACCGTGGACGGGTCGCCGTGGTCCTTGACCCTCAAGAAGCCCTGTTTGCTCTGGTGACATCTCCATTGGGCGATCCGGCGGATGTCAAACCAACCAATGGATACTGGCTTGGAGCGGAGCTGTGGACGCATGACGTGGACGCGGCCATACAATTTTATGCGACCCTGGTCGGGTACACTGCTCAGTCGCTGCCGGTGCATGAACAGGTCCGGTATACACAGTTGCTGGCCAATGCCATTCCCCGATGCGGCGTGGTCTCCATTCCCTGGGAGGACGTGAGCCCGCAGTGGGTTCCGTATGTTGCCGTGCTGGATATCCAGGAAACATTGGCGCGGGTTGAGGCCCATGGCGGGCGCATACTGATCCGTCCGCAGATGGACATCAAATCAGGGCGGGTGGCTATTTTCAAGGACCCTACCGGTGGCATACTCGGCATTCAGGAATTCCAGCCGGAGGAGTTCTAGCATGAAGGGGACCCGCTTGATGTTGACGCTGGCCTTGCTCGGTCTGTTGGCCATGCTCGGTTCCGGGTGTGTGTCCTATGGTCTCTCTGTGCATTACGGGACACATTGGTCGAACTATCATGATTACCCCCATTATCGACCGCCACCGAACTATAAACCGGATCGACCCAAGCCCAAACCCCGTCCTGTGCAGTTGCCCGAGAGGACAGGCCGTCCCGGAAAATCAATGCGATAAATGAGCAAACCCGCTTTTATTATAAGCGGGTTTTCTTGTTGTTACGAAGCAGGTACAATACCGGTGCCTATCAGTGTGAAAGATCGGGAAGGTTGTGGCATTATGTCTGTCTCGGCATGGTCTGTTTTTTCAGGATGTTGTTTGACGTAAGCACAATCTCCATATACCTCATACGGGCAAAAACCTAAGAAAAGAGGACTCCATGAATATCGGTGAATACACGTTTGAAGAGTTCAAGCAAAAGGCCAAGGAATTTCACGGGTACCCTGCACCCGGGTTGCTTATCGGCGGCTACATGGTTGCGGCGGCAAAAGCTCGTCTGCCTGAGGGAACCCTGTTTGAAGCCATGGTCGAGTCCGGTAAGTGTCTGCCGGACGCGGTACAGCTGCTCACGCTTTGTTCAACCGGCAACAACTGGATGAAGGTCAAGCTGCTCGGTCGGTATGCGGTCTCGCTGTATGACAAATTTTCCGGCGAGGGATGGCGCGTGGCCGTGGATCAGGAAAAGCTCGCCCAGTGGCCCGAGATCAAAGGGTGGTTCATGAAGGAAAAGCCCAAGGCAGAGCAGGACACGGACAAGCTCTTTGCCGAGATCAAGGAGGCCGGTGACACCATCTGTTCCATCAAGCAAATCAAGATCGATCCCAAGTTTCTCGGTCACGGACACATGACCGCCATTGATGTGTGCCCGGTTTGCGGCGAGGCCTATCCGGGCAATGACGGCTCCATCTGCCGCGGCTGTCAGGGCGAGGCCCCGTATATCGAGATCGAGAATGTGGGGTGCAGTGACGACGCGCCTCAGCTCAAGGCCGTTCCGGTGGAAAAGGCCGTTGGTCACAAGGCATTGCACGATATGACCGGCATTGAATCCGGCAAGTCCAAGGGGCCGATCACCAAGGCCGGTGATACGCTGGAGATCGGTGACGTCTGTCGTCTGCAGCGTATCGGCAAGAACTCGGTGTATCTCGAAGCAGACCTGCCCGGTGATGAATGGGTGCATGAAAACGAGGCGGTCAAGGCCTTTGCCAGGCGCATTGCCGGTGAGGGGATCTCCTATGATGCGAACCCCGACGAAGGAAAGATCAACTTTATCGCTGAAAAGCCGGGCATGCTTTCCATTGACCTTGACGCGCTTGGCCGTTTCAACCTGTCTCCGGATGTCATGCTCGCCACCCGCCATGACGGGGCGTTGATTCCCGAAGGCAAGGGCGTGGCCGGAACCCGCGCTATCCCGCTCTATATCTCCCGCGACAGATTCAGCCGTGCGCTGACCGCGTTGGGCGAGGGGCCGGTCCTGAACATTCTGCCCATGCGGGCGGCCAAGGTCGGTATTCTTGTTACCGGTACCGAAGTGTTCCAGGGACTTATCGAAGACAAGTTCATTCCGATCATTTCCTCCAAGGTCATCAAGCTTGGCTGCGAAGTCGTCATGAGCGACATCGCTTCTGATGATCGTGCGATGATCACCAGTTCTGCCACGGCCATGCTCGATGCAGGGTGTGATCTCATCATCACCACCGCAGGCATGTCCGTGGACCCGGATGATGTCACGCGGGCCGGTCTGGTCGATGCGGGGCTGACAGATGCGCTGTACGGCGTCCCCATGCTGCCCGGCACCATGACGCTGGTGGGCAAACTGAAGTCAGCGCAAATCATCGGCGTGCCTGCCTGTGCGCTGTTCTACAAGACCACGGCCTTCGACATCGTGCTGCCTCGCCTGCTGGCCAACCAGACGTTGACGCGCAAGGACCTCGCCAGACTTGGTGAGGGCGGATTCTGCATGAATTGCAAGACATGTTCGTTTCCGAAGTGTCCGTTTGGAAAATAGCGGGTAAGTAACGCTGTCGGCATCCGTGCCGAACCATATTTGGCTTGTCAGCAAAACCAGTTGAGCAGTTCATCCGCGAAAGGGTGATCTGCTCAACTGGTTTTGTACCGGTGATCATTGGGTGGGTATGGAGAAGGTACGGCCCGTGTTGTCTGCCGGATGGGCAGGGGGGAGCTGTGGCATGGCGTGATCGCGTGCTTATCGATCAACCACGGATGACATGCGGTCTGTGAAGGTCAATTGTAGGAGTGATAACTATGTTGACTTTGTTTTCGAGAGGGCTTAGATGATAATTCCACACCGTAGAAGTCTGAAATATAAAATGAGGGGGTCGAAATGAAAATAATTAAGTATATTGGAGTAATGGCAATGTTGGTCGCATTGGCCTGGGCGGCTGACAGTCGAGCATTCTTTGGTTTTGACAAATATGAGAGCGTTTCCGCAGACCAGGGCATGGTTACCATCCCGGTCGCTGACATGTCGGATGGAGAAGCGCATTATTACAAGTATGAAACTGCCGGGCGCGTAGTGAAGTTTTTCCTGCTCAAGAGTTCTGACGGGGTCATCCGTGCGGCTTTTGATGCCTGTGACGTGTGCTATCTTGAAAAGAAAGGCTACTCACAGGACGGTGATTTCATGGTCTGCAACAACTGCGGCCAGCGTTTCCATTCATCGCGCATCAACGAAGTGCAGGGCGGGTGCAATCCTTCTCCCCTGAGTCGTATTGACGATGGCTCGGTCGTCAGTATCATGGAAAGTTCCATTATTGCCGGGAGCAAGTATTTCTAATGAATCTTCTGACCATCCCCTTCCGGAATACACGCCGCAAATGGGTGAAGACGGTGCTCCTCTTGCTCGTCTTCGCCCTTGGCGTAACCTCCATCGTTTCGCTGAACTATGTATCCAGCGTGGTTGGTGAATCCTTGGAGAAAAAACTCACCGCCTATGGTGCCAATATCCTGATCATGCCCAAAAGCGAGAAGCTGACCGTGAGTTACGGCGGGTTTTCCATGGGTGATATGGCGCTTGGGGTGACCGATCTGAGCGAATCGGAGGTGGTCTCCAGAACAGGGAGCATCGAACTCAAGGACCGCATAGCGGTGGTGGCGCCCAAGCTTGTTGCCATGGCCAAGGCGAACGATGTCGCGGTGGGCGTTATCGGTGTCCGCTGGGACAAGGAGCAGGTGCTCAAAGGGTACTGGGCAGTGGACGGGACATTCCCCACATCCGATACTGGTGTAGTCGTCGGCTCCAAGGCAGCAGCGCGCCTCAGTCTCAAGCCCGGGGATACGCTGGAACTCGATGGGGTGACAGCGTCGGTTTCCGGGGTGCTCATGCCCACCGGCAGCGATGATGATTCCGTTATTTTTGCGGGTATGCAGTTTGCGCAGGCCCACTTCGGTTCATCAGATCGGGTGAGCTTTGTTGAAGTGGCGGCACTGTGCGCCGGATGCCCCATTGAAGATATCGTGTCCCAGCTCCAGGCCTCGTTGCCGGGCACGGACATTCAGGCTCTACAATCCATCGTCAAGCAGCGGATGTACTCGGTCAATTTCGTCAAGCAGCTTGTTTTGACCGTGTCCCTCATCATTCTCTTCATCGCCTGTTGTATGGTGGGCGTGACCATGCTCTCGTCCGTGAACGAGCGCATCAAGGAGATCGGCCTCTTGCGCTCTCTCGGATTCGGTCGCGCATCCATCTTTTCCATCTTTTGTTTCGAAGCCATGCTCATCGGCATGCTGGCTGGCGTGATCGGCTATTTTGGCGGGGTCGCGCTCAGCCTTGAAATGCTCAAGGTGCTCGATATGGCCGAGGCGGCGACCCTTTCCTTTGACCTCACGCATCTGGCCATGACCAGTTTGCTGATCGTGCTTGTCTCGGTCCTGTCCGCGTTCTTCCCGGCCTGGAAGGCGTCGGCCATCGAACCGTCTGAAGCACTCATTTCACTGTAGGGGGGGCATATGCTTGAAGCAAAAAACATCATCAAGACATTCCGCTCCGAAGGGGTCGACACCCAGGCTTTGAACGGTGTGGATATCTCGGTCGATTATGGCGAATTCGTGTCCATTGTGGGCCGATCCGGCTCCGGTAAGACCACGTTCCTGAATATCCTGTCCACGCTCCTTGCCCCTGACTCTGGAGAGATCATGTACAAGGGGCAGGATGTCACCGCGTTTTCGGCAGGAAAATTGAACGCCCTGCGCCACCATGACTTTGCCGTTATTTTCCAGTTTCACTATCTGCTGCCGTTCCTGTCGGCCAGAGAGAACGTTCTGCTGCCCTACATGAAGGGGCTTGCTCCGGTTTCCAGAGAGATCAAGATGCGGGCTGACGCCTGCCTTGAGCGCGTTGGACTGGGTGGCAAGGGAGCCAAGATTCCCGGTCACCTCTCCGGCGGAGAGCAACAGCGCGTGGCCATTGCCCGCGCGTTGGTCAAGGAGTCGTCTGTCTTGTTCGCGGACGAGCCCACAGGCAATCTAGACAAGACCACCGGGGATTCCGTCATGGAGTTGCTTGCCGATCTCAAGAATGATGGACTCTCCATTGTCATGGTCACCCATGACAACGAGTACGCGGTCAAGGCCGACAGGGTTGTCTCCATGGCCGATGGGGTTGTGGTCGAGGCCTGATCAGACGCTGTGCGGGAGCATGGCAGAGCGGCACATCGAAGATCCCATGTTCTAATAGGGGGGGGCGGCTACCGATTGTTTTTTCCTCGGGGAAAATCTATCCTTCCGTCCATGAAAAAGAAAATATCAGTTCTGTTGGTCGATGCGTTCACCAGCACGCCGGGCAAGGGTAACCGGGCAGGCGTGGTGTTGGATGCGACCGGGTTGAGTGAGAGCGAGATGCAGGCCGTGGCGCACACGGTCGACGTGTCTGAAACCGCATTCATGATTCCCACCCCGGACTCCACCGAGCACGCACTGCACGTTCGCTACTTCACGCCGTCCACAGAGGTGCCGACTTGTGGTCACGCCACCGTGGGGGCGCATTTTGCCCGCGCCAGAGCATTGGGGTTGGCCGATACCACGGTATGTCGCCAAGATCGGTGCGGGCGTGCTTCCTGTTGATATCATCGGGGCCGGTGACCACATGAAAATCATCATGACCCAGGGCGAGGTGGTCTTTACCCCGCCCTATGATCGGCACACCACAGACCGCATCCTCGCGGCTCTCGGGCTGACTGTTGACGACCTGCTTTCGGACCTGCCAGTGCAGGAGGTCTCCACTGGCCATTCCAAGGTGATGGTCCCCATCCGGTCCGTGGACACGCTCGATTCCCTGATGCCTAACATGGATGCGCTCGTGGCGTGCAGCCGCGCTACGCAGTG
The DNA here is from genome assembly GCF_020886695.1 of Pseudodesulfovibrio sediminis. Classification (NCBI taxonomy): domain Bacteria; kingdom Pseudomonadati; phylum Thermodesulfobacteriota; class Desulfovibrionia; order Desulfovibrionales; family Desulfovibrionaceae; genus Pseudodesulfovibrio; species Pseudodesulfovibrio sediminis. The sequence goes on from NZ_AP024485.1 coordinate 2,847,395, forward strand.
CAACGGCTTTTTCGTGTTCGCTTTCAATGACGAGGACGACCTCGCTTTGACCAGCGGTAGGATGTTCGCCCCGGCAGTGGGCATCCCTGAAGATCCGGTCACCGGCAATGGGAACGGGCCGTGCGGTGCGTATCTGTCGCAGCACGGCAGACTCCCGGACAGAGACGTGGTTTCCTATTGCGGCAGACAGGGCGTTGCCATGGGAAAGGAGGGCGTTATCGAGGTCACGGTACATCGTCACAACGGCCGGCCCGACACGGTGCAGGTCGGCGGCTTGGCTGTGGAGGCCGGGCAGATGGAAGTGGTGTTGGAAAGTCCCTCATAAGAATGAGTGGCCGCTTAAGCGGGAGGAATTCCTGCAAGCCGAAAGAAGCGCTCCACCTCGTTGACTCTCTCCACGCTCACGGATAGTGTCGTCCCATCTTTTTTATGGAGAAACGCATATGTATTGGATAGCTTTTGGCGATATTCACGAATCCACTGCGCTGCTCGGGTCCATCCCTGACCTGGCAGAGGCCGATGGCGTCATCATCACCGGCGATATCACCAACCGGGGCGGTGAAAGCGCCGTTCGAGATGTCCTGGACGCCGTGGCCGCCATCAATCCGCGTATTCTGGCCCAGCCGGGCAACATGGATACCGATGAGGTGCAGGCCTATCTCAAGGCGCAGGGCATGGATATGCACCTGCGGGTGCGCGAGCTGGCTCCGGGGCTTGGTCTCATGGGAGTCGGTCTGTCAACGCCCACCCCCTTCGGCACGCCGGGCGAAGTCTCGGAAGGCAGGCTCGGCCGATGGCTGGAAGAGACCGTTAGCCAGGCCAAGGGATATTATCAGCTGATTTGTGCAATCCATGAGCCGCCCTTTGAGACCGAGGTGGACGTGCTTGGCAATGGCCAGCATGTGGGCAGTCCGTCTGTTCGTTCCTTTATCGAAAAGACCCAGCCCGCCGTCGTCCTCACAGGCCACATTCACGAGGCAACCGGCGTTGCCATGATCGGCAAGACCCCGGTCATCAATCCCGGCATGCTCGCTGGCGGTGGGTATGTGCGCATTGATTTTGACGGCAACATGGTGACCGCGGAACTCAAGAGCGTCTAGATGAGCAAGATCGGTTTCATCTGGGTCGGCAAGCTCAAAGAGCCATTTTCCAAGGATGGCTGCGCCCATTACTGGAAGAAACTGTCCCGTTTTTTCAAGCTGGACGAGGCCATGGTCAAGGACGCGCCCGGCAAGTTGCCCGCCTTGGAGAAGAGCAAGGTAGAGGGCGAAGGGATTCTTTCCAAGGTCAAAAAAGGGGACGTGCTCATCATTCTTGATGAATTCGGTGACCGTCTGACCTCCAAAAAGTTAGCAAAACTGCTTCAGAAATGGACGGATGCGCCCAATCAGCGGCCTGTTTTTGTCATCGGCGGTCCCTTTGGTTTGTCTGATGACGTCAAGCAGGCGGCCCGTCATTCCATTCGATTGAGTGACATGACCCTGCCGCACGAACTGGCCCGTCTGGTCTTGCTTGAACAGCTGTACCGAGCAGGAACCATCCATAAAAACATGCCTTATCATCACGAATAGCGGAGATTTTTACCTATGCTCGACATTGAATATCTTGAACGTGTGGCCACATATTTTGAATCCGGTGATTGTAAATTCGAGTTTGAACACGGCGAAGAAGAGCGGCGTCTGCTCATTCTCGACTTCCTTGAAACGCTGATGGATCTGGGCGAACAGGCCGATGCCCTGGCCACAAAGCTGATTTTCAAGGATGCCTATGCCTCCCTCGTGACCGAAGAAGGCGTGGCCGCAGCCGAAGAAAATGAAGCGCAGGACGCCGTGGAGACAGAGGAAAACTGACCTCGTCTACTCTCCCATTCGTTCCGGCTGACAATGAGTTGTCACGAGAAAGGCGCGCCATGTAATTACATGGCGCGCCTTTTTAAAGTGGTTTCGGATGGAGTTAGTTCGGCAGATTGGCCAGATCCGCCTCGCGAATCTCCTTGCGTTTGATTTTGCCGGAGATGGTCTTGGGCAGCTCGGTCACATAGTCAATGACGCGGGGGTATTTGTACGGCGCGGTCAGGTCGCGGACAAAAGCCTGCAGGGTCTTGGTCAGCTCTTCGGACGGTTCATAGCCCGGAGCGAGCACGACCGTTGCCTTGACCAGCTGGCCGCGGACTTCGTCGGGCAGACCGGTGACAGCCGCTTCGATGACGGCGTCGTGAGCGACCAGCGCGGATTCGACCTCAAAGGGGCCGATGCGGTAGCCGGAAGATTTGATGAGGTCGTCGGTGCGTCCCATGAACCAGAAGAATCCATCCTCGTCGGCCCAGGCCTTGTCACCGGTGTGATACCAGTCGCCGCATTTGACGTTGGCGGTCTTTTCCGGTTCATCCATATAGGAGTCGAACAGGCCGAGTACGGGCTTGTCGATGCGAATGCAGATTTCTCCCTCTTCACCCTGGGGCACCTCGTTGCCTTCCTCATCCATGAGCGCGATATCCCAGCCGGGGACGGGTTTGCCGATGGAGCCGGGTTTGGGTTCCATGAATTTGAAGGTGGCCACCTGCAGTGTGGTCTCGGTCTGGCCGTATCCTTCGTAGAGCGGCATATTGAACGCTTTTTTCCAGGCGTGGAAGACAGAATCGTTCAGCAGTTCTCCCGCAGTGGTGCAGTGGCGCAGAGCGGACAGGTCGTATTTGGACAGGTCTTCACGTACCAGGAAACGGTAGACCGTGGGCGGTGCGCAGAATGTGGTGATCTTGTTGTCCGCCATGATCTGCAACAGGTGGGCAGGCTCGAACTTGCCGCGGAAGTCCCAGACGAACACGGTGGCGCCGGCCATCCACTGGCCGTAGAATTTGCCCCATACGGATTTGGCCCAGCCCGTTTCGGACAGGGTCAGGTGGATATCGCCGTCTTCAAGGTCGTGCCACAGTGCGCCGGTGGTGAAATGGGAGGCCGGGTAGGCAAAGGTGTGCATCACCATCTTGGGCAGGCCTGTGGTGCCGGACGAAAAGAAAATGACCATGGGATCATCGTTGCAGGGCGTGTCGGCCGTGCGTGGGCAGGAGGCGTCGCCCGTGGCCATGAGTTCTTCGTAATCAAGCCAGCCGTCATTGGTCGTGCCGTCGATCTGCACCAGCAGGTTCAGGCCGTCACAATCCGGTTTGGCTTCGTCAACACGCTCGCAGATGGAGTCTTCACAGATGATGGCGGAGATACCGGCGTAGTTCACGCGCTGGGAGATATCCTTCTTGGTCAGGAGCGAGGGGGACGGAATGGGCAGCGCGCCGATGCGGTGCAGGGCGAGCATGACGGTCCAGTATTCCATGCGGCGATAGAGCACCAGCATGATGCGGTCGCCTTTCCTGACGCCTTTGGCCATGAGCGCATTGGCGAGTCTGGAAGAGGTTTCCTGAAAGAACTTGAAGTCGTATTCGCGACGGGTTCCGGCATCGTCCACATGGATGAGCGCGGTCTTTTTTGGGTCCAGTGCATCCAGGACATCATAGGAAAAGTTGAAATTCTCGGGGCATTCCGGTTTGTATCGGGCGCAGAAGTCTTCGTAGCTTGAGTATTCTTCTTTGGTGAACATGGTGGTTTTTCTCCGTGATCTCTGTTCAAATTTGGTATTTTTCGCAGGCAAAAACGTCAAAACTTGTTCCGGGCGGACCGGGGTATCCGGCCAGCCCTAGAGAATCACATCGAGGAAAGTGACTTCATTGCCATCAAGACCACGCAACGCGTGCGGCGTTTCAGAGTTGAAATACAGTGAGTCGCCGGGCTCAACGATGATCGGTTCGCCGCCCATTCTGACTTCCAGACGGCCTTCGAGCACATAGATGAACTCCTGTCCACGGTGTGCAGTCTCGGCCATATCGTCACCGGATTTGGCCGGAACCGTGATCAGAAACGGTTCCATTTCGCGCCCGGAAAATTTGTATCCCAGGGATTTGTAGTCGTAATCCTTGCGTCGATCCACGGCAAAACCCTCATCCTTGCGGACCAGGGAGTAGGATTTCAGATGGGGTTCACGACCGGAAATCAGGGTGGTCAGGTCCACTCTGCACAGACGGGACACGTCCAGCATGTAGCCGACCGGGATCTCCACGGTGCCGGATTCGTAGCCGACAACCTTCTCTTCCGTAACCCCCAGCAGGTCAGCCATCTCCTTTGGGGTCCAACCAACGCCTTCACGAACACCGATTAGACGCGGTGCAATCTCTTTGTACTGTTCCATTACTGCCTCCTTGAAAGATGCCTCCGGCGGCTCAGGGAGCCTTTTGAAAAAGGTTCCCTGAGAATCCTCCTCAACTATGTGGCGCCACATCGAAACGGTGTGGGACCTGGTGTGTGAAGGGACGTTTCCTTCACTGCGCCGCCAATATCGCTGTACGCTTCCCTGTACTTCTTTTGGCGGCGCGCAAAAGTACTTGAAAGGGCGTCCGGGGGAAAACCCTCTCACGAGTTTTCCCCCGGATGGTTACTGTCTATTCCCTACGCGTCCGGCCACAGTTCGTGGGCGTAGTCGCGGAGTTTGTATTTTTGAATCTTGCCCGATGCGGTCATGGGATATTCCGTCATGAATGTTACATATCGCGGGGTTTTGTAATGAGCGATCTTTCCGCGACAGTAATCCACGACGTCTTCGGGTTCAAGCTCGGCGCCATCCTTGAGGAGGATGAATGCGCCCACCTGCTCGCCGAATTTCTGGCTGGGAACACCGGCCACCTGCACGTCGAGGATACCGTCCATGGAGTAGAGGAATTCCTCTATCTCTCTCGGATAGATGTTTTCGCCGCCACGGATGATCATGTCCTTCAGCCGTCCCGTGATAGAGAGGTAGCCGTCCTCGTCTAGCTCGCCGAGGTCGCCCGAGTGGAGCCAGCCCTCGGCGTCGATGGCTTCTTCCGTGGCCTTGTCGTTGTTGTAGTAGCCCTTCATGACGTTGTAGCCGCGGCAGCAGACCTCGCCCTGAACATGGGGCGGACATTCTTCGCCGGTTTCCGGGTCCGTGATCTTGATCTCGACTTCGGGCATGGCCGTACCGACGGTCTCGGTCATGTGCTCGATGGTGTCGCCGATCTTTGTCTGGGACATGACCGGGCTGCTCTCGGTGAGCCCGTAGCAGATGGTGATCTCTTTCATGTTCATCTTGTCCATGACCTTTTTCATCACCTCCACCGGGCAGGGAGAACCGGCCATGATGCCGGTGCGCAGGCTGGAGAAATCGAACTTGTCGAACATGGGGTGGTCGAGCATGGCGATGTACATGGTGGGCACGCCGTACACGGCGGTACAGTTTTCCACGTCAATGGCGTGCATGACCTCAAGGGGAACGAAGTCCTCTTTTATGACCATGGTCACGCCGTGGTTGATGCAGGCGAGCACGCCGAGCACGCAGCCGAAACAGTGGAAGAGCGGCACGGTGAGACAGAGCCTGTCCCCGGCCTGAAATGCCTGGTTCTGGCCGATCCAGTACCCGTTGTTGCCGATGTTGTAGTGGGTCAGCTGGACCCCTTTGGGGAACCCGGTGGTACCGGAGGTGTATTGCATGTTGACCACGTCATGCGGAGTGAGTTCTGCCTGACGGGCGGCGTAGTCTTCATGGGTAACCATGGAGGACATGGCCTGGAGTTCCGGGATGGAATACAGGCCGCGATGTTTTTCATGGCCGAGGTAGAAGACACGTTTGAGCTTGGGAAACTTGTTGGTCTTGAGCTGGCCCCGTTCCTGAATCCTGAGTTCGGGGACAAGGTCGTACACGGTCTGGAGATAGTCGTGGTTCCGGTATTCGCCGATGATGAACAGGTTTTCGGTCTCGGAATGCTCCAGCAGATATTTGAGTTCATGGGACTGGTAGTGCGTGTTGACCGTGAGCATGATGGCCCCGATCTTGGCCGTGGCGAATTGCAGGGCCACCCAGTAGGGGACGTTGTTGGCCCAGACCGCGACCTTTTCACCTTTCTGGACGCCGAGGCCCATGAGTCCCTTGGCAATGGTGTCCACCAATTCACCGAACTCCCTGTATGTCAGGCGAAAGCCGCGGTCCACATAGACGACCGCTTCCTGATCAGGGTGTTTCTCGATTGTTTCATCCAGGATCTGGCCGAGAGTCATCTCGCGAAGTGCTGTCATGTTCACCGCCTACACCGGGAAATAGAGGACAGCGTAGATTTCGGCCTTTTCGTCTCCGCCGCAGGCCACGTTGTGGGGCACGATGGAATTGAAATAGATGGAGTCACCCGGTTCGAGTACGGATTCTTCCTGGCCGTAAGTGACACGCACCTTACCGCTTTGACAGATGATGAACTCTTCACCTTCATGCGAGGACAGCGAGACGTCCTTGGCAGATTCGGGCATCAGTTCGACAAAAAAAGGTTCCATGTGGCGGTCGGTCTTGCCTTTGCCCAGAGAGTGGAACTTCATGCCCGGCTCCTTGCCGTCGGGGTGCATGGTCAGTTCCTCTTCGCGTTCGGCCAGCTTGATGATAAGCGGGTCACTGGAAACATGGTCGTCCATGAAGGTGCCCAGTCTTACGCCCAGAGCGCGGGCCATTTTCACCAGCGGTTGCAGCGAAGGGTACATGTCCTCTTCTTCAACGGCCTCGATGAAGTCCTGATCCAGGGTCGTCCGATTGGCCAGATCTTCAATGCTGAGATTTTGTTTTTCCCGGTAGGATCGGATGCGTTTTCCGATAGTGCTCATGATTCTTCTCCATAACAGTGTGAGACGGTGTTTCGGTGGTTCAGGGACAGGCGAAAATGCGATTTGTGATCGCCGTCCATGGCTTTATATAATATATGGTGGATTGTCACCTGCATGAGTCCGTTTATTGTGTCTATGAGATGAGTTGCCTTCGTTTCCGGCCCGGTGTATCTTCATACCCTCATTACTACGAGTTCAAAACGAGGAAAAACAGTGACCCAAGACGAAAATCGGCCAGACGAAAAGCCCGCTCCCCCGGGTGGACAATCGGCTTCCAAGGTGGAGCAGGACCCGCTTCCGTCAGTGGATATCCCCGGTGACGTGGAGATCGAAAAAATTTCCGGTGCGTTTTCCTCTCAAACCGTGTCCAAAGTCGGTACAGGGACCACCCAGCGCAAAGCCGTGCAAAAAGCCTTCTGGTATGCCGAGGAAGGGGAACCTGACGCGGAAGGAAATCGCTTGGTACTGGTACAGCCGCTGAACAACAACAATGTGCCGTCCGGTCCCAAGGAATCCGTGCCTTTGGTCGACTTTCTGGAACGGTACAACCCGGAAATCGAATATTATCAGGAGCACGTCTTTCCGCGTATCAAGGAGATGAACTCCACACTGAAGCGCGCCGAAGCGCAGCGGGAGCAGGGGGCGTTGTATTCCGCCCAGTTCGAGTTTGAAGCGGCACTCAGTTTTGACGAGAAGAATGTGCGGGCCAACTTTGGTCTGGGCCTGACATATATGGAGCGTGGCGAATCCGAAAAAGCGGGTGATATTTTCGAGCGGCTCGTTTCTCTGGACGCGGCGTTTTCCCCCGAACACAAGCACCTTTTCAACGAGTTCGGCATCAACCTGCGCAAATCAAAGCTGCTGGATCAGGCCGTGGACTATTATTCTCGTGCCCTGGAAATTACCGAAGACGACGACAATCTCTACTACAACGTCGCCAGAGCCTACTTCGAGCGGGGTGACCTGGATGAGTGTCGTGAGAGCCTGCGCAAGGCCCTTGCACTCAATCCGACGCATGAGGCCGCCACCAAGTTCATGGCATACCTGGACAAGGATGCCTGATCAATGTGTCTGACCCTCGACACCGTCTCCTTTGCCTACGATCGAGGGCCGACCATTTTGCGAGAGACCTCACTGACATTCGAGCAGGGTGGTTATTATCTTGTGCGCGGCCCGTCCGGGTCGGGCAAGTCAACGCTGCTCCGGCTGCTCTGTCGGCTGGAGGAATCCACCGGCGGCACCATCCGGTACAAGGATTGTGACATCAGCGACATGGCCCCGCACGTACTGCGTCGATGCGTTGCCTATGTCCAGCAGATGCCCACACTGCTACCCGGCACGGTGCGCGACAACCTCCTGCTGCCGTTCTCTTTTCAGGCGAACAAGATTCTTTCCGTTCCTTCCGATCTGGAACTTTCCGCATTCCTCGACTCCTTTCTGCTCAATGGCGTGCGCCTTGATTCCGCTGCGGACAGACTGTCCGTGGGCCAGTCGCAGCGCATCTGTCTGATCCGCAGCCTGCTGCTCAATCCCGAGGTCATATTGTTGGATGAACCCACGGCTTCGCTGGACGCGAAAAGCGCGGAAGTGGTGCTGCACAAGGCGCAGGCATTGAGCGACAAAGGAGTGACCGTGATCATGATATCCCACACCGAGACCGTGCCCGAAGGGGTGACCGATATCGTCACCATCAACGATTTGCGGCTGGTGCGCCAATGACACAACCCATCATCGAAATAGGGCCGCTGCAACTCGCGCTCTGCCTTGGCTTCGTGCTGCTCGCGGGCGTCACGTCCTTCTCGTATAAGCTCAAGCTGGAAAAGGACCTGTTCATCGGCACGGTCCGTACCTTTGCCCAGCTTTTTCTCATGGGCTATGTGCTCAAGTTCGTGTTCGAAGTCCATGTGAGTTGGCTGGTCCTGCTCATGTTTATCGGCATGGTGGCCGCCGCGGTCCACATCATCCGGGGGCGTGTGTCCGAGCGGAGCATCCCGTTCGTGATCCCGACCTTTGTGTCCATGATCATCTCCTACACGCTGGTGACCATGCTTGTGACCGGCGTTGTGGTAGGAGCCAGGCCGTGGTGGACGCCGCAGTATTTCATCCCGTTGGCAGGCATGATCGTGGGCAATTCCATGACCGCCATCTCCATCTGTCTTGATCGGTTGTTTTCCGATCTCAAGGCGCGCCGTACCGAGGTGGAGATGAAGCTTGCGCTCGGCGCGGACTATCGCGAGGCGTCGCAGGATATCCTGCGTGCGGCCATCAAGGCGGGCATGATCCCCTCCATCAACTCGCTCATGGCCGTGGGGCTGGTCTCCCTGCCGGGAATGATGACCGGTCAGATCCTGTCCGGCACGGACCCGCTTATCGCCATCCGCTACCAGATCATCGTGATGCTGATGCTGGTTGCCTCGACCTCACTGGGGGCGCTGGTCGTCACCAGCCTTGTGCGGAAGCGGTGTTTCTCTGCTGCGCAGAGACTGCTTTTGCGATAAGCTGCCGATACTGTCTTTATCCCGTGTGCCGTTGTTCAGCGACATTTCCGAAAACCCCTTGATTATGAAGGACAATTGGGTGATTATGTCGCTACTTTTCTGTTTACGGCACTGATAAGGAGTATCTAATGGCTAATGATTTCAGAGAATATCTTGTTGAGGCGTCACGCCACGAAGATTTTGGACGGGTGTTCAAGGAATTGGCTGTCGGCCCCAATATAATGATTTCCTTTCAGGCAAGCGCGACCCACGGCTGCTACCCGGAAGAGACCCTGGACGATATTTATGGGTACACCCGCTGGGAGGTCTCTCTGCGTGCTGTCAAACCGGCCATTGATGTCCCCAACGCCGGCGCCTGGAGTTTCCTGAAGAACAATTACTGGGCCAGACCTTTTGACAAGCCGGAATTTCAAAGAGCCATGGCTGCCGACAATATCGTGGTTATGGATTGTCAGCGTATTCTCGAAGACGTCATTGAGTACGCCCTTATCAAAAAGCAGATCGAATCCGAAGATGACATCCGTGTTCTTGAACCGGAGGAAGAAGTTAAAGAGGTCGCGCCCGCCAAGGTCGGAGCCGCTGGAGCCGGTGGTGGTTGCGGTGGCTGTGGCTGCGGCAGATAGACAGACTGAAAGCTTTGATACTGATACGACAAAAGCCCCGTCCTCCTGAGAGGACGGGGCTTTTCATTATCGACCGTATTGTGCGGTCAGGCTTGCTGATCCGAGTGAATGGGCGTGCAGGAAAAAGCCGACCATGGCCGCGGAGCTGTCGGGCGTGAGACCAAGGGTTTCAATATCCAGGGCGTGGATCGTGAAGATATACCGATGGGCTTTGTCCTGCTCCGGAGGGCAGGCCCCGCCGAATCCCGGGGCGCCGAAGTCGGTACGGCTCTGGATCGCGCCAGCAGGGAGCTGGCCGTTTCCGGTAGCATCTTCAGCAAGCCCGGTGGTTGTTTTGGGGATGTCGAACACCACCCAATGCCACCAGCCGCTGCCGGTGGGCGCATCCGGGTCGTAGACCGTGATTGCAAAGCTCTTGGTCCCGGCAGGCGGGTTCTGCCATTCAAGGGCGGGCGAGATATTGTCGCCGGTGCAGCCGAAGCCGTTGAGCAGGTGTTTTTCAATCAGGGTGCCGCCATCGGTGATGGTCGGGCTGGTCAGCGTGAAACCGTCAGCCAGGCAGACTGGAGCAAGGGTCAGAATGAGGGCGATGGCCAGTGCCATGGAAAGGAAAAAACGGGTCTTGTGCATAAAAGTCTCCTTGTGTGTTGAAGGAGTATGTACCCAACCGCAGGCAAGCACGCTGTCATGATCCGGCCAAATGTTGATCCAAAACGGCATTGTACTGCAATATCTGGCTCGGGCTGACGCCGAAGCGTTCCTTGAACAGCCCGGCGAAACGGGAGGCGGAGTTGTAGCCGCATCGGTAGGCGGTCTCCCCTACGTTGGCGCTGCCGGACTGGAGCATGGCCAGACCGGAGTTGAGTCTGACTTCCCGGAAAATATCCCTGAGCGACGTGTCTTCTTCTTTCAGGTGCCGCCGCAGAGAGCGTTCACTGGTCCCCAATCTGGCCGCGATAATTTCTGCGGTCCAGGCTCGGCCCGGCTCCATGCCTATGAGACGGCAGCAGCGGGAGCTCCAGGTCGAAACCGCATTCCAGAGCAGGGGCAGACAGTCGGTCCGTTCCGATGCCAACAGGAGCAGCTCTTCGCGGCAGAGAGACAGGAGTCGTTCGTTTTTGGAGTTGGCGGAGGCCATGTGGAGCAGATGGTTCAGCGAGGATTCCACAAGAGCGTCACAGTCCATTTTCAGCCTTTCCAAAGAGAAGGAGGGCGCGCGGTCACTGCCGGAACATCCAGAGGCGACTCTGCCGAGCATGTCCTCCTCATAGGTCAGGCAGAGGGCCAGATAGCGGCAGTTTTCCTTGTCCGGGCAGTTTTCGATGATTGTTTCCAAGCGGGCGGGGTACAGGAAACCTTCGCCTGCTTTCACTACCAGTCGCTCTTGACCTTGAATGATGGTCTTGGTCCCCGAAAGGACAAAGACAAGGGCTGTTTGCGGCAGGGAGACCGAACGCAATCGGTGCGATGTGACGCTGGAAACCATGCCCAGAAACGGGAGTTGGCAGCTATCAGGTTTTGTTGCGCCCAGAACTTTGTGCAGGTGTCGTGTGGTCGCCGGGGTATCCATGCTCGGAGCGTAGCAGCAGTCTGGCTGGTGCTCAAGTGGCGGCTAGGCGAAGAAAAAGGTCAGCACGACCACATACACCAACGCGGGCAGCAGATTGGCCAGCCTGATCTCTGTCAGCTCCAGCAGGTTGATGCTGATGCCGACAATGAGCAGTCCGCCGCAACCGGTGATCTGGGCAATCATCAGGTCAGAGAAATACTGTTGGAAAAAGGACGCCCCGATGGTGATGGCTCCTTGATAAAGCAGCACCGGTATGAAGGAGAAGATGACGCCGGTGCCATAGGTGGCGGCAAAGGCGATGGACGCGAATCCATCAAGGATGGCCTTGGTATAGATGATGGTGGGGTTGCCCCGGATACCTTCTTCCAAAGAGCCGACAATGGCCATGGCTCCTATGCAGAAGAGCAGGGACGTGGTGACCAGCCCGTCCGTGAAGGTCGCGTTCTTTGATCGGACGAGTTTCTTGAATCGGTTCCCAAGCCGGTCGAGGAGCGTGTCGAGACGAAGCAGCTCCCCGGTTATCCCGCCCAACAGGATGGCGAAAATGACGATAAGGATGTTCTCCACCTTCAGCGCCATCTGGATGCCGATGAGCAGAACGCATAACCCCAGGCCTTGAAAAACAATGGTCCGAATGCGTTCGGGAAAGCGGGATTGCAGCCAGCACCCGATCAGGGAGCCGCCGATAATTGCCAGGGCGTTGACGATAGAACCGATGGGAAGCATGTTGTATCCTTATTGAAACAGGGACTGATCCGCATCAGCCTGCTACCACCATGCATTGACTATGACAAGGCAGAAACAGCGATTTGCGTCATACGAAACAGGGTTTTTCTGTCGGTCACACTGATTGTGGCAGGAAATGCGTTGTGCATCGTATTGCAATGCCACGGGGTATATTTATGCAGATCAGTCATGACATGGAGGCCGGAGTTTATTGAGCTGATTTGATTTAGTATAATATATCAGGTGGTTTTAAGTTCATAAAGCGGAGGCGTGTCAACGGAGAAGATACCCCAGCGCCTCAAAGACACGCATACCCGCCACTGCAACGACTCCACACAGGCGTACAGGAAGTTCACAAGGATATTGACAGCGTACCCCGCCTGCCATATGAAGAACGTCACCCGTGCCAGGGTGGCGGAATTGGTAGACGCAGCGGATTCAAAATCCGCCGGCGGTAACGCTGTGGGGGTTCGAGTCCCCCCCTTGGTACCATAGGAAAATTAACGGCTTACGCTTTTGCGTAGGCCGTTTTTTTGTTGTTTGGGAAGCTTCGGGGGGAATTTTGGGGGAACTCAGGGGGAATCAGCTTCCCCTTTTTGCGAGTCGAATCTCATCACTAGAGGTCATGGAAATAGTCAGAATCGATGCGCTTGATGACGTAAGTATCAGAGGTTGAAACTCCTACGTTGTGCTCAATCATCAGCTTGGACAATCGAATGCCATCAATCAGGATTATTTTGCTGTCGATGCTTTTAGTAAAGTCATAAGCAGCATTGCTGAAGGTCGATGTGGTGATGAAGATTCCTTTCTTTGCACGCTGTCCTTGCAAGGCCCCTGCAAATTTTTGGATTTCCGGGCGCGAAACAGCTCCTTCCCAGCGTTTAGCCTGAACATAAATAACATCCAACCCCAGGCGGTCTTCATTGATGATTCCATCAATTCCTTCATCGCTACCTTGACGGGTTACAGTACCGGCTTCTTGGCGCGAACCGCCGTACCCCATGGCTAGTAATAGGTCGACAACCAGACGTTCAAAGAACTCAGGAGAGCAATTCTTGACAGTTGAGAGAATGGTATCAGCAAGTTCGTCAACTATCTTTTGATAGCCATCGTCGATTAGCTCCTGCGGGGTGCTAGGGGTGTCATCAGCTGCTGACGCGGAAGTTTGTGTATCGCTACTTGTTTTTGAATTGTTGGGGGTAATGAATTTTACAAACTCAGGGTATTGCATCAAAAGCTGTCTGTCGATTTGAGAAGGATTGGTGCCGAGAAGGTCTCGTCCCCGGTTGGTGATTTTGTATACGCCCCTCCTTACGGCTTCAACGAGCATTGCTTGTTTGAAATACGCAACAGACCAGTTCACCCGGTCTACATATCGAGGGCATTTACCGCTAGGCACCATGTCAGAGCGGTCTTCAGGTGAAATGTCGAGCATGTCAGCCACAGTCTCTCGTATCTCATTTAACGATTTTTCCTGACCATCAGAAAGGGTTTCCAACGTAGGCAGCATGTGTTCATGAAATGTAGGTAGGGTCATTGATTATCCTTTCTCAAACGAGGGCTGTTTAGCTAGACAGGATTTTTTCGTTATTATCCAGCCACTGTTTTCGCTCTTCATAGTCTGGCAGCACAGACCTCACAAACTTCCAAAATTGGTCAACGTGATTACGGTGCTTCAAATGACATAGCTCATGGACCACAGCGTATTCAAGCACTGGCTTCGGCGCAAAAATGAGTTGCCAATTCAGGTTGATGATGTCGTCCCTTCCACAGCTTCCCCAGAGGTGCTTTTGTTCCTTGATGCGGATGGCCTTTGGAGTGAGGCTCCATCGCTTGCCATGCTTCCTGGCAAACTCCTCAGCATCTTTTTCGACCCGCTTTTTGAACCACTCTGTGAGGGCGTATTTCACATACTCCTCAGTGGTCATTTTGAACGGTTTGCTGGGTGCGTCTACGTAGAAGCCGTTACGATAGGTTACGTCACCGTATAGCCCGTCAACCTCTTGCACATTGAGCCGCATGCGTCTGCCTCGATACAGTACCTTGGCTCCAGTGACGAAGCGTCCAGGCCAGGGGCTTTGCTGTTCGCGCAGTTCGCGCACTTCTTCCAGCTTGTCAAAGACCCACTTGCGGCGTGCTTGGATAAAGCTATGAGCGCCGTCCTGAGTCGTTCCTGTAGGTATAACCACATCTACCCGGTCGGGTGTCACGACGATGCGTCTGCGCTTAGAATGAGCACTTTCTTGGATGGCATATGGTATTTCGGTCTTGCCGATGACAAGTGTGTGCATATCAGATGAGCTTCGCATACTTCCCCAGCGCGTAATCCTCGACCTTCGGCGGGATGCTCTTCCAATGCTCCTTCAAGCCACCATCAATGACGATGCGGCGTACCTGCTGGCGCAAATCCTTCTTCACCTGTTCCATGGTGTGCCAGCCGGGAGGCGCGTGCTCGTCGGATGCGTACAGCTCGTCGATTTGAACAGCAAGCTCTTGTAAGTGGTTCAAGCCTTCTCCGTCCTCTGCGCTTTCGCCATCACCGTTTCCGCTGGGTGTGCTTGCTTGTCCTTCGGGCATGAACGCTTCAAGGATTTTGTAGATACCGTGTGCGTTGGCTTCGAGCGGACCGTCAGGGTTGATTTCGGCGGTCAGTTCTTTGGAGAGTCGTTCGAGGTTTTTCAGCTCTTCGGCGAAGTCGATTTGCATTGAGCGCATCCGTTCCAGCACCTCTTTGACCTTTTCTGAGAAGGGACCAAATTGGAGTGGATTCTCTGCCGTTTTTTGGACGAGGATTTTTTTAAGCTCGGTTGCCTTGCGGATGGCGGCTTCTTTGATTTCGTTTTCGTCCTTGCCTCCAGGCTCAAAGTCTTTCCAGTATTCCGGGTCGGTGAGAGTTCGCAGCTTGATGACTGTCGATATGCCCGTAGCGTGCAACTGGTCTTCAAGGATGTCCCGAATCTTTGCACTGTAGTTTCTCAGGCTGACGTCTTGCTTCTTTTCGAAGTGTTGGGTTGCGTATGGCAAGAACATGGCGACCCATTTCATATCGTCGGTGTAATCGAGGATAGCCGGATCTGGGCTCAGCACTTCGTATGCTTTGATGAAAATTCGTGCTTTGCGTCGGAAGGTAAACCACGCATCTTCTGTCGCAAGGGCCTGTATGAAGGCCCGGAATTCTTCTTTGATACCCTCGCCTTTTGCGCCTTTCTTGAAGTCTTTCACAACGGCCATGACGTCTTTGTGGGCTGCCTTGAGTTGCTGGCGCAGCACGTCGATGTTGCGCATAGCATTCTGGACGTCCTCAGAGCGGTACGACTCCAGCGCCTTGTTCAGCTTTTGGGTCACGCCGATGTAGTCGACGATAAGGCCGTTTTGTTTGGCTGCACCACAAAGCCTGTTGGTCCGGGCAATGGCTTGAAGCAGGTTGTGCTCCTTGAGCGGGTTATCCAGGTACATGACGTTCTCAACAGGGGCGTCGAAGCCGGTGAGAAGTTTGCTGCACACGAGCAGGAAGTAGGGTGGTTGTCCCTGTACCTTGAAGTCAGTTTTTACGTCTGCTTCGGTTCTGTCTGCACGCGGCAGGGCGTACTTCACCAAATCCTTGCGAATTGAATCAATATGCTTGTCCTCACTCGTTTTCCCGTCTTCCTGATTTGATGAGTAGACTGGTTCACAGTAGCGTTCTGCTTCCTTGAAAGCTGCGTCCTGTTCCATCCCGTCCTGAATCAAATCTTCGGCAATGACTTTGGTGAGTGCTCGCTGATAAAGGATGATGGCCTCGCGGTCGATACCGACCACCTGCGCCTTGAATCCATCGGGGAGCGCATACGCTTTGAAATGCGTCCACATGTCGAAGGCAATGAGTTCAACACGGCTGGAAACTTTGGCAAGGGATGCAACGGACACGCCTTTGGCTTTGGCCTCCTGCACCACTTCGTCCGGCTCGTTGGCGAGAAGCTGGTCGAACATGATGTCCAGCTTGGCCTCGTCTATCTGCATGTTCGCCATGCGTGAGGTGTAGTTGATGGGTATGGTTGCACCATCCGCCACGGCATCGTCTATGCCGTACTTATCGAGGTAGGCTTCGCCTTCGGGACTGAAATTTGCGTAGGTGTCAGTATCGTTTTTCTTCACTGGCGTTCCGGTGAAGCCGAAGAAGCGGGCGTCTGGCAATGTCGCACGAAGATATGCGCCTAGGTCTTTTTCCTGTGTGCGGTGGCATTCGTCTACCAATAGAATCCACTTGTCGCTGTTTGCAACGGGGGCAGTTGAGCCGTCGAATTTGAAGATGGTGGAGAGGAGCGTCAGGCCGTTGGTCCCTTGATGCAGGTTGCGTCGAAGAGCATTGAGGGATTTTATCTGTGTGGGGTTGGGCAGTCCACATGCCTGGAAGGTTGCGGAAATCTGGTCGTCGAGGTCGATGCGGTCAGTGAGAACGAGGATGTTCGGGCTTTCAAGCTCCGGTGAATCAATAGTCAGGTGGCTTTTCAGCTTGAGGGCAGCCATAGCCATGGTCAGGGATTTTCCGCTGCCCTGGGTGTGCCAGACCAGCCCCTTGCGGTGTTCGCCTTCGACCACGCGGTCCACGATTTTGTTGACGGCGCGGTACTGCTGATAGCGGCACATCTTTTTGACGACCTCACCGTCCCGTTTTTCGAAGACGATGAAGTGCGCCACGATGTCCAAGAGGCGTGAAGGTTCAAGC
Organism: Pseudodesulfovibrio sediminis; assembly: GCF_020886695.1. Lineage (NCBI taxonomy): Bacteria > Pseudomonadati > Thermodesulfobacteriota > Desulfovibrionia > Desulfovibrionales > Desulfovibrionaceae > Pseudodesulfovibrio > Pseudodesulfovibrio sediminis. The sequence continues at coordinate 2,864,221 of NZ_AP024485.1, forward strand.
AGGGACCACAGGCCGCGCTCGAAGTCGGACGGGAACTCGTCGCGTTTGCGCGGGTACGGGTCTTTCCATGCGCCCCAATAGTCGGCGGGGGAGCCGGTGGCACCGTAGAGCAGATACTCGCCGTTGGTGATGATGTTGAAAATATTGGAATAGAAAAGGCGCGGAATCTGTTCTTGATATTGGTTTATCTGGTCGTAGGCTTCGGATGCTTTGGATTTGTATGAAACCGGGCTTTTGGCTTCAATGACCACCAGTGGGATGCCGTTGACGTAGACGACGAGGTCGGGCCGCCGGGTCTGTTGCGCTTGTACCGTAAGCTGATTCGTGACGGTGAAGGTGTTGTTTTCGGGGTTCTTGAAATCAATGAGATTGACGGTCTGCTTCTTGGCTTCGCCCTCAACGTTGCGACTGTAATCGCCCCGCAAGAGCTGGGTCCAGCGTTCGTTGTCCTGAACGTGGAGCATGTCGCCATACACGGCGCGGGCATCGGAATCAGACAGGCCATTGATACGCTTGATTGCCGTGAGGAAAACGTCGCGCAGCATGACATGGTTCAGGCCATCGCGTGCAGCGTGGTTGTCTTCGGGGCGCAGCCAATCGTAGTCCAGTGTTTGCAGATATTCTATACAGGGGGTTTCCGCGAACCAATCTTCCGGGCCTGTGACCATGATGAATTCTCTTAGTTAAGTTTGAAGCCGTTTTTGTAAGTATGATTTGGATTAGTAAAAGTTTTGCCGGTTTTTTTTATTATGAACTTCCATAATAAAATTTAGCGTGGGTTTTTTAACTATAGAAACTCATATTTAAGGTTTGGCGGGTTTTTTTTACCATGCCACGAATTAAGCAAATGGTGCCACTAGTCCATGAAGAGGCTGAAATAGTCTCGGAAGAAATACTGTCGGTTTCTGCGGTAGCCAGTTATTTCGTGCAATATTTCCATCTCGACGAATTCTTTTATAAGGATATTTGCCGTGGGCTGGGAGATACCAAGGCGTTCCGCGATTTGCGGCCCGGTTAGGATTGGGCTGCCGTACAGTTCTTCCAATAATTTTATCCCATTATGCATGCGCTTTCCAAGTACTTGGATGCGTGCCTGCATTTCGTCGCGCATTTCCATGATGTTTTGGAATGTCTGAACACCTTTTTTGGCTGTGTCGCGTACTGCTACGAGAAAGAATCGTATCCACTGACCCAAATCGTTTGATTCGCGCACCGCCGTTAGAGAGTCGTAGTACAGGCCTTTATGTTTCGCCAGATGTGCGGAAAGGTAGAGCGAAGGCTTGGTTAGTAGTCCCTTGTCGAGCAAGTAGAGGGCGATGAGTAAACGACCAATCCTGCCATTACCATCAAGGAATGGGTGAATGGTTTCGAATTGATAGTGACTTATAGCAATGCGAATGAGGTGTGGCACATTTATTTGCTCGTTGTGCCAGAAATTTTCTAAATCACTCAGGAGGTCAGGTAGTTCATCCTGATGGGGTGGGATGAAAGTCGCATCAGCAATGGTTGCGCCTCCAATCCAGTTCTGGGAACGTCGGAATTCGCCAGGGGTTTTGCGTTCTCCTCTGACTCCTTCGAGTAGACGGGCATGTGTTTGTTTCAGAAGGCGGTTGGAGAGCGGAAGGTCGTTGAGTTCATCAATGGCGGTATTCATGGCGGTGATGTAATTCTGGACTTCTTGCCAGTCGTCACGCTTTTCATCCGCGATGTATTCCTTTTCGACGATATCTTCGTCCATTTCTGTCTGAGTGCCCTCAATGCGGCTTGAGGTGTTGGCTTCCTTAACAACGTGCATTCGAATGAAGCGGTCCACTTCCGGGACAAAGCTGGAGAAGGTGGCAAGCTGGGTGAGCGCCGTCGTCGCTTCTTCCAGCAAGCTGTTGATACGGGCGTCATCCCATGTCCATTCATGATTGATGGGAACAGGACTGAAGCTTTTGTATTCAAATTGCTGTTTGTACTTGCCAGATTCAAAGTCTTCAAATTTCATTGGGCCTCCAATTCATCTATATATGTACCCGCACGTCGCCGGAAAGCAAGTCTTGCATGAGGCCGCGTTTGGTTTGTTGGAGCTGGGCGAGTTTGGCTTCTTCTGCTTGGATTGAGTTGTCTACTTCATCAAGTATCACCGTTATCGCTTTTTGCTCTTCTATTGGGGGGAATGCGGCAGGTTCTCGATGAACAACGTTCCTATTTAGGGTGGGGACTGCTGTGGCTGCATCAAACTTTTCAAGGCCGAATCCTATCAGATACCAGTATATGAAACGAGGGTCATTGCCTTTGAAATCTTTTACCCAAAGCGTTGTATCATGCGGCCAAAAATCTTGAGTCATGTAGTGTACTAGACCCAGCTTGCCTTTCCTCCCAGTGACAACGCCAGGGTGAGAAACTTTGTACTCATTATGGTAGTATGCGACGCCTGATGATGAAACAACGGGTACACTCCCTTGGCCTCTTTGCTTCTTGGTTATGTCGAATCCACGTTGTAGCACTATGAAGTCGTCCACCTTACCATCTACCCACTCCTCAGGAATCTCCCCAATCTCGGTCTGTTTGAAGCGGGTATGCCCGATGCCGCGTGTGAGCAGGTCTTGCAGCAGCCCTTCCTTGACCTTGCGGGTCTGGTCGATGACCGCCTGCGTGGCATTGATGGCTTCGTCCACGCTGCTCAGGATGGCGGCGATTTTCTTTTGCTCGTGGAGAGGGGGGGTCGGAACAGAGAGGTGCATTAGGTCAGGAATAGAAATTTGCTTTCCATCTCTTATGCCAATGGTCACCCTATAGAGTTCTTTTTCGATAAATGCCGACGACTTAAAATAATGCCTGTAGAAGTCTGGGCATATTTCGGTGGTGGGGCGAAGAACTGTATAAGCGGGGCTGATGAGCCCTTTAAATTTTGAAAATTCAATGCCTCCCTGAAATGAGCGTAAGCTTACAGCAAAATCACCAGACTCGATAAGCTTGTATGAGTTCGTTCCACCTTGGGGGGCCATGACCCGTCCTTCAAGCATACGTCGAGGTATGACTCCATGGTTTTGGGTGACCGACAACAATTCTTCTTGTTGGTGGCCCTTGCTGGTGAATTTTTTGAACAGTTCTTTGAACTTGGGAGCGCCCCAGTTTTGAGGCGAGGGGCTACTCATACCCGAGCTCCTTAATTTTCCGCAGCATCCCAGTCTCGGCTTCATCGCGCTTGGCGGTCAGCTCCTGGAGCTTGCGCAGTTCGGCTGCCGTATCAATCGGCTCCGGCGGCGGGGTCGTGTCCACATAGCGGGCGATGTTCAGATTCCAGTCGTTCTTTTCGATTTCTTCCAAGCCCACCACGCGGGCAAAGAGGTCTTCGTCTTCGTATGAACGGAACGCATCGACCAGTCGGGCCACGTTGTCGTCGGACAGGGTGTTCTGATTCTTGCCGTCAACGTAATCCTTCTCGCCGTTGACAATGAGCACCTTGCCCTTGTGTTCGGCAGACTTGTCCTTGTTGAGCACCAGCACACAGGCCGGGATGCCTGTGCCATAAAAAAGATTGGTAGGAAGGCCGATGACTGCTTCTACTAAGTCCTTTTCCAACAGCCCTTGGCGAATTTTGCCCTCACCGCCGCCACGGAACAGGATGCCGTGGGGTAGTACAACGCCCATCTTGCCCTGCTCGTTCAGGCTGGCGACCATGTGCTGCACAAAGGCGAGGTCACCATAGGACTTGGGCGGGCAACCGTATGTGTCACGCATGAACGGGTCGCCCTTGCTCCAGACTTCATGCCCCCAGTCCTTGAGGGAGAATGGGGGATTGGCAATGACGCGGTCAAAGGTCATCAGAGATTTTGATTCGCCCACCAGATGCTTGGGGTTGCGCAGGGTGTCACCACGTTTAATTTGGGCATCTTCGATGTCATGCAGGAACAGGTTCATTTTGCAGATGGCCCAGGTGTTGAGGTTCATCTCCTGCCCGTACAGTCGAAGCGACTTGGCGTTCTTGCCTTGCCGTTCAATGGAATGAAATGCTTCGAGCAACATGCCGCCAGACCCGCAAGTGGGGTCATAGATAGACATGCTGGCGTCCGGGGCCAGAACCTCGACAATGAGCTTCACAATCTGCTTGGGGGTATAGAATTCGCCGCCTTTCTTGCCAGCGTCATCCGCGAACTGGGCAATCAGGTATTCATAGGCATTGCCGAGCATATCCGCCGCCACTTCGCTTTTGCGCAGCCGGTATTTGTCGAAGTGCTGGAGAAGCCGTTCCAGGGTTTCATCCGGGAAGCGTTCCTTGTTGTTGAAATCAACGTCCTGAAAGATGCCCTGCAAGCGCAGGTTGGCGTCTTCAACGGCATGAAAGGCGTTGTTCAACTCCTGCCCGATGTCCGTGGTCCTCTTGCGTACATCGTTCCAGAATGCACCCTTCGGGATATGAAACCGATGCTCGTCCGGGTCGGCGGCCAGTTCCGAGTCGTTGTACTCGGCCATGCGCAGTTCGTATTCTTCTTCCCACACATCCGAGAGGCGTTTGAAGAAGAGCAAACCAAAAATATAGTGCTTGTAATCAGAGCTATCAATCTTGCCGCGAAGTATATCTGCTGCGCCCCAAAGGTGGCGCTCAAGTTTCTGCTGTGTGAGTTGGGTCATCGTATCTCCTGATGAGTAATGAGCTACGCATGCTCATACTCCAATTCAGGCACGGAGCAAAGCGGAATACTCAGCACATGATACCAATAACCACTTGCCCTCATTGCTCATATTGCTAGAGCTATGGGATGGATAGAAAATGTGCGGTAGATAAATCAGAACAGGCTACCCGTTTGGAGGCGCTCTTTGCTGAACAAGGCGTTTTGCTTGAAGTGGGTGGCATGCCGGTCCAGCGCATACGCGAAGGGCTGGTAGAGGTCGGCAGCTGGGGTATGGTCGGCAAGTACATGCCAGTCGAAGAAGCGGAAGAATTGCTGTTCGGCGGTAGCGATTAAGTCAAAGCCAATCGCTTGAGTGTCCGGTTCAATTGGGGCAGATGCCACCGCTTGTCGAGCGGCGTTTTGATGCCAAGTTGATTCAGCTCCTCAACCATCCTCCGCTGGGTCATTCCACATGCCAGAAATCCTTCCAAAATTGGCCGTAGGCGCTCTGCAAAGACCTTGGCCTCGTCGTGCCTCGGTTTGTTAATCAAAGGCAGTCTGGGGTTGCCTAGGCGCACTCCTCTGAGTTTGGCCTGGGCAAGTGCTTCCTTGGTTCGTTCACTAATCCGTCGAGACTCATACTGGGCCATGGCCGCCATGATGTGCAGGGTCAGTTCATTCGCTTCTGGTATGTCAGCGCAAACGAATTTCACGTTGCTTTCCATGAGGCCAGTAACGAAGTGAACATTACGGGCAAGCCTGTCGAGTTTGGCAATCAGGAGTACGGCCTTGGCTTTCTTGGCTTTGGCAATTGCTTCACGAAGCTGGGGTCGCTTGCTCAGTGCATTGGCTCCCTTGCCGGTTTCGACTTCGACGTATTCGTTGAGTAGCTTACCGTTCACTTGCTCAACGTAGTTAATCACCGACTGCTTTTGGGCATCCAGCCCGAGTCCACTACGTCCTTGTCGCTGTGTGCTCACTCTGTAGTAAGCTATAAAGTCGTGCATTCGTATTTAACCGCCTGTTAAAATTGTATCTGTTACAGCCTCTACACGGTGGTATGAAAAAAAGTCGATTAATGAACCTATAGCTTCTTGATTCAGCGAGAATATACGAATATGTATTCAACTGTTTTGTAGGAAATCCATTAAGTTTAATATTGTACGCAGATTGAAAAAAAGAAGCCAGGTCTCTCATGAAACTACCTAATGTGAAAAAAGTTGGCATCGGTTTTCTTGTCTTAGTCGTCATTATCCAAGCAGCGTGGATATTCAAAGATTACATACCCAAGCTTCAAACGCCCTCTGGAAATGAACAACAAGTCAGCGGCTTTCAGCTAACGTCTATTGATTTGTCTGAAAATGCCGGAGAGAGCCCTGGGTATTCCTCTATCTATGCAAACCTTTCATTTACTCAGCCGGTTTCCCCCGAGGACCTTTTGGCTCATGTCCGTCTCGTTGATGAATCTGATGATAAAGAGCTGTCGTTGCAAGTAACGACTTCTTGGAGCTCTCGAAGCTTGGCTGTGCGTTCTGAAGATGTGAAAAAATCGATAAAAGGGAAAAGGTACAAGCTTCTTGTAGACGCGAAGCTCAGGCAGGCTGGCAGCGATGCCGAACTAGGTCAAGCGTGCTTCAAGGAGATAACACTTATTCAAAATCCGGTTTTGACGTTTAAGGAGGGGCGAGCAGAATCAAGTACTTCAGGTGGAACGCTTTGGTTGGCATTTTCAACACCAATGGCCCCCGCTACAGCGAAGTCTTTTCTCAATGTTGGACCCAATGTGGATTACTCTCTGAGTTCGTCAGGCAAAGAGCTTGTTGTCATGGGTAATTTTAAGCCTGGCAAAACCTATATGGTGACCATGAGATCCGGCCTGACTGCCGCCGATGGCGCTGTCCTGAAATCAGACGTAAAGGGAACAGTTGTTATGCCTGATCTGAAGGCTTCGGTTGATTTTGTTGGGTCTGGTATTTTTTTGCCTTTGTCCATACCGCATAAAGCAGCGATGGTGGTTGAAGCGGTGAATACCTCAAAAGCCGTTTTGCAGATAGATCGAGTGTTTCCTAACAACCTGTTTTCAATGCTCAGTCACTATGGGCAAAGAATTTTTGATGATGATTGGATTTATGAAGAAATCCCACAGTCGCTTGGCGGGAAGGTATATGAAAAAGAAATCACCTTTCCTGAGAAAAAGAACCAAATCATACGTGTTCCGGTTAAACTTGATTATGATCTGTCTCGCAAAGGCAATGGGCTGTATCGCTTAAGTCTGTCGACTCATGATGATAAAGTGACGAAGCGTTGGGCCCTTATCACTGATATAGGACTGGTTGCCAAAAGAGATAAAACGCATTTTACGGTTTGGGCTGTTTCGAACAAAACGTTAAAACCAATCAGTGGAATCTACATTGATCTCATAAGTGATAAAAATCAGAAGCTTGCTCAGAAACTGACGAATGCACAAGGAGTGGCGAAACTTAAGCTGCCGCAGGATAGCCCGAAAGGAACCCCCTATCTGATCGTTGCGAAGAATAATACAGGTGATTTTTCCTTTCTATTACCTTCTCGTTTCAGAGTGGATACTGCTGGGCTTGATGTAGCCGGTGCAACCATATCTTCCACCGGTGTGAGAGGGTATATCTATGGCGAAAGGACGCTTTACCGTCCGGGAGAGGTTTTAAAGGCTGTCGCAGTCGTCAGAAATGATGATTTCTCCATTCCGTCTAATATGCCGTTGGTTCTCTCACAGAAAGATCCTAAAGGGCGTGAGATTCGCAAAATAAAACTCACCGCTGATGCGCACGGCATTTCAGATATCAACATCCCCGTCCCTGAGTTTGCTTTAACTGGGGGATACTCTCTTTCCTTGAGCGTTGGGGAGAAAGTCGTAGGCACATACGAGTTCAATGTCGAGGAGTTCATTCCTGACCGCATCAAGGTTGAAATCGAAACAGGAGTAGAGGCTTTTGAGCCTGGGCAATCGATTTCTGCTGAGGTGAAAAGTCATTACTTGTTTGGTCCACCTGCGGCGAATCTTCCAGTCTCCACACGTGCCGTCCTTAAGGCCATTCCGTTCACGTCTTCTAAATACCCCGGATACTCATTCGGCGACTCTGATAGAACGTTTCAGCCACAGGAGTTCTACGCCAAGGAAAGTTCTTTGGATGGGGCAGGTAATGGGTCGTTTTCTATACAGATTCCCAACAAGTTGATGCCGCCTTCCGCCCTTGAAGCCGTCATTTATGGGCGAGTTAGTGAGAACGGCGGGCGTGGTGTGACCGCGCGGAAACGAGTGCTTGTACATCCGTACAGCTATTATTTGGGCGTTAAAAACCTGGAAAGAAATGGCTTCGAATACGGTAAACCTGTCAAATTCGATTTCGTGGCGGTCAGCAAGGATGGAACCCCCGTAGAATTTGATGAGTTGCAGGCGGAGTTGTATAAAAATCGATGGCGTACTGTTGTTCGGAGAACTCCATCAGGGGAGTACCGATATCAATCGGTCAATGATCCGAAGTTGATTGAATCCATCAAAGTCCCATCTGGGGTTGGCAAACAGATTGTCGAATTCACTCCCCCGACCTACGGCAGCTACACAATGAAGATACTGTCTCCTACTACGGGAGCTGCAGCAGGTACCAACTTTTATTGTGGCGGTTGGGGCTACTCCCCTTGGGCTCTTGAAAATCCGGCACGGATAGAGCTGGCTTTGGACAAGGAACAGTATGACGCTGGCGATATAGCTGTTGTTCAGTTGCGGGCCCCTTTCTCTGGCCGGGTGATTGTCAGCATTGAAGGGGAAAACGTCCTTGAGAGTAAAGTGGTAGAGCTTGAAGGCAATACTGGTGAAGTTCGATTCCCGGTAAAAAAAGAGTATGTGCCCAATGTTTATGTGACCGCACTACTTATGCGCAAGGCCAGCGATATTACCGAAGGCTCTGTTGGCCGCGCCTTTGGTGCAGTCCCGCTCCTTGTCGATAACAAATCAAACAAAATTGATTTGCATGTCTCTGCTCCGAGTGAGGTCAGGCCTGAATCTGATTTCATGGTCGAAATTGAAGCTGAGCCTGGGGCTATTGTGACCGTTGCTGCTGTTGATGAGGGAATAATGCAGCTTGCCGGTTCAAAAGATCCAGACCCGTTTGACTACTTCTATGCTCGACGCGCTCTTGGCGTAGATAGTTTTGATACATTCGCCATGTTGTACCCTGATATGGCCAAAATTCTAGGAAAGATCGAAGTCGGCGGCGACATGGCCATGAAGGCAGAAAGTCAATTCATGCGCACGGAAGGTATCCGCCGAGTTAAGCCTGTTTCCTTCTGGTCCGGGCCTCTTGTGGCCGACAAAGATGGCATTGTTCGTTATGCAATGACGCTTCCGGATTTCCAAGGAGCCTTGCGGGTTGTTGCCGTTGCTGCTGACGGTAAACGGTTTGGACAAGCGAGGACAATGACACTGGTTCGTTCGCCTCTGGCTGTTACGCCGACATTGCCCCGCTTCCTCTCGCCTGGCGATTCTATTGAAATGCCTGTCACGGTTCGAAACGACATAGGGAACAAAGCAGCAGTTTCTGTTGAGATAGTCGCCGAGGGTGCGGTTGAGATCAGTGGAGATTACCCCAAGGATTTACAGCTTGAGGATGGCGAGGAGAAGACCCTTTATATACCGCTGCTTGCCAGGTTTGGAGCTGGCGGTGCTGCTAAAATAACAGTTCGTGCATCGACTTCAAATGAATCTCGTCGAGTCGTTACCGAGCTCCCGGTCCGGCCTGCTGTCCCGTATCGTAGAGAACTTGCGTTCGGGGCTTTTTCGGAAGGCAGTGGACAACTTGTTGCATCCCCAGAAGGCTACATGCCGGGGACTGTCACGAGATCGGTTGCTTTGAGTCGACTTCCCATGGCGCGTTTTACAGGTAAGTTGGAATATTTGTTGGGCTATCCGTATGGATGTGCCGAGCAGACGACTTCCAAGGCTTTCCCTCTTATTAGGTTTGGTGATCTAGCTAAGGCTTTTGCGCCCCACCTGATCAACAAGCAAGGCCCAGCACGTACAGTACAGGCAGCGATCACACGGTTGAGAACCATGCAAACCAACAATGGTGGTTTTGCGTACTGGCCTGGCGAAGATAGCCCTCGTCCGTGGGTTAGTGCCTATGTGACCCACTTCCTTCTTGAAGGAGAGCAGGCTGGGTTTGTGTCAGGCATGTCGGTTCGGGCTTTGGATTATATGGGACAGCTCAGTAACGAGCGTAGCGATTTGGACACAACAGCATATGCCCTTTACAATCTCTCCAAGGCCGGTCGTCCCAATCGAGGTGCAATGGATGAGCTACGTGACAAGCATATGAAAAAGCTCTCGGCAACAGCTCGCGTCTTGCTGGCTTGCGCTTATTCACTGGCTGGCGATGTGGATTCATTCAACCTCCTTCTTGTGGACTTACCTGGAGTAAGCTCCGGTAGATATTGGGGGGACATGCGCTCAGACTTAAGTGAATATGCTCTCATGCTAATGGTTCTCGCTGATGCACATCCCGGTGATAGTCTGGTCCCGGAATTGACTGCGAAAGTGTCCCAATTGATGGAAGGGTATTACTGGACAACGACTTTGGAAAACGGCCTGACATTCTCAGCATTGGGAAAAATGGCTGGTAACGCAGGGCCCTTGAGCGGCCAGCTTGTCTCGGGAAAAAGCGAGTACGCCTTCCTGGATGAGATGGCTTTCACCGAGGATGCCATTCCTGGTGATGCTCCGATTATGGCTGAATTCTCCACTGGAGACTCTCCGGTTTATTGGTCGGTCACTTCAAGAGGTATTCCAACACCTGGCTCGTTGAAGCCTATCAGTGAGGGACTTTCTGTTGAAAGGTTCTTCCTTGACAGAGATGGTGCCCCGCTTGATCTCTCTAATGTCCAGCAGGGAGATTTGGTGATTATGCGGACACGCATCAAGGCAACAGAAAGAAACGTAAAAGACACCGTTGTGCAATTGCTTCTCCCCGCCGGTCTGGAGGTGGAGAATGCCCGTCTTGCCACTACTGAATCAGCTGCTTTCATAGAAGGCAATGAAAAGACCATCTCAGGGCATCAGGATCTCAGGGATGATCGAATCCTGTTTTTCACAGATGTTTATAAAGATGCATGGCGCGTGGGGTATACGCAACTCCGTGCTGTAACGCCTGGCGTATACAATCTGCCTCCTGTGCAGGCTGAGGCGATGTATGATCCTTCTATCAAAGCTCTGGGAGAGCTTGGGAAAATGACGGTTACCCGAAAGGAATAGCCTGTCATGAAATGGAATCGTCGCTTTCTTTATGGAGGTTTGATTCTTTCAAGCTTCCCATTGGTGGCCGCATTGGCTTTCGGCCTGCTTGATGCTTTATTTCCTCTCCCGGAGGAGTGGCTTTCGCCTCCCTCCGGGACGCGGGTTTTGGATCGTTCCGGCATTGAGTTGCGACGATTTTTGGCCACAGATTCAATGTGGCGTTTTCCCGTCACTCTGCAAGACGTCTCACCAGATTTGGTAAAGGCTTTGATAGAGTCTGAGGACAGGTGGTTTTATGAGCATCCGGGGGTCAATCCATTCGCCATCGTCCGTGCTGCGTGGGGTAATCTGGTTGCCGGACGAGTCGTTTCTGGAGCCTCCACGATTCCTATGCAGATAGCCCGGATGTCTGATCCTCGGTCGCGCACTTTGGAAGCTAAAGTAATAGAGGCCTTTCGGGCTATTCAACTCTCAATAAAATATTCAAAAACCGAGCTGCTTGAGGCATATTTGAATGTAGCCCCCTTTGGCGGCAACATTATGGGGGTGGGGGCTGCTTCACTGTTGTATTTTGATAAGCCCCCTAGCCAACTTTCTCTTGGTGAGAGTGCTTTGTTGGCGGTCTTGCCGCGTGCTCCGAATTGGTACAATCCTGCGCGGCACCCTGACCGGGCAATGGTGATTCGGAATCAGGTGCTTGAGTTGCTTACAAGTCGTAAGGTCGTTGATTTAGCTGAGGCGAAGAGAGCTATGCGGCAGCCCATGGTCGCGCATCGTCGTCCTTCACCCATGCTGGCCCCACATTTTTCTCTTTTTGTCAAACATCGCTTAGGAGCAGAACCTAATCTGGTTACTACGCTGGATATTTCCAAACAACGAACTCTTGAGCAGCTTTTGTTCAGGCATGTGTTACGAATTAGGCAGGAAGGGATCTCTAATGCTGCTGCCGTCATCCTTGATAGGAAAACACGTGAAGTGCTTGCGATGGTCGGCTCTGTTGATTTTTTTGATGACCAAACACAAGGCCAAGTCAATAATGCAATTTCTCGTCGTTCTCCTGGGTCGACGCTCAAGCCTTTCCTATACGCGTTGGCATTTGATCAAGGGCTCGCAATACCTGAATCACGTATGCTTGATGTTCCGACGGATTTTGCTGGATACACACCTGAAAATTATTCAGGCACATTTTCCGGGCAAGTCACCATTGCCGAAGCATTGTCCCGTTCACTGAATGTTCCTGCTGTTCGCCAGCTTACTCGTGTCGGGTTAAACAAGTTTTATGATTTGTTGAAAAGAGGCGGACTTGAGACCATTAACCGCCCGCCCTCATTTTACGGTTTGCCCCTGGCCTTGGGGACATGCGAGGTCCGTCTATTAGACCTTGCCAACCTCTATGCAACCCTTGCCGAAGGAGGGAGGCATCGACCATGGCGTATCGTTAGCCACTCTGATGAAGTGGAGCAGCAACTGTTCAGCCCGGAAGCCTCTCACACCATCTCCCAAATCCTGACAAGAGTTACGCGACCTGACATGCCAGACTCCTGGCGGTTGACTCAGGATCGTCCTATTGCAGCATGGAAAACCGGTACTTCCTTTGGGCATCGGGATGCATGGGCTGTCGGCTTTGACGATACTCTTGCCGTCGGGGTCTGGGTGGGTAATCCTGATGGCAAAGTCGTGAAAGGAATTTCAGGAGCAGTCCATGCCGGTCCGCTTTTTTTTGATATTCTCCGTGCGTTTACTACCGGTTCTCGCGACCTGCGCTTAGCTGATGCGCCTAACTTGCGACCTGTCAAGATCTGCAAGGCCAGTCATCTTCTTGCAGGGCCTGATTGTCCTGAAACATATACGGCGTTAGCTGGACCAAAGTTGAAAATTGGTCGTTGCTCCGATCACAAACGGATTTTGGTTGATGCTGAAACCGGTGATTTGCTTGAAGGTGATTGTGTTATGGCTAGGCCTGCAACTTCCACGGTTGTCCGCACCGTCCCGCCAGAGTTGGCGGCATGGCTGGCCTCGCAGGGCAAATCTGTGCCCAAGCTGCCCCCATTGAGTTCTTATTGCTCGGATGTACCGAGCGGAAGGCCTCCAACCATTATCTCGCCCTCGGCCACAACCACATACGTTGTGCGTCATGATACACCTTCTCGGTTTCAGAAAATCAACCTGAAGGCCGTATCTTCCGATCCTTCGCAAATCCTTTGGTGGTATGTTGATGGTGTTTTTATTGGCACAACTTCGGACAAGAAAACACTTTTTTATTCAATGCAGCTTGGCAAACACCAAGCCTCAGTCTCAGATGGTTTTGGGCGGAGTCATACATTGGAATTTAATGTGATTCGATAACTGGATAGTTCTACCGGAAGAATCGTGATGGCATACAAAACAGCATCTAAGCATGGCCAATGGGTCGCTCGCCTTTCCACTGGAGCAGGGTGTTTTGTCGGGCAGAAAAGCAAAAACAGCCGGAAGAAGATGTTGATTCGAAGAAGGTCAAACTCCGAAAGCCTTCTGGCGAAGAACGTGTGAGAAGTTACTCGGAAGAAGAGTCTGATGAAAAATTCGCCACGCAGAAGTTTAGGCGACAGCGAAATGGCCTGCCCCTCGAAAGCTGGCCCACATCAGATGGTAGTAGAATGGGCCTATTATTCGGGTGCTTTACATCTGGATATGATGCAAAGTTGAGAGGTAGACCTGATCGACCTTTGCGCCGAGGGAGGAGGACGAGCCCCATCCGATAGACGGTGTCGCCCAGATTGGAGGACCCGCTTCCAAATCGTTGATCTCAGGTGAGCGATGCCCAGGTTTTGTCCGGATATTCTTGTGCAGGTTGCCAAAATCAGTAGCGGAATGGTATGCGAGTATGGAAAACACGGATATTCCAACTGGCTGGTATACCTTTCTGTTTCCCTTCAGCCGTGACTCTCCGGACAAATCAAGGAGTTCCTCATGCCCATCACCGGCCGTCTTGTCGCCTCAATCGCTGTCCTGCTCGGCCTGATCTGTCTCGCTTCCTTTTTTCGGCATAAAGGATTTCTCAAGGACGAACACGCCGGCGTGTTTGCGAAGCTCGTCACTCACTGCACTTTACCCGCGCTGATCTTCGTATCTCTGGCCCATACGAAAATCGTCTGGTCGCAGGCGTGGCTGGCGCTGATAATGTTCGTTGCGGAACTGTTCGCCCTGACGCTTGGCTGGATTGCGGCCCGGGTGCTGAGGCTGGATCGCCCGGCTACCGGAGCCATGATTCTGGTCTCCGGGTTTGGCAGCTCGTCACTTCTGGGCTACGCGCTCATAAGTCAGGTGTTTCCCGGTAACCTGGCAGCCATGACCGAGGCCGTCATGGTCTCGGAGATCGGCGTTGGACCGGCGCTGTTCACCCTGGGCACCATGATCGCAATTTACTACGGCAGGGAAACGGCCTCGCCGGACGCCCGCATCAGGGCAGCGCTGGCGTTTTTCAAGTCACCGATTTTTGTTTCCGTGGTGGCGGGACTTGCATGGTCCACTTTCAAGCTGCCCGTGGACGGCCCTGTCGTCGGGACCGTTGTCCAGGCGCTCAAGGCCGCGGGCACGGCCAATACCCTGATGGTCACACTGCTTGTCGGCGTGCTGCTCAAGTTCGAGAACATCCGTAGCGTGGTCGTGGTGGGCGCGGCCGTGGCGCTGAACAAGCTTATCCTGAAGCCGGTGATAATCTGGTTGCCGACCTCGTTCATGACGTTTCATCATTGGGAGGTTCATGTGCTGGTGCTTGAGGCGGCCATGCCGTCGGCGTTGCTGACCGTGGCGCTGTCGCGTTCCTATGGTTGTGACGCAGGGTTGGCATCACGAATGGTTTTTCTTACCACGACGCTTTCCGTGCTGACCATTCCGCTGATGTTCGGCATGTTGCGGTGATCGGATAAGTTTACCCTTGATCGGGATTTTTCAGATCGGTTCGGCTGTCGAGGAGCAATCCCGGCCCAGCCTGAAGGTGCTGAGCCGTGATGAACCCGGCATAAGCGCACGTTGCAATACAAAGAGCGGCTTACGGTACTGTACCGTAAGCCGCTTTTTTGTTTGGTGAGCGAGGGGGAGGGCAGGATATCCTGACCTATTCTTCCCCTTGCGGTACCGCTGGTGATTGGATGGCCTCGACCTCTTTCGTCTTTTTGATCGACTCGAAATACTTTTTCGTTTCCGAGACAACAACTGGACTCAGCAGGATCAGGCCGATGAGGTTGGGGATGGCCATCAGGCCGTTCAGGGTGTCTGAGATGTTCCAGACAAGGCTGAGTTTTGCAATGGCTCCCGCCCCTACGAAGAAGATGAACAGAAGGCGGTACGGGAGTATCGCTTTCACACCGAGCAGATATTCGATGGATTTTTCTCCGTAGTAGCTCCAACCCAGTATGGTCGAATAGGCGAACAGGATCAGGCCGATGGTCACGACATGTGCGCCGCCGGGCATGCCTGTTGCGAAACTGATGGTTGTGAGTTCCGCGCCGGTGGTTCCGTTTGACCAGGCCCCGGTAAGGATCAGGACGAGGCCGGTCATGGTACAGACCACCAGGGTGTCGATGAAGGTCTGGGTCATGGACACCAGCGCCTGGGTGACAGGGCTTTTGGTCTGGGCTGCGGCCGCCGCGATAGGGGCGCTTCCCAGGCCTGATTCATTGGAGAAAACCCCGCGGGCCACGCCCATCCTGATACACATCATTATGGATGCTCCGGCAAACCCGCCGACCGCGGCGGTGGGATTGAATGCCTGCTCGAAAATGAGGTTCAGAGCGGCAGGAATGCCTGCCATGTTTGTAATGATGATGTATGATGCGCCAGCCATGTAGAATATGATCATGATGGGGACAAAGAAACCGGTCACCTGACCGATTTTCTTGATGCCCCCAAGGATGACGACGGAGATGCACACCATGAGAACGATACCGGTAACAACCGGGGAGATCTGATAGGTTGCTTTGACCGCTTGTGCGATAGAGTTTGATTGGACCATGTTACCGATGCCAAAGGCCGCCACTGAGGCGCAGCAGGCAAACATAGCTCCAAGCCATGGCTTTTTCAGCCCTTTCGAGATGTAGTACATCGGGCCGCCGCTCATCTCGCCGTTTTCGTCTATTACACGATACTTAACGGCCAGAACCGCTTCGGCGTATTTGGTGGCCATGCCGACGAGGCCGGTGACCCACATCCAGAACAGGGCACCCGGGCCACCCATTGCAATTGCAGTGGCGACACCCGCGATGTTTCCTGTCCCGACTGTTGCCGAGAGCGCTGTCATCAAGGCTTGGAAGTGGGTGATGTCTCCTGGTTCGTCCGTTTCTTCCTTGCGTTTGATGAGGGCAAGATAGAGCGCGTATCCCAGTTTTCGTATTTGAATCCCACGCAGTGCAAGCGTCAGCCATACACCTGTTCCAACCAGCAGGATCAGCATGGGGGGACCCCAGGCAAATGCTCCCACTTTACCAACTAATTCGTCCAATACAGTCAAAAAATCCATATGATCTCCTTGGTCGTGTTACCTTGGATTCCCAGAGCAAACTCCTTCCATATTCAATGCGTATATGGTGTTGATCGGCGCCGATTACAGAACGTTCTCGACAGGCACATATTCAAGGTCAAAGGCGTCGGCGACACCCTTGTAGGTTACCTGACCGTTGACGATGTTCAGTCCGGTCTTGATGGGGTTGCTCTCAATGGCGGCCTGCTTCCAGCCCTTGTTGGCGATTTCAAGAGCATAGGGGAGGGTGGCGTTGGTCAGTGCCATGGTGGACGTCACGGGAACGGCACCAGGCATGTTGGCGACACAGTAGTGGATGACGCCTTCGACATCGAAGACCGGGTCCTGGTGCGTGGTGGCCTTGGAAGTTTCGAAACAGCCGCCCTGGTCAATGGCGACATCGACGATCACGGCGCCGTCTTTCATGGACTTCAGCATCTCGCGTGTGACAAGCTTGGGCGCTTTGGCACCGGCGACGAGGACCGCGCCAATGACGACATCGGCTTCGAGCAGCAGCTCGCGCAGCAGGGCCGGGCTGCTCATCATGGGGAAACAGTTCTTGGGCATGACTTCGGAGAGGTAGCGGAGTCTGTCCAGATTCATGTCGAGCAGGGAGACTTTTGCTCCGAGGCCACAGGCCATCTGAGCCGCGTTGGTTCCGACAACACCGCCGCCGATGACGACCACGTTCGCGGGCGCGACACCGGTCACACCGCCCATGAGGAGGCCGCGGCCACCAAAGTCGCGTTCAAGGTACTTAGCGCCTTCCTGAATGGACATGCGACCGGCGACTTCACTCATGGGAGTGAGCAGCGGCAGGTCTCCGGCAGGGCCTTCAACGGTTTCATAGGCGATGGCGATGGACTTGTTCTTGATGAACGCGCGGGTCAGCGGCTCATCAGGGGCGAAGTGGAAATAGGTGAAGACGATCTGTCCTTCGCGGACCATGTCGTATTCGGAGGGTTGCGGCTCCTTGACGTGCATCACCATGTCGGCTGTGGCGTAAATTTCGGCAGGTGTGTCGATAATCTTGGCCCCGGCAGCCACGTACTCTTCATTCGAAAATCCGCTTCCCACGCCAGCGGCCGTTTCGACAACGACATCGTGGCCGTTTGCACAGAGGACTTCGACTCCGGTGGGCGTCATGGATACTCTGTTCTCTGCTGCTTTAATTTCTTTCAAGATTCCGACTTTCATTCTGTGTTCTCCTTAAAATTGGGTGCTTGTAATAGTGCCAGGGCATTTTCCTGCCTTGGCGGTTCGTGGCTCCCCTTTGGCAATCCTCATGCCAACTTCCTGAGTATCTGGTTTTTTCGAGCATAATGCCTCAAAAAGAATATGATATCAGTGTGTTGTAATTGTGCTCTGCGGACAGGATGTAGAGGCGGGGCGGTTTGATCCCAGACCATGTACTGGTTCGTTATGTTTCCAGCAGAAAGGGCTTTCGAGAGTAATGTGTCGGATTAAAAGACTTTATGTTCAGTGGTCCGATTTGGTTCCACTTTGTGCTTTTGTTACCGCTGTTGAAGGGCGGTTCAATTCGGGGGCGGATTGTCTCATGCTGAAGGAGCCTGTGCTTCCATCACGCACAGTATGGTGGGGTGTGGGAGGGGCAGGCAGGGTGCGCCTTTGAGCGCTTCTCGGTGAGTCTGTGTCAGCGGATGGAATCGGGGGATTCCCAGGGACTGTTTTCCATAGTGTTTCGCAGTTGATATTTCTGGATTTTGCGCAGCAGCGCGGTGTGGGAAAGATCAAGCTTTTTTGCCGCGCTTCGGATGCTGGTAGTGGAGTTCAGTGCGTCAAGCAGCAGCTCCCGCTCATATTTGCCAATCAATTCTTTGAGGGGTTTGTCCGTTTCGATGGGCGGGATTGTTCTGCATCGCTGCCCGCATCCCAGAGGCTTGGTGTTGAAGTGTATCACTTCAGTCGTGATCTTGCTGGAATCGCTCAGGATGGAGGCGCGTTCAATGACGTTTCTCAGTTCGCGCACATTTCCCGGCCAATTGTAGTTGGACAGTTGTTCCAGCGCTTCCACGGTAATGGTCTGGTCTTCTTTCTGGAGTTTCCGGTTGAACTGCTGGAGGAATGAAGCGACCAACTGAGAGATGTCGCTCAACCTTTCCCGTAGCGGAGGGATCTGGATCGTCAACACGTTGATGCGATAGAACAGGTCTTCCCGAAAATCGTTTGTCGCAACCATGTTGTGGAGGTTTTTGTTGGTGGCGGTAATGACCCTGGCGTTCACGGGAATGTGTTTGACGCCGCCAATTCTGCGCACAAAGCCGTCCTGAAGGACACGGAGTATCTTGGCTTGTGTGTTGATGGGCATGTCGCCGATTTCATCCAGAAAAATGGTGCCGTTTTTGGCGGCTTCAAACAGGCCGGGCTTGCCTTTCTTTTTGGCGCCGGTAAAGGCGCCGTCAACATAACCGAAGAGTTCGCTCTCGATGAGGGCTTCCGGCAGAGCGGCGCAGTTGATGGGGATGAACGGGCCTTTCCTGCCGCTTTCAAAGTGAATGGCCTGGGCAAAAAGCTCCTTGCCGGTGCCGCTCTCGCCCGTGATGGAGATGGTTGTTTCCAGCTTTGCGGTCTTTTTGGCAAAAGAAATCAGGTTCTTGATGTCACGACTTTCTCCGATGAAGTCATTGAAATTGATTTCAATGGGCGTCATGACGGCATCGACCATTGCCTTGACTTCTTTGAGGTCCTTCATCAGCAGGACCGCGCCCACAAAGCCTCCCTTGGAATTGAGGATCGGTTTTGCCGACCCGTAAAATTCGACTCGGCCCGTGCTGGTAACGGCAGACTTTCTCCTGCTCACAGGAATGCGTTTCTCGACACAATCCAACAGGATGTTGTCTTTGGGGTTGACCTCGCGGACGTGGGTGTTGATCAACGCCTCGTATGGCATGTCCAGGATGCGGCACGCCACACTGTTGACCGTGCTGATGATTCCTCTGGAGTCCACGGAGATGATCCCTTCACTCATGCCGTCAAACAGAATGCGAAACCACAGTTCTCTTTTCTCCTGTGGAAGTCGCTTCAATTCGATCTGGTTTTTTATGCCGGGAAGTGTGGAAAAGAGCTTCAGGAGCGTGTCGGTGTCCACCGTCTTGTCCCGGTCATCTATCTCCAGTGCAACCTGCGCATAGCCGTCCTGTTGCTCGACTTCCATGGAGACGATGTTCATCTCATGCCGTTGAATAAGCTTCGTAATATCAAATACAATGCCTATCCGATCTTTGAAGATAAGTTCAAATTTCTTGTTTTTGTGCATGGCGATCTTGGGTTCTACGCTGTGGTTTATACCGAGCGCATCAGGAGGCATACGCTTGGATGATGTGCGGCCAGAAGAGCGGCACACACGCTTTCAGGGAGTTGAAAAAAAGGTCTAAGGGTTTGAAATACAGCTGTTTTCCGGGCGGCTCTTGTCTCGCCCTGGCACTTCCCTGCGTGAGCTGTCACTTCCTCTGTATTGATTTGTGTTTATTCGTATATGGCTTGGCTTGGAAGTCAAGAAGATAATTTTGTGAAACTTGGCCTTGGCGGATGGATGTTCTGTTATTGGCGTAATATACGTGTGGATACATCTATTTTGGTGCGGAAACAGAAGTGGCATGTCTGTTGTCTACTGTGCTTGCTAAAGATTCTGACCGTATCCGTCATTCCCATAAACAACCACAGTAGGACAGGGAGCGCGTTTCTCAGGTCGAGCAAAAATATGCCATTGTCGTGAGTAAATGCAGATTGAAGAGGCATGGCGAACACACAGGGGCCGTCCCGGTCTTGAAATACGTGGATCGATCTTGTTGGTTGCCGATGCGCTTCAGCAGGTACCAATTGGCTTGAAAGTCAACCGACACGTTCTGATTCCTGCCCCTGAGCCGATGTGTGTGGGGGCGGGCCAGGAGATCCTTTTGTTCACCATACTTGATACCCTGTTCTGCTTTAGGCAGTGGGGTTGGCGATAACCTCCCGGTACAGAGCTTGAAATGACTGAGCAACGGCTTGTATCGTGAATGTTTCTTCGAGTCGGGCGCGGGCGGCCTTGCCCATTTCCTCGGTTCGCTGCGTGTTGTGGAGCATATCCTTGATGGCCTGCGCCAGTGCGGATGGTGATGCGGGTGGGACCACGATTCCGGTGTGTCCATCCATGTTTACCCAGGCGGCACCTGATCCGGGGATGGCCGTGGAGATCAGGGGCAACCCGTAGCGCATGGCCTCAAGGAGGACAACGCCGAAGGCTTCGCTGCGGTCAACGGACGGCAGACAGAAGAGGGAGGCCTGCTTGTAGTACTGCCGCAGTTGGCTGTCAGACACCGCTCCGGGCAGGTGCACGCGATCGGATAGGGCAAGGCGGTCGATTTCCCGGAGCAGGTCCCAGCGCCGAGAGCCGTCTCCCGCAATGACGAAGTCCGCCTCTGGTACTGCGGCAGCTGCCCTGACAAGGTGCTCGAATCCTTTGTAAAATGAACATCTTCCCACGCTGAGGACGAGCGGCCTGTCGGGTTGCTCCACCGTGTCGTGTGCCGGGTATCTATTCAGATCAATGCCAAGTGGGATGACTGCGGTCTTGGTGTGCCACCTGCGCAACGAAGGGCTGGACTGCCTGTAGGGTGGAGAGGTGGTCACAATGCGGCTGGCCCGGGACAGGCACGGTGTTTCGAAAAGACGATAGAGCGGGTACAAGGCCCGGACCGCGGCGCTCGGTGTTCCCTGCACATCGGCATGCCAATGGGCTATGACAGGGACGTTGGCAGGAAATATTCGGGAATAGAGCACGGCAGGATTGGGCAGATGCAGGTGTATGACATCCGGGCGTGCCCGCTTGATTGCGGTCCGCAGATGCAGGGGAAAGACAGGCGACAGCGGTGCAAAGGCACAGGTCCCGAGCGTTGCGCACCGGGTGATCGCTACCCCGTCTTCAAGCGTGGTTGTCGTGCCTTTCAATGGGGTCGGCTGATGACAGAGGACCGTAATGTCGTGTCCCTGACGTACCTGTTCCGTGGACAGGTCCCTGACACAGGTTTCTATGCCGCCTCTGACCGGGTAGGCGTATTTGCTGATGTGAAGAATGCGCATTCCATGGCAGTGGTTACGCGAGACACGATGGTGAAGCAAGCCTCGCGGGTGTTGCGCTTGGTTCGCAGATAAGGAATGATGCAGGTTCAATGAAAAGGATTCTTATCAATGCACTACCCATGACTGTTGTGGGGACCGGGATCGGACGCTATCTGCGCGGGTTGGCCAACGCCTGTGAGAGAGAGTGTCGTGACACGGTTGCGTTGTCCTATTTCGTTGGCGATCGTATTGTGGAGCTACCGCCCGTGGTTCAAGGGGCCGGATGGCAGGAGCGTATGGGGCAATTATTGTGGAAACTGCCCACTCCCATTGCCTACGGCGCGCGGTTGCTGCGGCATTTCAGGACAGAAAAGCACTTCTGTGAGTTGTGCGAGGGGTTTGATGTCTACCATGAGGCGGGCTATTTCCCGTATATTCCGCAGGAGCGCATACGGACGATCTTGACCGTCCATGATTTGTCGTTGCTGCGGTTTCCTCAATGGCATCCGCCCGAGCGGGTTCGGTATGCCAACCGATACTTCCGGGAGCGGCTACCTCTGGTGGACGGGTTCTGTGCGGTTTCGGCGTTCACCAAACAGGAGATGGTCGAACATCTGGGCGTTGCCCCTGAAATGATCACGGTGACACCTCTGGGAGTCGACCCGGAGCAGTTCAATGAAACGCCCGATCCCATCGCGATACAGGCTCTTGATGCGTTCGGTCTTCCAGATGAATTTATGTTGTTCGTCGGTAGCGGCGATCCGAGGAAAAATCGGGAACTGCTTGTCGCTGCCCTGGGCGCTGCCCGCACGGCTCTTCCGCTCGTGACCGTGGGGTGGAGCGGCTGGAGCGACGATGATTTGAGCGGCTGCGTGAATATGGGCTATGTCTCGGATGCAACGCTGGCGCAACTCTATCGGTCAGCAAAAATGCTTGTTATGCCAAGTGAATATGAAGGGTTCGGGTTGCCTGTTGTCGAAGCGATGGCCTGTGGCTGCCCGGTCCTGACATCGGATGCCGGGGCATTGCGGGAAGTTGGCGGGGATGCCGTCGAGGTTGTTGCCGATATTCATGATGCCAAGGCGTTCGGTGCCTGTCTTGACGCGCTCTTTGCTGAACCGGAGCAGTTGAGGGGCATGTCGGAGAGGGGGCTTGCCCTGGCCGCCCGGTACACATGGACTCGAACAAGCCTGCAAACGGTAGCGACCTGGCAAAGGGGGTGACACTTTGTCTGGTCTTTCTCTAAAATTTTTTGGGTATTACTTGACTTGCTTGAATAATGAGGCATAAAGAACTAAATGTTGTTAATTAATAATGATTATATTAAATTTAAAATAAACGTTGGAGTTGGAACCGTGAACCGCATCCTTTTCCTTTCCCTGTTACTTGTCTGCCTGCTTTGGGCTGTGGCGGCATCTGCAGAGACGAACGGACAGGAGCAGTCCACCAGTGACGTTGTCCGTACCAGTAGTCAGGCCCTCACCACAATGGTGCAGGGACGAGTTGCGACCATTGCGGCTCCCATACCTGCGGGCGTCGAGCAGAGCGCCAACAACACAATTGATAGCAAGGGTAATTTCGCCTATTCCACGAATGTTGAAGAACTCGGCCTCGCCTCTGGTGAGGAGGCCATGGGAATCGGTATCTGGGCCATGGGTGCCTATACCAATTTCAAAAGCACGACCTCTGGCGCTAAGTACGACGCTGATGCGTACAACCTCATGGTCGGCGCCGACTACCGGGCTACCGATGAATTGCTGGTCGGCCTTGCCGCCGGGTTCGGTGTCCTTGATCTCGACAAGAAAGACTGGAACGGCGGGGCTGATACCGGCTCTCTCAAGACCGATCACGAATGGACGATCATGCCGTATGCAGCGTATAATCTGACGGATTTTACTGTTGTTGACGGGGCGTTTGCCTACACCGATTCGCGCTACAAGGATGATGACGGCACCAATGTCGGTCGGTATGACTCCGAGCGGTATCTGACCAACATCGGTATTTCACAGTACTTCATGTATGAGGAATGGACCTTCAGTGGTCGAGCCGGATACATGTATGTGCATGGTGATCTGTCTTCCTACTCCCGCGGCGGAACCAATGTCGCCAACCCGGACAGCTACCTCGGTCAGTTGAACCTGGAAGGCAAGGCCGCCTACTACTTCGAGAACGGCCTGCAGCCGTATACGGCTCTGCGGTATTTCGTGGATACCAGCTCTTCGACACGGCCGACGAATTCAGACTATGACGAATTCGGCGCTGTCCTGGGTGTCAACTGGTACGTAACCGATCAGTGGATCTTCAATCTTGAGGGCAGCAGCTCACTGGATCGTTCCGACTTCGAATCCTATAGCGGCCATCTGAACGTCCGCTATGAATTCTAGTCCCTGTATGCATACAAGTGAAAAGGGGTGGCTCTGAGCCACCCCTTTTTTTGTCTGTGCCGTGTGATTGCATAATCGGGTTGTCAGTGTGTTGCATTTCAGAGTATTGGCAGATGAATGAAAGAGTGTAAGAATCTCGCTGTTATTATCCCCGCCCTCAATGAAGCGGACACCGTGGGCGACGTGGTGAAAGGAGCCCTGCGTTACGGGTGCGATGTCTTTGTCGTCGACGATTGCAGCGATGATGCGACCCGTGAACAGGCGCTGGAAGCAGGGGCCACGGTCTTGAGTTCTCCCTTTGTCACCGGTGCCTGGTGCGCTACCCAGGCCGGGCTGTTGTATGCCATGAAAAAAGGCCGGTATGATTTTTTTCTCACCATGGATGCGGACGGACAGCATGACCCTGATTCGCTCCCTCAGTTGATGGAGCGGTACGGGGAAACAGAGGCCAATATGCTTATCGGGAGTTGTCCTGACCGGGGGAGTATGGGCAGACGCCTGGTCTGGCGGTTGTTCATCTTCCTGACACGGTTGAAAATAGACGATATCACATCAGGATTGCGATTGTATGATCGTGAGAGCGTGAAAGCCGTGCTCTCAAAAGAGGCTTCCCTTTACGATTATCAGGACCTGGGCGTCCTGCTCCTGCTCCGCCGGAGGGGGCTGCATTGCGAAGAGCTGCCTGTCTCCATGTGCTCCAGAAGCAACGGCTGTTCGCGGGTTTTCCGTTCGTGGTCAGCGGTCGCCATGTATATGTTCAAGACGTGCGTGTCGATCGGTGCCGATTGGGTCACGGACTCGAAGCAGCGGGACAACTGGAGAGAGTATGATGGTATTTAATCTTCCTGCCGCGGTGATCGCGTTGCTTTTTGCCGCCAGTGTCCTCTTGCTCGTCAGACGGCAGCGTCTGGGCGTACTCCATACCCTGTGGTGGATGGTGTTGGTGGCAGGCACGCTTGTTCTCGGTTTATTCCCAGCCGTTGCCGACTGGATCGGGGAGAGCGTCGGTATTCATTATCCTCCGGTCCTGCCCATTGTTCTGGCCCTTTGTCTTTTGTTCGTGAAAGTGCTGACCATGGATATGGAGAGAACCCGGCAGGAAATGCAGATCCGTATCCTTGCGCAGAAGATGGCTGCATATGAAGCGGAATTGCAGGAACTCAAAGGGCGGCAGTCCGAGACTGCAGCCAAAGAGACTGACACGCAGCGTTAATACGCTGGATAACCGGAGTCGGATATGGGGTTGAGGACGTGTGCCACATCAAGGATGCTTTCGGTCGGGCTGTTGCTGCTGGCCGTGCTCTGGCTCAGTGGGTGTGGTCGAAATTTCCAGGCGGATTCCTTTGCACATGACCACGGCTTTTCCGCGAATCTCTTTCTTGGCGACATCTTTGACATGCAAGGGTATCTGCGCGGAGAAGGGGATGTCTTGCGGGTCTATATCGAAGGAGATGGGCTGGCGTGGCTGTCGCGTAAACGGCCTTCATCGGACCCTACACCACATGAAGCGACCGCATTTGTTCTGGCCGCTGCCGACACCAGCACAGCCGTCCTGTATCTCGCCCGTCCCTGCCAGTTTGTGGAAGGGGAGAACCTGAGAAATTGCGCGACGTCATTCTGGACCTCTGCCCGGTTTTCCGAACAGGTTGTTGCGGATATGTCCCTGGCGCTTGATCAGGCCAAGGTCATGGCCGGGGCTCGCGAGCTTGAGCTGGTGGGGTATTCCGGCGGTGGTGCCGTGGCCGTGCTCCTCGCTGCCCGACGGAGTGACGTGCGTGCCATCGTGACTGCGGCAGGAAATCTGGATCACCGTTTCTGGACGGCATTTCATGGGGTTTCGCCGTTGCGGCATTCATTGAACCCGGCCGATGTGGCCGAACAGGTCCAGGGCATCCGGCAGGTGCATATCGTGAGCCGTGATGATTCCATCATTCCTCCTGCCGAGGTCCGTTCGTACGTCGATCGCATGTCGGATACGAGCATGGTTCGCATCAGGGAAATTCGTGGTATCGACCACGATGGAGACTGGAGCGGGGCTGTGGCCGCTGCCTTGCGGGATGTGGAGCAGTCATGGTGACCGTGCGCCTGGGATTGACCCCATGGCTTGTTGCGGTGTGTCTGTGCGCTGTCACGCTTTCAGGCCTGCTCGCCATGGACCATACGCATTTTTTTGCGGATCGTGATTTGTGCTGGAGCGGCGTGCCGGTGGTGGGCAACAATGACGGCTATTTCTATCTGGATCAGGCCCGAACTCTGGCCCGAGAGGGAAAAACGCTCATGGATGTCCTGAGCGATTCCAGGCCGTCCATGTTGCTGGCCTACCTGTTGGCGTCGGTAGCAGGAACCGACACGGATACGCTGCATCTGTTGGGAGCGTATCTTGGCCCTGTATTCGGGCTGTCCATGCTGCTCGGGGTTTTGCCCTGGGCCATGGAAACTCGCTCCCGGTTCGTGGTGCTTGTCTCTCCTCTGCTCGCACTGCTCGCACCCTACTGGCTCAGTCGCACTCACGTGGGGTTTCTCGACACCGACAGTCTCGTGCCCGGTCTGTGTTTTTGCGCCCTGTATGCGCTGTATCGCTTTTCCATTGGCAGAAAACACCGCGCTGGGTGGGGTGGGCTGTATGTGGTGCTTCTCTTCTTTCTCTGGGAATGGTGGCGTCCCGGCGGATATCTGGTCGCCGGGTTTGTGCTGTTATATCTCCTCTATCCCGTACACAGCCGGTTTGATCATGTCCTCAAACTGCTCCTGCTCGGCGGTCTCCTATGCGTGGTGGGATTGGCTGTGGGTGGGGTCAAACCGTGGAGCGGCTATGGTGCATACGCCCTGGCTCATTTGAAGCTGGTCTTTGGCGGCACCGAGTATTCGCTTGTGAGCAGTGCCATCACGGAGCTTGGCAGGATAGGTCTTGTGGAGCTGGGGGACAAAAGCCTGGGGAGTGTCTGGTTGTTCATCCTCGCAGCTCTCGGCACCATGGTGTATGGATGCCGCGCCCGCTGGCAGGCGATGTTTATCGTGTCCACCTGGAGTTTCGGTGTGGCGTCGCTGTTCTCGTTGCGGTTCATTCCGTTGTTTGTCCCTGTTGCCGCGCTGTTTTCGGTCTATGGGGTGGTCGTGACCATCCAGTGGCTGGGAGCTTTGTGCGATCGTTTTATGAGGGTTGATCCTCGGGCTTCTGCCGTTTTGCTGGCCCTCAGCCTGCCAGTACTCTTTGTGGGCGCGGGGAGCAATGCGGCTCGCTTTGAACCCGAATCGTATTTTAGCCGTGACGATTTCGCGCTGGCCGATACCGTACGGGAAACATTCTCACAGGATACCTTGATCTGGACATGGTGGGATTATGGGTATTTTTTCAAATATCTGACAGGGATGGATACGTTTTTTGATGGCGGCTCCCAGACGGACGCAACCTGTTTCATTGCGGCGTATCCATTGGTGCAGGCAGATATGGGCGCGGCAGCCCGCTGGATGCACCATTTTGCCGACACATCCTCCAGAGCATTTGATACCAGCCGCAGGGGTGAACAGTGGGCCGGATATATCAAGCAATTCAGCGCAGCTCTTGAATCCGAGGAAACGCCTTTCCCCTGTCCGGTCGCGCTGGTTCTCCCGGCACGGGTCAATACCACTGTCGGCTATCTGTATGCCTTTGCGCATGTCTTTGACGAGCACCCGCCACAGGTGCTGAATCGTCTCGACCTCTTCCCCAAGACCGGGTTCCGGTATTTGCCGGAAGAAAATTCTGTCGTTGTGCCTGAGGCCATGATTGACAAAGGGTACGCGTCTTTTGGCAGTGTTGTTGATGCCACGGGCAAGACGCCCGGCGATATTGATTTCACCTCGCTGCCAGACCCCTATCTGGTCTTTTCAGACGGAACGGATTTCCTCGCAGTAACGGATCAGACCATGGTCACGTCCGTCTATTTTCGACTGCTCGGCCTCTTTGAGGGAGCGCCTGGCACGATCGAACCTATACGCGTCAGCCCTTTTTCAGGGAGTCTCTGGCGTGTTTCAGTGCCCTCAGATTAGAAATTATCGAATCGGGGACGCTGCTTCACGGTAGGTGGTTTGACCACCTGGTTTGGGGTGGTAGTGGGCGTTTTGATTACAGGCGGCGTGTTAGGCGATGACGTTGAGCGGGCTCCCAGCTTCAACATGGCTTTGGAGCGGTCCTCTGGTATGGGGGTAGGACCGACAATGACCCCGGTCGGAAAGATCTGCGCCCGCAGGCCGCTGCTCTTAATGCTCAAGGTCTGTTTTGCCGTCTTGATTTCGAGCGTGTGGTTCTCTCCCAGGTGGAGCGCACCGGTCTCTTCTCCTCCGCTCTGTATGATGGCGTAGATATCAGAACCCCGTATGCCGATGGTGGTCAAAGGCGTTTGTATATTGAACCCATCGGGGTTGTTTTTCACGATTTCGCCGGTGATGGTCCTGAATGTTCCCTTGGTAAATTCGAACAGCACGTCGGCTGCGTCGTCACTGTAAACATAGGTGTCAATGGAGGCCTGGCTTGACTCGGCAATAATGAGCTCGGTGTCGTCGTTGAAGACAATGCGGATTTGGGCGTCTGAGCCGGTGGAGACAGTGTCGTTGAGCACTATCGGCAGATCCTCGACAGCTTTGAGAATGCTGTCCCCCCTGTGCACGCGACATTCCCCCTCGGCTGTTTGAACGACCCCGATCTGGTCATTGGCGTATGCCGGTAAGACAAGGAGCATCAGCGCAAAGATGACGAGCGCTGTAATCATGTGTTGTTTGACGAGCATGGCGGTTCTCATGGTTTGCTAAAGTTTGTCATCGAATCAGAGGCTGGCCTCCAATTGGAGCAAGCCTGTTTGTTTATACCTCTAAACGGTTCTTTACGTCAAAGTGAAGGTGATGGCAGTCGGTGCCGGGGGCGTAAAATGCACTTTTTCTTGTCGTATTTGGCTGGTTGTGATTAAATAAAAGAGGTGGGAAAAGTTCATACTGGGTGCGGAAGGTGTGTCATGGTACATTCATATGACTTCAAATGTGAAGAAGGGTATTTGCTTTGCACAACAACAGGAGAAACATCTTCTGTTGAAGACATTTTCACGTATGCACGTGCCGTCACGGACGCAGCGCGCAAGGCGCGATGTACATCCATCTTTCTTGATGAGAGAAACATGGCATCCATGCTGGACTCGTTTGATATCTATACGGCATGTGAAGTGCTTGCTGGTGGAGACCTCCTGCGTGGATTCCGCTTTGCTTCCCTGCGGACGGGATTAAATGACGAGACAGCCCGGAATTTTGAAACAATGTTTCGAAACAGATCAATAAATTATCGGTTCTTTGTCGAGTATGAAGCCGCCAAGTCATGGCTGTGCGGCACCCAGGATCAGGAAGAGTCAAAGACATGATTCGTGATTCCGTCCTGCCGTGTGTCAGCTTTTGATGTGAACAGCGATTATTTGTCGGATGTGACCGGCAGGATGAATATGAACGTACTGCCTTTGTTCACTTGACTTTCTACCCATATATGTCCGTTGTGGGCATGGACGATATGCTTGCATATGGAGAGTCCAAGCCCGGTCCCCTGGGGCTTGTGATGCTGCTCCGGCTGCACCTGGGTAAATTTGTCGAAGATGGTTTCGGCCACGTCCTTTTCAATGCCCACGCCGGTGTCGCTGACCGAGATGCGTACACTCTTTGCCACGTGGCGCGCCTTGCAGGTGATGCTCCCCTTGGGGGTGAATTTGACCCCGTTGGAGATGAGATTCACCATGACCTGAATTAATCGGTCCATATCTCCGTTGACCTTGGGAAGGTCGGGTTCGAGATCCAGCAGCATGACCAGATTTGAATCCTTGAACAGCGCCTCCGTGACCTCCAGTGATCTGTTGATGAAGTCTTTCGGGTTGATGGGGGCGAACTTGTAATCGATCTTGTTGGCTTCGAGCTTGGCCAGATCGAGGACGTCATTGATGAGGGCCGTCAGCCGGGCACCTTCGTTTGAAATGATGTCGATGTTGTTTTTTACCCGTTCCATTTCCTTGATCAACTTCTCGTCACCCTTGTGGTCCACTGCGGGATAGATGGCCTTGACCAGCTTTTTGCGGATGATTTTCGAAAAGCCGAGAATGGACGTCAGCGGGGTGCGCAGCTCATGGGAGACAATTGCCAGAAATTCGGATTTGGCGCGGTTGGCGCGAGCGAGTTCCCTGGTCCGCTCTCTGACCCTGATCTCCAGCAGATCATGACTCTTCTTGAGCCGACGTTCATTGGCTTTGCGTTCACTGATGTCACGAGCCACGATGATGGCCCGCCGTCTTTCGCCAAGATGAGTCAACTGGACGGTCAGATCCACGGGGACAGCGCGCAGTTTGCAATCCGGATGACGGAGTTCCGTCTCAAGTTGCAGGTTTTCCGTGTCGGTATGAAAGAGATTGTTCGCGTGTCGTTTCAAGTGACGGGGCAGGAATCTTTTGAAGGGAGAACCGACTATGTCCGCATTGCCACAGCCGATCATGGATTGTGTGGAACCGGAGATATCAAGGATGATACCAGTGTCTGCGTCGACCACGAAAATGGCATCGTTCACAAGATCCAGCAGGGCGCGAAACTGCTCCAATTCGTCAAGGCGGGTTTTGAGTTCAGGGTAATAGCTTTTACTGACTGAACGTTTGCCAAGTCCAATGAGCTTCTCTCTTTCGCTCGCTTGATTGTTGTTTGAATCAGCAGGCATTCTTGAATATTTCCGTTATTTCCTGGACGGAGAGCTCTTTGGGGTTGGTCAGCATGCAGGCATCGGCCATTGCGTGTTCTGCCAGCAAGGGGAAGTCGGCCTTGGTCACTCCGAGATCACAGAGCGAACTCTGGACTCCTACGGATTGTTTGAACGAGGTATACGCGCCCACGACCCTTTCGCACATTTCATCCAACGGGAGATCCTTGGGGATATCCGCATCCAGGGCAATGCCGAGCTTGCGATATTTTTCCGGGGCTGCAGAAAAATTATACCGGATCACATGTTCCAGAAGGATCGCGTTGCATAAACCGTGGGGCAGGTCGAGGAGACCTCCCAGGCTGTGGGCCATGGCATGCACCGCGCCGAGGATGGCGTTGGAGAAGGCCAGCCCCGCATAGGTCGAAGCGAGCATCATGCCGCTTCGTGCCAAAAGATTGTCCGGTTCGTTGACTGCTGTGACCAGATGCCTCTTGGTCATCCGAACGGCCTCCAGGGCATTCAGGTCGGTGATGGCCGACGACGCGTTGGAGACATAGGCTTCTGTGGCGTGCGTCAGGGCATCAAGGCCGGTGTACGCCGTAAGATTACGGTCCATGGACATGGTCAGCACGGGGTCGATGAGCGCGACATCGGGAAGTGCGCTCTTGGAAACAATAGCTATTTTTGCCTTTCTGTCCAGAGCGGTGATGATGCAGAACTGGGAGACATCAGCCGCGCTGCCTGCTGTGGTGGGAATGCAGATCAGGGGTGGGCCGGGGCGATCGACCTTGTCCACGCCCTCAAATTCGAGCACGTGTCGTTTGTTGGTACAGACGATGCCGATTGCCTTGGCGCAATCCATGGGAGAGCCGCCGCCGATGGCGATGAGCGCGTCACATCCTTCCTTGTCGAAGAGCGCGGCGCCAGCCATGACCTCGTCTTCACGCGGGTTGGGGCTGACGTCGGAGAACATGACACAGGTGATCCCTTCACTTTTGAGGGTGTCGAGTATCCTGTCCGAAAAATCCAGCGACATCAGGGTCGAATCCGTGACGACCAGGGCCTTTGAAACGGAAAGGTTGGCGGCAAATTGCCCAGCCAGCATGGAAGCGTCGGCTCCGAAAATGAATTCGGGAGCAACAAATTTTCTCAGTTTGGAAATATAGGCTGTGTCCATAGCTATTCCCTCATGGTTAAAGCGCAGTATGTGTTATACAGCTTTTGCGGAGAAATTTACAGATATTTAACACATCGTGAAGGTAGTAGGAATTATAATAAAGGCTCTTATGGGGCATCCATAGTCCGGTGTGGGGGGCGTATTCCTGGTATACTTTGGCAATGGGCGTCACGCAGAGAGGAGGGGGTGAGCGTCTACGCTGTCTGGACTGTTCCCCGCTGACGGCTTATAGGGTTTGCTCAAAGAATGAATGAAGGAGTTTTCGTTATGGATACTGTTGATACGTTGAGTGTCATGCCCATTGCACGCAAGGACGGCACACATGTCCTGCGTTTGTGTGTCAATCAGGGGCTGCTGACCCCGGATATGGTCAGGAAGATCATGGATGTCATGACCAAATACGCGTTACCCTCCTTGAGAGCCACGACAGGTCAGCGTTTCAACCTTGAAGGCATCCCGTCGGACAAGGTGGACGAGATCGCGGCTGCGCTCGGTACGCCTGTGGACAAGTGTCCCCCCGGCGTTTCCGTCTGTCCCGGCGGAGACCAATGCAAATACGGCATGCAGGACACCCGCGCCATGGGGGACGCGCTGCTGGATCTGATCAAGGCCAACGGTCCGTATCCTTTCAAGATCAAGAGCGGCGTGTCCGGGTGCGCCATGGCCTGTGGCTTGAGCTTTGTCCGTGACGTAGGGCTGGTGGGCGGAGCCAAGGGATGGAATGTATACTATGGCGGAGCCGCCAATCGCCATGCGTGTACCGGTATCGTGCTGGGCAAGAAAGTCAGCAAAGCCGAAGCGCTTGAATCCATTGCCAAAGGACTGACCTACTACAAGGAAAACGCCAAGAAGTTCGAGCGGATCGGAGCCATGGTTCGCCGTCTGGGCCGTGACGTGGTGGCGGCTGCCCTGACTGAATAAAGACACTTTTGCATGAAGCAGCCCCAGAATATCTGCTGACGTTCCGGGGCTTTTTCATGTCTTTTCAGTGGATTTCCTAACAGGTGGTATCCGGCTCAAGCGATTCGAACACGTCCTGGGCCGCAAACAACCCGTTGAGTGCGGCAGGGAACCCCGCATACACGGCCATCTGCATGATGGTCTCCACGATCTGCTCCCGGCTCAACCCCACGTTGAGTCCGGCTGTGATATGCACCTTGAGCTGTGGCGTGGCCGTGCCCATGGCGGTCAGGGCCGCGATGGTGGCGATTTCCCGTGATTGGAGATCCAGCCCGGGGCGTGCATAAATATCGCCGAAAGGGAACTCGATCAGATAGGTTGCAAAGTCCGGTGCAATGTCTTTCAGGCTCTCGATCACGTTGGTTCCGGCCTGTCCGTCTATTTCTTCAAGTTTTTTCAATCCCAGCTCGTAGCGCGTCATACTCTTTCTCCAATGTCTCGTAGATTTCAATTTTCTGGTCCAGTGCGACCAGATGGGATTGGAGTTGATTGATATTCTCCTCCAGATCCTGCCGGTGAGAAAGGAGCATGGCCTTGCGTTCCGATAGCGTACTATCCCCTTTGTGCCGGAGATCAGAATACCGTTGAATTTTTTTCAGCGGCATCCCGGTCTGTTTGAGGCGCAGGATGAAGCGCATCCAGTTCAGGGCGTTTTCAGTGTAGACCCGCCGCCCTCCGGCCCTGTCCACATCCCGGATCAAACCGATTTTTTCGTAGTAGCGCAGGGTGTGGGGCGAGACGTCGAGTCGTTGAGCCAGTTCGCTGATCTTCATGTCCTTTCTCCATTCATGGGATGAGTGTACAAGTTGGAGTTTACTCTAAGTCAAGCGCAAATAAAAGCATTTGAAAGCGGGGAGGGGGAAAGGGTTTTTTTCCCGTTTAAACAGAGTGTTCGCGGGCAGAATGTCATCGTGCCATGAGAAAAGCTCCGGTCAAAAACCGGAGCCCTGTCTTTCTGGAGTGGGAGAGCGCGGGATCAGAGCTGGACATTGAAGCTGGCGTTTCGCCCTGCGGATTTGGCCTGATACATGGCCTGGTCCGCCCTGATCATGAAGTCTTTGCTGCTGTTGGTCATGTTCGGGATGGTCGAGCAGGTGCCGACACTTGCGGTGACGAATTCACAGACAGTGGAACTCTGGTGGATCACGCACAGATCTTCGATGCAGGACCTGACCCGTTCGCCGATGAGCTGTGCGCCTTCAATATCCGTGTCTGGGAGTATGATGGCGAACTCCTCGCCGCCCACGCGGGCGACTTTGTCCTGTCCGCGTTTGACGACATCGGTGAGGGCGGCCGCCACCTTTCTGAGGCATTCATCCCCGACGGCGTGGCCGTAGGTGTCGTTGTACTCCTTGAACAGGTCGATATCCATCAGGACGACAGAGAAGGGAGATTTGTGACGCATTGAGCGGCTCCACTCATCTGCCATGAGTTGATTGAACTGTCGTTTGTTGTACAGACCTGTCAGGCCATCGGTGATGGAGAGCATGTGCAGCTGTTCATTGGTCTCTTCAAGCTGCTGCTGGAGCTCTTCCAGTTCCACCAGCTTTCTGTCGAGTTCGCGGGCGTTGCGCTCAAGCGCTTCCTTTTGGCGAAAAATCTTGAGGAAGACATTCACCTTGCTGCGGAAAACCACGGGTTCCAGCGGCTTGAACAGATAGTCCACGGCACCGGATTCATAGCCTTTGAAAATATGCTGCTGATTACTGACCTCGGCGGTCACGAAGATGATCGGAATGTTGCGGGTCTTCTTGTTGCCGC
Organism: Pseudodesulfovibrio sediminis; assembly: GCF_020886695.1. Lineage (NCBI taxonomy): Bacteria > Pseudomonadati > Thermodesulfobacteriota > Desulfovibrionia > Desulfovibrionales > Desulfovibrionaceae > Pseudodesulfovibrio > Pseudodesulfovibrio sediminis. The sequence continues at coordinate 2,898,618 of NZ_AP024485.1, forward strand.
GCATGAGTTCGGCCACTTCATACCCGCTCATGTCCGGCATGTGGACATCGAGAAGCACCAGCGCGAAATCATGGTCCAGAATCTGGGCCAATGCCTCTGCGCCGGAGTCCGCCCTGACAAGCTCCAGATCTGGGTAATCCAGCAGACTCTCCAGTGTAAGCAGGTTCTCAGGTTTGTCGTCGACGATGAGTATTTTTGCGATTCCCATGATTATCCTTGATCGTTCACTGAATTGAGGAACGTGCTGATTTCTTCCAGCGGAAGAATATGATCCACCCTGGTGGCGGCGATGGCCGCCTTGGGCATGGTGTCGGTGTTCGCCGTTTTCGGCGATTGGACCACGGTCAGGCCGCCGAGCCGCTTGATCTTGGCCAGTCCTTTGGCTCCGTCTGAGTTGGCGCCGGTAAGGACGATGCCGATGAGTTCCGGCCCGTACACCTCTGCGGCGGTTTCGAAAAGGACATCTACCGAAGGGCGTGAAAAGTTGACGCGGGGAGCAATGGAAAGCGCGATACTACGGTCGCATTCCACCATCAAATGGTAGTTGGGAGGAGAAAAGTAGATGGTGCCCGCTTTCAGTGGGACCTTGTCTTCGGCTTCCTTGACCTCAAGGGGGCAACGGAGATTGTAGTGCTGGGGAAGATAGCTCTCCGAGTCGGGTTTGATGTGTTGCACCACGAGGACCGGCATGGCGAAATCCTTTCGCAGCTTGGGCAGAATCTGATCCAGGGCTGCCAGTCCACCGGCAGAAACGCCGATGACCACGGCTGCATAGCGGGGGGTGTTACTCGCACTCATATCCTAGGCCGTCCGTTTCTTCCTGTAGATTTTCTCTCTGTCCGCAATCACTTCGAATTTGTTTGCGACACTGGAGAACTTAATGTTTTCCTTGGACCCGAGGCAAAGAAATCCGCCTGGGCACAGGCTGTCACAGAAGAGTTCCAGAACCCTGTTCTGCAAGTCTCTGTTGAAATAAATCAACACGTTCCGGCAGAAGATGACGTTCATCTCACCAAAGACGCCGTCGGTGACCAGATTGTGGGAGGAGAAGAGCACCTGCTTGCGCAGCGTGCTGCTCATGACCACGTTGTCATAGTCGGCCGTGTAGTAGTCGGAAAAGGAGTTGTTGCCGCCGGACTTCTGATAATTGGCGGTGTATTCGCGGACCAGGTCCATGGGGTATATGCCGTCTTTGGCCTTGGCCAGGATCATCTCGTTGAAGTCGGTCGCGTAAATCTGGGAGCGGCTTGCCATGTTCTCCTCCTGCAGGAGAACGGCCATGGAGTAGACCTCCTGCCCGGCGGAACACCCTGCATGCCATACCTTGATATACGGATATGTCTGGAGATGGGGGATGACCGCTTCCCGGACCTTCTTGTAGAACCACGGGTCGCGGAACATCTCGGTGACATTGATGGACAGGTCTAGCAGCAGCTTCTCAAAGAAGTCCTGGTTGTATATCAGCCTGTGCAGCATGGCAGAGTAGTTGCTGATTTTCTCCAGGTTCATCCGGTGTTCAAGACGGCGCTTGGTATGGGCGCAGGAGTAATCCCGGAAGTCATAGCCGTATTTGATGTATATGGCCTCCAGGAGAAGCTGAATCTCCAGGCGTTCGTTGTCAATGTCGGTGAAGTCACTCATCTTAGTACAGCCATACCCGCATCATGGAGAGCAGTTTGTCAGTGTTTACAGGTTTTGCCAGATAATCACTGGCTCCGGCTTCGATGCACTTGCTGCGGTCACCCTTCATGGCCTTGGCGGTCAGGGCGATTATCGGCAGCTTTTCATACTGTCGTTGCTTGCGAATCTCGGTCATGGCCTCATAGCCGTCCATTTCGGGCATCATGATATCCATGAGGATGCAGTCTATGGCGGCATTCTCTTTCAGTTTGTCCAGACACTCCAGGCCGTTCTTCGCGGCGATGACATCCATGTTCTTTTCTTCGAGTACGCTGGTCAGGGCAAAGACGTTGCGCATGTCGTCATCCACCAGCAGGACCGTCTTGTTGCTCAGCACGGACTCCTTGTCGTGGACCATCTGGAGCATCTTCTGTTTGTCTGCGGGCAGGTCGGCCTCGATGCGGTGGAGGAAGAGCGCGGATTCTTCGAGCAGCCGTTCCGGTGATTTGGCGCCCTTGATAATGATACTCTCCGCATATCTGTTCAGCTGTTTTTCCTCGTCCACGGTCAGGTCGCGGCCTGTATAAATGATGACCGGGACGCGGCAGGCCGTTTCATCGAGCCGGATTTTTTCCAGGAGGTCGAAGCCGGACATGTCCTCCAGGCCGAGGTCCAGGATCATGCAGTCATAGTTGCCCCGCACGAGTTCCTCAAAGGCTTCGTGGCCACTGCTGACAGCCGTGGTCCTGACGTCGCCATTGCCGATGAGGAGTTCTATGCTCTGGCGCTGAATGGTGTCGTCTTCCACCAGCAGCAGATTGCTGACAGGGCGGGAGATGGTGTCTTCCAGTCTGCTGAAGGCTTCCTCTATGTTCTCCATGGTCACGGGTTTGGACAGGAAACCGATGGCGCCCATGCGCATGGCATCCAGTGAGCTGTCCTTGGCCGACATGAAGTGGACCGGGATGTGCCGGAGGTCGGGGTTGTCCTTGAGCCGTTCCATGACAGTCCACCCGTCGATGCCGGGCAGGCCGATATCAAGGATGATGGCACTGGGTTTGTAATAGTCCGCGAAGTGGAGACCGGTTTCGCCGTCTTCCGCGACCAGACACAGGAACCCGCGTTCACGACCGAAGTCCCGCATGACTTTGGCAAAGGTGCGGTCGTCTTCGATAATCAGCAGGCTGCGGGCCTCAGGCGTCGCGTGTTCCCGGTCATCTTCAAGAAATTCCTGTTCGCATGGGGGCACTTTGGATGAGATCGTCGGATTCTGGTCGATTTCCTCCGGTGGTGCGCATGCTTTGAACGCTTCGGTGCCGCTGTCTTCCTCTTCCTGTTCGCTGGTGTCCGGAGGCGCGGCAGGGCTGCTCTGTTGCTCTGCTTTTTCCGGGATGAGCCCTGCGGGCAGGATGCGGTTCCGTCGGGATTGTTCGGTATAGGTCTCAGGCAGGATGATGGTGAAGGTGCTGCCTTGGTTCTCGATACTCTGGAGACGGATAATGCCGCCAAGCAGTGCGGTCAACTCCTTGGAAATGGACAGGCCCAGACCGGTCCCGCCATAGGTGCGGCTGGTGCTCCCGTCCGCCTGCTGGAACGCCTGGAATATGGCTTCCTGCTTCTCCAGCGGGATTCCAATGCCATCGTCCTTGACGGAAAAGGCCAGCGAGGTCGCAGGGTCGAGCTCGGAGTTGACGAGGAGGGCTGGCGAAGGCCGGGAAATGGAAACCGAGACTATGCCCTGCCGGGTGAATTTGAAGGCATTGGCCAGCAGGTTGCGGAGCACCTGTTGTAGCCGCTGTGAATCGGTCCTGATGCTGTTCGGCAGGTCGTTGGTTACGGTGATGTCAAAGGTGATGCCTTTCTCTGCGGCCATGTCATTGAACAGGCGTTGCAGGTCGGTGATGAGCGTCTCGATCTGCAGGTCGTCGATGACCAGTTCGATCTTGCCTGCTTCAACCTTGGAGAGATCAAGCACTTCGTTGATCAGTGTCAGGAGATCGGAGCCGGACGAGTGAATGGCCTTGGAAGATTCGACCTGACGTGTGGTCAAGTTGCCTTCCTTGTTCTGGCCCAGCAGTTGGGACAGAATGAGGATGGAGTTCAAAGGTGTCCTGAGTTCATGGGACATGTTGGCCAGGAACTCGGATTTGTATTTGCTGGCCTGTTCCAGATCATGCGCTTTCTGGCGTACAATTTCCTGAGCTTTGACCAGATCGGCGTTTTTGCTGACGATCGCTGCTTTCTGTTCTTCCAGCGCCAGAGTCCGTTCCTCCAGCTCTTCGTTGGTGACGCGCAGTTCTTCCTGTTGCGCCTGGAGTTCGGCCTCGGATTCCTTCAGGGCGGAGGTTTGCTCCTCGAGCTCTTCGTTGGTGACGCGCAGCTCTTCCTGCTGTGCCTGAAGCTCGGCCTCGGATTCCTTGAGGACCTCGGCCTGCGCTTCCAGTTCGTCATTGGTGACACGGAGCTCTTCCTGCTGTTCCTGAGCCTGATGGAGCAGGTCCTGAATGACCTGACGCGACCTGGCCGTGTTCAGCAGGATGGCGGCGCTCTCCATGTTCTGATCAATAAACAGCAGTTGCAGCGGTGAGAAGGCGTGGACCGATCCAAGCAGCAATACGCCCACAACCTGCTCTTCAAAAGCGATGGGGGCGGCCATGAAATGCGAGGGGATACCCTCTCCGGCGCCATAGTTGAGGGCAGGAACTTCCTTGCGGATATTGCTGTAGGATAACGTCTCGTTTGTCTTGGCAGCCTGACCAACCATGCCTTCGCCGAACTGGATTCGGTCGAAAATTCCATCCCGGTCGCTGAAGGCGTAGCTCGCCTTGAGTTTCAGGTCCGTGTCGGTGAGGAGATAGAGCGCGCCGAGTTGGGCGTTCATATGTTTGGTCACGAACGTCACCAGCCGCTGGCATAAAACCTCGACCTCCATCTCTCCGGTCATTTCGTCGTGCAGACCTTCCTTTCCCCGTTTGAGCCAGTCGAGTTCGTGGAGGTTCTTCGCCATACTGTTCAATGCCCTGGCGAGATCGCCCAGTTCATCCTTTTGCGGCAATTCAAGCTTGGCTTCGAGGTTGCCTTCGGAGATGGCCTGGGCAAAGCGCATATCAGCAACAATGGGGGTCGTGATCGTCTTGGAAAAATACAAGGCCCAGCCGGTAATGAGGGCGAGCATGAATCCGGCCAGAATCACCATAAGTTCAAACGTCCGATCAATGGGTGCAGTGACTTCATCCTTGTTGATCTTGGAGACCAGGTACCAGTCAAGGCCGGGTATTTCGAGCTGATCAAAGGCGACCAGTACGGGATTGCCCACGCTGTCAATGTAGGTCTTGTGTCCTCCGGCCCGGCCCGCGGCGACAGCGTCCTGCCAATAGCTCAGGGGGGTTTTGAATGTGTGGCCGACGACATATGCGTCGTTCCCCATGGTGCGCAGATTGCTGCGGAGTTCGTAAGCGCCTGTTTTGGCGGAGATGCCGAACAGGTAGGACTCGCCTGTCTCTCCCATGCCTTTTCTGGAGTCGACCGCGTGGGTGATCTCCTCGGCGGTCAATTGCAGGACCAGTACGGCCTGTATCGTGCCGTCTGTGTCGCGAACGGGTTCGGCAATGAAGGCGGATTGCTGGTTGGCGCTCGGACTGTAGGCGTGAAAATCAGTGATGGCGGTTGCCCCGGTGTCCAGCGCCTTGCGCCAGGCAGTGGCCAGCCCGGAGTTCTTGAATTGGCCTGTACTCAGACTGGTTCCCAGATCGGCTTCCTCGGTCACGGAAAACAGGACGTTTCCCTTGTCGGCGTCGATCAGGATCAGATTGTTGTAGCGATAGGTTGCCACATAGTGGGTCAGCGGTCTTACAAAGGGCTCTATGGTGTCGAGATAGTGCTTGTTTCGGGTGACGATCGACGTCTTGATGTCACTGGTCGTGGCCTTGTATTCCTCAAGCTTGTTGACGAGACCTTCGATCCGTTCGGCCTCGGCCAGAACCTGTATGTCGGCAAAACAGCGGGTAAAGTAGTCCTCGATCTGTCCTTTTCGGATGGACTGGATGGTGAGCAGGTGGTTGAAGGATTTCTCCATCAAGGATTGCGTGTTCAGTTTGGCACTGAAAAAACCGACTGCCACCAGTGGAATGACACCAGTTATGAGAAAAAACAGAACAAGTTTTGGTCTGATACGGATGTCTGACAGGCGGATCATGAAAGCTCCAAAAGGTGGTGTCTGCGGTATTGACTTGAATTGTCTAGTGATTTTTTGCGTTGCTTTGTTTCTTGCAACTATACCTATTTATTCTGCTCCATACTGGTAATCGTTCTTGGCCCGGTGATCAACCTTATTAGGCAAGGCCTATAGAGAGTCTCTGCCGTGACGGCCCGATATGCAATGGAAGAGGCCGCGTCAGGGTTGGTTCAGTTCGGGCTTGTTAAGGGTGGCGAGCACATATTCACCGAGGTGCTGGGAGGCGTTGATGAAGCTGAGTACCTGAAAGAGGCGGCGGACCTGAAACCGTTCGGTCACCCCCTGGCGGCGCAGCTCAAGAAAACGGTTCTCGATGGCGTCCACGGCAGCGGCGAGGGCATGGGTGTCGTGCTTTTCGCCAGAGCCTATGGCGCGCAGGGCGGCTGACGTGGTTCTGGTCAGTTCCGTGAGTTCCGGAGCCATGATGATATCAAACCCGTCGCCTTCCACATCGTTGAGCAGAAGGGGCATGGATTGCAGCCGTTCCAGAACCGAATGGAGAACGTTGACCTGTAATGACAGCAGGTTGACGTCGTCGCGGAAAAACCGTCGCTCCAATGCATAGACCTTGTGAAACATGGCCCTGTTCTCCTGGGTCTGCCCCACCAGATCAAAAAAGAGGTCAGGGTCGGTCTTTTGCTGGCGATTGAGAAAGTTGCTCATGAGCAGGGCGTAATGGTCCGCCAGCTCTTTATATTGAATTTGTACCCGCTCCCGGAGCACGGCTCCTGTTCGGCTGGGCCAGATGACCACGGAAACAAAGAAGGCACACAGGACGCCGATGCCGATCTCCGCCACGCGCAGGAGCGTGAACATGATGCGATGGTCTTCGCCAAGGCTGGTCAGGAAGACGATGGACAAGGTAATGGCCGCCATGCGGTATCGGGCGTTATACCGTGTCAGATAGGCGCAAACCCCGGTTCCGATGAATATGGCCAGGAGTGTGTAGAGCGGGGTGGGGGGGAAGATCAGGATGCAGAGTATGCCGATGGCCGCGCCCAGGGCGGTGCCTGTAAAGCGGTAGACGCACATCTGAATGGAGTCCGCGACATGCATCTGCATGACGATAACGGTAGTGATGACAGCCCAGTACGCATACGGAAGTTGTATCTGGTTTGACACGAAATAGGCGAGCACACTGGCTATTCCGACCTTGATGCCGTGTCGTACATGATTCTGGGTGATGCTCTTCGTGAACTGGGACATGGTTCTTCTTGTGGCACATGTTATGGGGGAGTGCCAGACGGCTGTGCTTTCCGTTGACGCCGACACGCTTTGTCACAACTGGTGCAGCAGGTCAACCTTATCGCTCCTTGACGGAGGGATTCAGGGATGTCGATAAATTGTTGTGTACGCCACAAAGAGAAAGGCTCCATGGCGGTGATTGGAGCCTTTCTGGGGGAGTTCCCGGCGGGATGCCGGGAAAACGATGTGATTGTGTGGTGTCGATAGTAAACACCTTAGCTTTCCGCGAGACAATAGGGGAAGTTCCCTTTATGTGCTCATGAGCTGGGACAATGTCCCGATCGTGCGGCCTGATACGAAAAAGCCGCTCTTCCTCGACAGAAGAGCGGCTTGTATCTTGTAGTAAATAGTGCTGAATACCGGGTGGTTATCCTTCGGTCAGCAGCTTTTTGGCAATGTCCAGATCATACAGCGCCATGGGGTTCCGGTCCGTGCCCTTTTCTCGGAACATGGCCGCAGCCTGTTCAATGACATCAAAGGGCATCCAGCCGTGCTTTTCCCAGATGATCGGTTCGGTCGGATTGTAGAGGCGGAACTGAATCTGGTCATCTTCTTCCCGAACATACATCCGCACCTCGGGGTGCTGAAGAACAGGTGTATAATAATGGCCGCGTTCGTCTTTCATATCGTTATCTCCTAAGAATTGAATCCAAAGCGGAGGGTACCGCCTGTTTCATAGACCTTGATATTCATGTTTGCCAGCAACACGCGCATGGGCCTGCCGAACAGAAAGTCGTTCAACTCAGGAGCCATGCCCGCCTTTTCCGTTACCAGGCGGCGGACTTCAGTGTCGAAAACCACCATCTCCTTGAGCTCCTTGCCTGCCTCGGTGTCGCCTTCGCGGGCGGCCATGCCGAGCGCTTCCATGCGGACGGGATTGCATTTGGCATCGTGCTCGGTGATAAGCTCGAGCAGAGGGTGTCCTTCGGGCAGGACGTCGGTGCGGCTCAGGCGGCCCTTGTCATACATGGCGCTCAATGGAGCCGTGTCCTGGCAGAAGAGCATTTCGCATTCAATGGGGCGGGTGGAATACACGCCGCACATGTTTGATTCGGGGCTGAAGAAAAGACAGGTCCAGTTGCCGTCGCGGCCCTTGATTTTCAGCACCTCGGATTCAAGGGGGACGACCTTCTCGCCGGGCTGGTCATAGGCGCGTTCACCAGATCTGAGGGTGACGATGTCGGCAAGGGCGATGGTGCCGTTTTCGATCAGCGGAAGATCCTCGATATGGAGGGCGGGACCGCCTTTACGACAGCATTCCCCACATTGTCTGCATTGCGGTGTATTCGAGTCTGATTGTTGCAAGTTTGTATTGCTCCTCATATGCTTTTGCGGTAACGATTATAGCGTTCCACAACCTGCGCAATGGGACCGATACTCCGGGAAGGCTGTAATGGCAACCCCCTGATGACGGTTCCTGTCTCGCACAGGTTGGTGCATAGGTTATATTAATGAGGATGGACAATGTTTTCTTGGATATTTCGGTTGACATAAAACCGTTATGTTCAGTACGTTGGCGGTCCTGCATACCTTGTGAATAATGGTGCAAAGCTGTTATTCGGGGGTATTTGCGTTAAGTAGGAAAGGCGTTCTGGCTCATGGTGAACTTTCACCGCTTGCCGGCCTGAGCGCAATAATGGTTGATGGCAACATCTTAATCAAACTATGGAGGTTAAGGGAATGGCGAAACACAAAACTCCTCTGTTGGATCAGCTGGAAAGCGGCCCGTGGCCCAGCTTTGTATCCGACATCAAACAGGAGGCTGAAGCTCGAGCCAAGAACGAAAAGGGTCTGGACTACCAGATTCCTGTCGATTGTCCTGACGATTTGCTGGGCGTTCTCGAAATGTCCTACACTGATGGTGAGACTCACTGGAAACACGGCGGCATCGTTGGCGTTTTCGGTTACGGCGGCGGCGTTATCGGTCGTTACTGTGACCAGCCCGAAATGTTCCCCGGCGTTGCACATTTTCACACCGTTCGTGTGGCACAGCCCAATGGTAAGTGGTACAGCACCAAGTTGCTCCGCGACTTGATGGACATCTGGGACCTTCGCGGTTCCGGTCTCACCAACATGCATGGCGCCACCGGCGACATCGTGTTCCTGGGCACCACTACCCCCCAGTTGGAAGAAATTTTCTTCGAGCTGACCCACAACCTGGACATCGACCTCGGTGGTTCCGGTTCCAACCTGCGTACCCCTGCTTCCTGCATGGGTATGTCCCGTTGTGAGTACGCCTGTTACGATTCTCAGGAGCTGTGCTACAACCTGACCATGGAATTCCAGGACGAACTTCACCGTCCCGCATTCCCCTACAAGTTCAAGTTCAAGTTCGACGCCTGCCCCAACGGCTGTGTCGCAGCTATTGCTCGTTCTGACCTGTCCTTCATCGGTACCTGGAAAGACGGCATCCGCATTAATCAGGAAGCAGTCGCTGCTTACGTCGGTGGCGAAATCGCCCCCAACGCAGGCGCACACGCCGGTAGAGACTGGGGTGCATTCGACATTCAGAAAGAAGTCGTTGATCTCTGTCCGTCCGGTTGCATCAGCTATGATGGCAAACTGACCATTGACAACAAAGAATGTGTTCGTTGCATGCACTGCATCAACACCATGCCTCGCGCACTGAAGATCGGTGAAGAGACCGGCTGTTCCATCCTTTGTGGTGCAAAAGCCCCGATCCTCGACGGTCCCCAGATGGGTTCCCTCCTTATTCCCTTCATCGAAGTGAACAAGGACGACGACTTCCAGGACATCAAGGATGTCGTTGAGAACGTGTGGGATTGGTGGATGGAAGAAGGCAAAAACCGTGAACGTATCGGTGAGACCATGAAGCGTCTCGGCCTGGCTGCATTGATCAACGCCGTTGGTGTTGATGTCGATGCCCGTCACGTTCAGGAGCCTCGCCACAACCCCTACATCTTCTGGAAAGCAGAAGACGTTGACGGTGGTTGGGAACGCGACATCAACGATTTCCGCAAGCGCCACCAGCGCTAAAAAGAGGAGTGAAATAATATGGCTTTTATTTCTTCCGGGTACAATCCCGACAAACCGATGGAAGGTCGGATCTCCGACATTGGCCCTCGTCACTTCGGCGAGTACCTGCCCCCGGTTATCAAAGACAACTTTGGTAAATGGGACTACCATGAGATCATCGAACCCGGCGTTCTGCTGCACGTAGGCCTCTCCGGCGACAAGACTTACACAGTCCGTGCTGCTACCGCTCGTCTGATGACCGTTACCATGATCCGTGAAATCTGCGACATCGCCGACAAGTTCTGCGGCGGCTTCGTTCGTTTCACCACTCGTAACAACCTCGAATTCCAGGTTGAGACCGAAGAAGCAGCCAAGGAACTCAAAGCCTTCCTGAACGAACAGAAGTTCGCAGCTGGCTCCATGAAGTTCCCTGTTGGCGGCACCGGCGCTGGTGTGACCAATATCGTTCACACCCAGGGTTGGGTCCACTGCCACACGCCTGCTACTGACGCTTCCGGTACCGTCAAGGCTACCATGGACGTCGTCTTTGATGACTTCACTGACATGAAGCTGCCTGCTCCGGTGCGCATTTCCATGGCTTGCTGTCTCAACATGTGTGGTGCAGTTCACTGCTCCGATATCGCAATCCTCGGTATTCACCGTAAGCCTCCCATCATTGACCACGAATACCTCGACAACCTGTGCGAGATTCCCCTGGCCGTCGCAGCCTGCCCCACCGGTGCAGTCCGCCCGTCCAAGGTCGAAATTGATGGCAAGACCTACAAGACCGTTGCCCTTAAGGAAGAGCGCTGCATGTTCTGTGGTAACTGCTACACCATGTGCCCCTCCCTGCCCCTGTCCGATGGTGAAGGCGACGGTATCGCCATCATGGTCGGTGGTAAGATCTCCAACCGTATCACCAAGCCCGCCTTCTCCAAGGTCGTGGTTCCCTTCGTACCCAACGAGCCTCCTCGCTGGCCTACGATGACCAAAGTGATCAAGAAGATCCTCGACACCTACGCTGCTGAAGCTAACAAATACGAACGTCTGGGCGACTGGGCTAACCGTATTGGTTGGGAACGTTTCTTCGAGAAATGCGACCTGCCCTTCTCCGAGCACCTGATCGATGACTTCCGTGATCCTGCTTACTACACCTGGCGTCAGACCACTCAATTCAAGTGGTAAGATAAATACACTCGGGATACGGTTTTCTTATACCGTATCCCGTTCTTTTTTAACGAAAGGAGTCCATCATGGCACTCGACGTCGATTCCGCTAAAGCAACGATCATTGCCTACTGCGAAGAGAAGTCCAAAAACAAGTCGAAGTTTTACTTCAATGACTTCACAAAGCTCTTTCCAGATGAGAAAGCTCGTGCAGTCAAAAAAGTTTTGACCGCCCTGATTCAGGAAGAAAAACTGGTATTCTGGTCCTCCGGGTCCACCACCATGTACGGTCTCACCGGCGCTGGAAAACAGGCCGCATCCGAGGGTGAAGACTAGACTCTAGCCTGACCCGGTACTTGAGGCCTTGCCCTTACCTTGTGGTAATGGGCAAGGCTTTTCTCAGTTTATGGGCTCCATCATAGTGCACACATTTCTTTCTCGTATAGTTCTTGCCGGGCTTTCCGGTGGCACAGGAAAGACTATTGTCTCCCTGGCCCTGGCCCGTGCCTTTTCCAGGGCGGGTAAAAAAGTCGCTCCCTTTAAAAAGGGGCCGGACTATATCGACGCCAAATGGCTTGGTCTTGCCGCCAAAAGTCCCTGTTCGAATCTCGACCCTTTCTTTCATTCCTCAGAAGCGATTCGCTCACTTTTCTTTCATAAATCGCAAGGGTTTGACGTCAGCCTCATTGAAGGCAACCGGGGGTTGTTCGACGGCAAGGACGAACAGGGCTCCTGCTCCACGGCAGAGCTGGCCCGCGTGCTCGATGCTCCGGTGATACTGGCTATCGACTGCACCAAGATGACCCGAACCGTGGCGGCCATTGTTCAAGGCTGCGTTCACTTTGAAAAAGGGGTGAACCTGGCCGGAGTGATCCTGAACAGAACCGCTGGGGAACGCCATCGTTCCATTCTCAAGAAGTCCATTGAAACGCATACGGATGTGCCGGTGCTCGGCATGCTGCCCAAAATCGGAGAGAATCCCATTCCGGAACGTCACATGGGGCTCATGTCCGATCAGGAGTATACCGGGAGCGGCCATGACGCACTTGACGCACTGGCCGATATGGCAGAAGAATGGCTGGACATGGACGCAATCTTGAAAGTGGCCGAGTCCGCCTCGGATTTCGGTCCGGTTACACAACCGATCTTTTCCGGTCAGCCTGCAGCGAAGTCCGTACGCATAGGCTATGTGCACGACGCCGCGCTCTGGTTCTATTATCCCGAAAATCTCGAGGCTTTGGAGCACGCCGGAGCAGAGATGGTTCGGGTCAGCCTGCTTGACGACACGCCGTGGCCCGAGCTGGACGGTCTGTATCTCGGTGGTGGGTTCCCCGAGGTTTTCTGTTCGGAAATTGCGGCCAATTCGTCTATTCTGAAACATATCTACGCTTTGGCAGAGAGCGGATTGCCGATCTACGCCGAGTGCGGAGGCTTCATGGTGCTGTGCGATTCTCTGCAGATTGAGGGTGCTTCCCACAAAATGGCAGGGGTTTTCCCCTTGTCCACCTCATTCTGTCCTCGGCCTCAAGGGCTTGGCTATACCGAGGCTGAAGTCATTGCCGAGAATCCGTTCTATCCGGTGGGTTCAACCATTCAGGGACATGAGTTTCATTATTCAATGTGTGTCTCCGACAATGCGCCCGACCTGGAATTCGGTCTGCGAATGCGCCGTGGAAAGGGGAGTGCCATCGGTCACGACGGGTTCCTCTATAAAAACACCATGGCAGGGTACAATCACATTCATGCGTTGGCTGTGCCTGGCTGGGCCGAGCGCTTCGTGGCCGCTGCCCGCAAGCATCAATCCTAAATTTCTTGTTCAGGCACCCGATACTATGAGACAGTGCCAAAGAACAAAACGTTAACACCAAGTGAGATACATATGAGCATTCCATTTATTGATTTGAAAACGCAGTACAAGCAAGTTGAAGAGTCTGTGAAGAAGGGCATCGAAGGTGTTCTGGAACACGGCGCCTATATCATGGGACCGGAAATCAGCGGTCTGGAAGCCACTCTTGCCGAGTTCAGCAATGTGAGCCACGCTGTCGGATGTTCCTCCGGTACGGACGCGCTGATGATGGCCCTCATGGCCCAGAATATCGGTCCGGGTGATGCCGTCTTTACCACGCCGTTCACGTTCATTGCCACGGCTGAAGTCGTCGCGCTCCTGGGAGCTACCCCGGTGTTCGTCGACGTGGACCCGGTGACCTTCAACATTGACGCGGACGACCTGCGCCGCAAGATTCGTGACGTCAAGGAGAACCGCTCCGACCTCAAGCCCAAGGGCGTTATCTCGGTGGATATTTTTGGTCAGCCAGCTGACTATGATGTCATCCAGCCCCTTGCGCAGAACTCCGGCCTGTTCCTCATCGTGGACGCAGCCCAGTCTTTTGGCGCCACCTACAAGGGTAAGCCTGTCTGCTCTTTCGGCGATATGGCCTGTACCTCCTTTTTCCCGGCAAAGCCGCTGGGTTGTTACGGCGACGGCGGTATGGTCTTCTGCCACAGCGACGAGACCTACAAGCTGCTGACCTCCATCCGAGTGCATGGCATGGGCGTGGAGAAATATGACAATGATCGTCTCGGTCTCACCGCGCGCCTTGATTCCATGCAGGCTGCCGTGCTCCAGGCCAAGTTCGAGATCTTCCCTGACGAGATCGCCAAGCGCCAGATCGTGGCGGATCGCTACGCCGAACTGTTGTCCGGTATTGACGGTCTGACCCCGCCATCCGTGCCCGAGGGCAATGTCTCTGTCTGGGCTCAGTACTGCGTGCTGGCTCGGGACACAGAACATCGCACCGAGATAATGGGCCGACTCGCCGAGGCATCCATTCCCAGCGTGATCTACTACCCCAAACCGTTGCACCTGCAGAAAGCCTTTGATTCCCTGGGCTATTCCATGGGTGATTTTCCGGTATCAGAAGATCTCGCCAGCCGCATCTTTGCCTTGCCCATGCATCCCTACCTCGCCGCAGAGGATCAGGAGACCATCGCACAGGTCATCAAGGGGTAGAGCATGGCCATTGCCTGGAAGGGTCTTATCAGGATTCTCAAACCAGTCGGGGCGGGATTGGCGTTAGCCTTTCTCGCCACCGCTCTGGTGGACAAGCCTGCACCCGTGCACTTCCAGCCCGAGAATCCGTATGCGGCCAAGCAGACGGAGATACTTGAACCACAGGCTGATCTGGTTATCGAGCGTAATATCATGAAACTCGGCTCACCGTTTTCCGTGCAGCCAGCCGGAGATGTGGTAGAACCCGTCAAGGAACCGGTACAGCCGATCAAGCCGGAAACAGAAGTCCTGTCCGGCTCGACAGTCGAGTCCGATTTGTTACCTGATCCCCCTCCCCAGGGCAGTTCTTCCGTCAAGGGAGCGGTGACCGAAACTCCGGAGTTCTGATTTGGCCAGATGGCCGCATTTGCCAGCCAGCCCGGCCTCTGGTACACGGTGGCACCAGAAATGACATTACGCCGGGAACGAACCGGCACAAAGGAGCAGTTTTATGATCAAAATGGAAACCAGCATGGGCGATATCGTCATTGAACTCGATTTCGACAAGGCACCGAAATCCGCTGCCAACTTTCAGCAGTATGTCGAAGAGGGCTTCTACGACGGCCTCATCTTTCACCGCGTCATCTCCAATTTCATGGTGCAGGGCGGCGGCATGGATGAGAACATGAACGAGAAGGCCACTCGTGCCCCCATTGAGAACGAAGCCAACAACGGTCTCAAGAATGACATCTACACTCTGGCCATGGCGCGTACCATGGACCCGCATTCCGCTTCCTCCCAGTTTTTCATCAACGTCAAGGACAACGGTTTCCTGAACTTCTCTTCCGAGACTCCGCAGGGCTGGGGCTACGCAGTCTTCGGCAAGGTCGTCGAGGGCACTGAGATCGTTGACGAGATCAAAGGCGTTGCCACAGGTCGTAACGGCTTCCATGACGATGTCCCGGTCGAGCCTGTGTTCATCAACAAGGCCACTGTGATCGAGGATTAGTCTGCGGCTGCCTGCACGCAGCATGAAAGCCCCCGGAACCCGTTTCGGTTGAAACGCGATTTGGGGGAAAGAAAAAGACGTAACGGCGCATTCTGTTCTACAGAGTGCGCCGTTTTTGTATGGATGAATCTGAAGAAGACCTTGGCTATGCTACACAAGCAGGTTCAGCCCCGTGTAGCTGGATTGCCCGGTGCCGGTCAGCATGCCACCGCCGCTGAACCAGTCTGTGGGGTCGGAGTTGTCTTCATACCACCATGCGAGCGACTCCTGTTGCAGTGACTGCATGAAGGACGCCTGCGTCAACTGAGTGCTGGCCGTTGTGGTCAGTTTGCCCAGCTGCAGGATGGTGTTGAAATCCTCAACCTTGTCAGGATTGTTTTCGAAATACTGGTCGATGACGGCCTTGTCCTCGTTGCCGCTGGCAACAGTGACTTTGCCTGTTGTGGTGTCATAGGTCAGGGGGATTTTGGTTGAGACGTCGACGCCGAGCTTTTTGAGGTCAGCCATGACCGCAGCGTCCCACTCTTCTTCCAGGGTCGTGCGGTAGTCGTCCACTTCTTGAAATGACAACTTGCCGTCAGACCCTTTGGGGACTTTATCGAGGTAGGACATGATATCGTTACCCATGGCTGTCCCGCTGGCTTTCGCTTCCTGGTCAACCTTTTTGGCCTGAGCAACAAGCTGCTCCTCTTCATTGGCTGCCCGCAGCAGCGAATACGCGTTCGTATACCCACCAGAACCAATTGCCTGCGTTGACATGGCACTACTCCATTCAGTTGATATGAAGAAAGGTAAATTTTACCTACTCAATATCAAGAAGCATAACCCGTGCCAGCAGGGCGAACTGAAATCGGCTGAGAACAGTGGAGAAGAAGAAAGGAAAGAGCCGGGAGAAGGGAAGAAAAAGGGGCTGCCCAATATGCGTCAGGCAGCCCCTTATTTGTTGGTGTCTATGCGTTCTAGCCGCCGAGGTAGGCTTTCTTCACTTCAGGATCTTCCATGAGTTCGTCGCACGGGCCTTCGGCAACGATTTCACCGGTATCGATGACATAGCCGCGGTGAGCGAACTTGAGAGCCAGGTTGGCGTTCTGTTCGATGAGCAGGATGGTCATGCCTTCGGCATTGAGATCCTTGAGTGTGCGGAACATGTCGTACATGAGCAGCGGGGCAAGCCCCATGGATGGCTCGTCAAGCATGATGAACTTGGTACCGGACATGAGAGCGCGGCCCACGGCGAGCATCTGCTGTTCACCACCGGACAGTGACTCGGAGCGCTGCTTCTTCCGTTCGTCGAGGCGAGGGAAGAGGGTGTAAACGCGCTTGTAGTCGCGGTTGATTTCGGTCTGTCCGTCCTTGCGGGCAAAGGTCGCCAGCTTGAGGTTTTCTTCAACGGTCAGGTTGCCGAAGATGTGACGGCCTTCCGGCACCAGGGCCAGATGCAGGTCTGAGACGATCTTGTCCGGGGCCATGCCGAGTATCGACTTGCCGCGGAACTTGATGTCGCCGCTGATGACCTTGGGAGCTTCGGGCGGCGGCAGTTGCGACACGGACATGAGTGTCGTGGATTTGCCTGCGCCGTTCGCACCGATGAGGGTGACGATCTCGCCTTCACCCACGGTAAAGGAGATGCCGTGCAGGGCCTCGATATTGCCGTATTTGACGTAGAGGTCGGAGACCTCGAGAAGTGGCGTACTCATATGTTGTCGTCTCCAAGATAGGCCTTGATGACGGCCGGGTTGCTTTGGATGTCTTCTGCCGTCCCCTCTGCGATGGTGGCACCGAAGTCGATGACCTTGATCCACTGGCAGAGTGAGGTGACAACCTTCATTTGGTGCTCGATCATGAAGATGGTGATGTCGAAGTTGTCGTGAATCCAGCGCACCAGCTTGATGAGGTCTTCCACGTCTGCGGAGTTCAGTCCGGCTGCGGGTTCGTCAAGAAGCAGCAGCTTGGGCCGGATGGACATGGCCCGGGCGATCTCCACACGACGTTGCAGGCCGTAGGGGAGGTTTTTGGGGAACTCCATGGCCACGTCAGTGAGCGACATGGCTTCAAGCAGTTCCTCGGCAATCTCCAGGATGCGGGCTTCGCGCTTGCGGTATTTCTTGCCCCGAAGGATGGAATCGAGCACACCATATCCCATGCGGTAGTGCTGGGCGATACGGATGTTGTCGAGCACCGTCATGTCATGCCAGAGGCGAATGTTCTGGAAGGTGCGCGCGATACCCATGGAGGTGACCTGATGCGGCCTGAGGCCTGCAGTGGGGTTGCCATCCAGGGTGATGGTGCCCTCCGTGGGCTGGTAGAAACCGGATATCAGGTTGAAGATGGTGGTCTTGCCTGCGCCGTTGGGGCCGATAAGGCCCATGAGTTCGCCGCCTTTCATATCCACACTGAATTCGGACACGGCCTGGAGGCCACCGAATCGTTGTGTCAGAGAGTCGATTTTAAGAAGTGACATATCGACCCCCTATTTGAATGTGTAGAATTTTTTGAGTTTCGGGAACACGTCCGACAATTCGCGGTTGCCGAGGATACCTTCCGGCCTGAACTGCATGATCAGCACGAGGAGCAGCGGAATGATGATCCACTTGATGACACCGGCCGACGGCTCCCAGTCCGGGAACACGAAGGTGGCGGGAGCCAGCAGGAAGTCCATGAGGGGTTGCGATCTGAGCACTTCCATGAGGAAGGTGAAGACCACGGCAGAGATGACTGCGCCGGAGAGCGAGCCCATACCGCCGAGATAGACCATGACCATGGCCTCGGTGGATTTCAGGATATTGAAGGACTGCGGGTTGACGTAGCCGACGATGTGGGCGAACAGACCGCCCGCGCAACCGGCCAGGCCAGCGGATAGCATGAAGTTGACGGTTTTGATCTTGTTGGTGTTCACGGACATGATCTCGGCTGCGACCTCATCCTGACAGATGGCGTTGACGCCCTTGCCGAAGGTGGATGTGATGAAGCGCCGGATCACCCAGACATTGAAGGCGGTGAACAGCATGACCCAGAAAAGCATCCAGGGTGCGTTCAGGGTGCCCTTCATGGCCCAGACCGTGTCCTTCATACCCTGGAAGCCGCGGGAGCCTCCGACAAAGTCCATGTTCTCGATGGCCGAGATGACAATGTAGTTCACGGCAATGGTGATGATGGCCAGGTAGTCGTCGCGTGTCTTGAAGGACGGGACGGCAACGAGAATGGCAACCAGCGACGCCAGAAAACCGCCGATGAGTATGATGATAGGGAACACGACTACAGCCATGTCTGCCGGAAGCAGAGGCGCGCCGAGTTTGTTGCCGAAGCAGAATACGGACAGCACGGATGAGATGTACGCGCCGACACACATGTACGCGGCGTGACCACAGGTGAACTCTCCCATGTTGCCGTTCACCAGGTTCAGACTGGTGGACATGATGATGTTGATGCCCACATACATGAGGGTGGCCTGAATGTAGCCATCAATAATTCTGTATTGTGCCAGGACCAGCAGCACGACCGCAATGGCTGCCATGAGCACGTTGAGGGAGTATCTTTGCATGTAATGGACTCCCTAAATTTTTGTGGATTGCGGCATGCCGAACAGGCCCGTGGGTTTGACCCAGAGGATGATCAGCAGAATCGAGAAGGCGAACAGGTCACGGTAGGTGGACTCCAGGCCGGGCATGGCAACAACGCCGACTTCGATGAAGCCGAGCAGGAAGCCGCCCACGAATGCGCCCTTGATGTCCCCGATGCCGCCCACGACTGCGGCGATGAATGCCTTCCAGCCGATAAGCATGCCCATGAATGGTTCCAGTATGGGGTAGGACATGGCGTAGAGCAGTCCGGCCAGTCCGGCGAAGGCGGATCCCAGCACAAAGGTGAATACAATGATGAAGTCAATGGGAATGCCCATGAGCGGGATGGCGAATTTATCGTACGAGATGCCGCGCATGGCCATGCCGATTTTTGTCTTTGTCACGATGAAGTTCAACAGGACAAAAACCGCGATGGCAGCCACGATAACGATGACCTTCAGGTTGGTGATGGTCACGTCACCCATATGCCAGATGGATTTTTGAATCAGTTCCGGAAATTTCAGGCGTTCGGCACCGAGCACGGCCAGGTTGGAGTACTCAAGGATGAAGCCGCACATGAGTGCCGTGATAACCACATACAGTCGGTGCGCGCCTTTTCGGCGCAGGGGGCGATAGGCGATACGCTCCAGCGTGACACCGACACAGGCGGTCAGGGCCATGGTCAGTGGTACGGCGACGACGAATGTCCACAGGGGGGACAGGCCGATTGACGGTCCGAGCAGAACCCCGGAGATTCCAAATGCGATGTACGCTCCCACCATGAAAATGTCGCCATGGGCGAAGTTGATGAGACGCAGAACACCGTACACCAGGGTGTAGCCCAGCGCGATAAGCGCATAGAAGCTCCCCCACTGCAGGGCGTTCAGTATGTTCTGAATTAAAAAGTCCACTTTATGTCTTCCCCAGAAAAATATTTGGGCCTTTTGCGGTTTTAGAGAATAAGTTAGCCCGTTTACTTAGTAAAAGGGCGGGGACCAGAAGGTCCCCGCCCTGGTGTTTCAATAACAACAGCTGCTTACGGGCAGACAGATTCTTCAAAGACGAATTCGCCCTTGTCGTTGATCTTGACGACCACGGCGCACTTGATGGGGTCACCCTGTGCGTCGAACTTGGAGGAACCGGTGATGCCGTCAAAGGACTTGATGGCGGACAGGCCCTCGCGGACAGCTTCACGCATGGCAACGGGGTCGGCTTCGACCTTGCCAGCGTTCTTGATGGCTTCGATCATGATGCCGATGGAGTCCCAGGTCAGCGCTGCGTAGTCAGCAGGGGTGGAACCGTAGGCGGCTTCGTAACGGTCGATGAAGACCTTGGTTGCACCCTTGGCACCGGCAGCGGCGTAGTGGGTGGAGAAGTAGTTGTTGTAGCACTGGTCGCCGCACAGCTTGATCAGGTCAGGAGTACCCCAGGCGTCGGAGCCCATGAAGGGACCGGTGTAGCCGAGGTCGCGAGCCTGCTGGATGATCAGGGCAACCTGGTTGTAGTTGTCAGGCACGAAGATGAAGTCCGGGTTGGCAGCGATGACGGTGGTCAGCTGAGCGGAGAAATCCTGGTCCTTGGTACCATGGGATTCGAAAGCGACGACAGGGCCGAGGCCTTTGGCTTCCCAGGAGGACTTGAAGATTTCAGCCAGACCCTTGGAGTAGTCGTTGGACACGTCGAAGATGACGGCAGCGGTCTTGGCACCGAATTTCTTGGCAGCGAAGTCAGCAACAACAGGACCCTGGAAAGGATCGAGGAAGGCTGCACGGAAAACCCAGGGACGGTCCAGGGTGGTGTTCGGGTTGGTGGACCAGGGGGAGATCATGGGGGTGTGGTTGTCGTTGCAGGTACCACCGGCAGGCACAGCCTGCTTGGAGGAGTTGGGGCCGATGATGGCAATGACATTGTCCTGCTCGATGAGCTTCAGAGCGACGTTAGTAGCGGATTCAGCTTTGGACTCGTTGTCCATGTAGATGAATTCGAGGGGGTATTTCTTGCCGCCGACTTCCAGGCCACCGGCGTCGTTGATGTCTTTGAGATACATTTCGGCTGCGTTCTTGGAACCTTCACCAACTTCCGGGATATCACCGGTCAGGGGCAGGTTGAAACCGATCTTGATGGTTTTGGGGGCGTCGTCCCCGCAACCGGCCAACAGGAAGGCGCTACAAACCAGCATAATGGTCAGCAGGCCAACACTTTTAAGAAAACCTTTCATCATTTCCTCCTCTCATAGGAATTTTCAATTGCAACAGTAAAAAAACAGTTTTTAGTGCATACACCAATTAGAATTTGAGTGAAAGGGTTTTTCCCTTCCGACATTTTTGCAAATGGTGCGGTATGGTTGAATAAATTGCTTATTTGTTGAGCTTCTTTCGAATTTTAGTTGGTCAAATAGCGTTAAAAAAAATTTACGGTTGCCATAAATGTAAAAAGCCCTCTGTCTCCAGAGGGCTTCGTGAGGCTTAAATGCCCAGTTGTATACATCATTATGTCCGTCTGCGCACAGTGGATCATGCACAATTCTGCGTTGAGTTTTCCTTGGACTTCTTCTTTTTTTTCTTCAAATCGATATTGGCTTTCTCTTCATCCCTGAGGGCGCGACGGAGGACTTTGCCAACCATGGTCTTGGGCAGCTCGGTTCTGAACTCCACCTGACGGGGTACTTTGTAGTTGGCCAGCTTCTCTCTGCAGTAGGCGATGACGTCTCCTCTGGTCAGCTCCTCGCCGGGTTGGGTCACCACAAAGGCCTTGACGATTTCGCCTCGGGAGGCATGGGGAATGCCCACTGAGACCGCTTCTTTGACCTTGGGGTGCGCGTGCAACACTTCGTCTATTTCGCGTGGGTAGATGTTGTAGCCGCCGGAGATGATGAGATCCTTTTTGCGGTCCACAATGTAAAAGTAGCCTTCCTCGTCCATGGTGGCGATGTCGCCGGTGTAGAGCCAGCCGTTCCTGAGCACGTCGGCCGTGGCGTCCGGGCGATTGTAGTATCCCTTCATGACCTGGGGGCCGCGGATGACCAGTTCGCCGCGCTTGCCCGCAGGCAGCGGCTCGCCGCCCACGTCCATATCCACGATCTTGGCATCGGTGTCCGGGAAGGGGAGGCCGATGGAGCCGTTCTTGCTCAGCCCGAGCAGTGGGTTGAAGTGGGTCACGGGAGAGGCCTCTGTCAGGCCGTAGCCTTCGGTTATGGACGACCCCCCCGAGCGGGCCTGAAACTGCTCCATGTATTCCACCGGCATGGGGGCCGAACCGGACACACAGACCTCGATGGACTTGAGGTCGTATTTATCGATGTCCTTTTGTTGGAGCAGGGAAATATACACGGAAGGGGCACCCGGAAACACCGTGGGTTTGAGCTTGTCTATGCCCTTGAGCACATCCAGGGGCACATAGCGCGGGAAGGGAGCCAGTGTCGCGCCGATGCTGGTGGGCCAGGCCAGACAGACCGTCAGCCCATATATATGGAAATAGGGCAGGATGCCGAGAAAGGTCTCCCGCTTTTTGCCCAGCGTGTGCATCATGGCGTGGCACTGCTGCATGTTCGCACTGATATTGAAATGGGTCAGTACGCACCCCTTGGCCACGCCCGTGGTGCCGCCGGTGTACTGAAGCAGGGCGGTGTCTTCGGGGTCCACCCGTTCGTCGGTGTACCGCTCCCGCCCCTTAGTAAGATCCTTGAAAGGCAATATGGATTTGCCGTCAAAGGGGATGGAGGGGGATGAACCGGATTTTTTCTGTTGGAGTTTGTAGAGAACGTTCAGGGGGAATTTCAGGCCTTCCCCAATGGTGGTGATGAAGAATTTCTCTACCGGGATGGAGTCGCGCAGTTTGGAGAGTTTGGGCCAGAGCAGGTCCAGCGTGATACAGTGGCGCACCCCGGCGTCGTTGAATTGATGAACGATTTCCGTTTCCATATAGAGGGGGTTGGTCATGACGACCACGGCCCCTGCCCGGAGGACCCCCCACAAGGCGATGATGGTCTGCGGCAGGTTGGGCAGCATCATCGCCACACGGTCACCCCTGCGGACCCCTTGCGCCTTGAGGTTTGCCGCGAATATCTCGCTCTGCATTTTGAGCTTGCCGTACGTTATCGACCAGTTCTTGAAAATGATGGCTTTCCGTTTGGGCCACTTGTGCGCGGCGCGGTCCAGGAACGTGAACAAAGGAATTTTGTCATAGTCCAGAGTGGGCGGAACATCAGGGTCGTATGATTTGAGCCAGGGGCGGTCGATAAGCTCCATGGAGATAGTCCTTATGGGTTGGTTCAAGCGAGTTTGGAGAACGTATAATAGGCTGCCAATGTGGTCAATATGGCTGGCCTGAACTGTTCGGAGACGGAGTTTTGACGCAAAAAAGAGGGGGGCGCAACCCCAATTTCCGCGCAAAGGGAAGGCGATGAATCGATCACAAAATTAATGATTTTTATTTACAGTATGTTACGGTGGTTGTCTCTGGCAATGCCTTCGTGTGTTCCAGCCTTGGCAGAGTCCTTGCATTTTCTCC
This sequence comes from Pseudodesulfovibrio sediminis, assembly GCF_020886695.1. Taxonomy (NCBI): domain Bacteria; kingdom Pseudomonadati; phylum Thermodesulfobacteriota; class Desulfovibrionia; order Desulfovibrionales; family Desulfovibrionaceae; genus Pseudodesulfovibrio; species Pseudodesulfovibrio sediminis. The sequence continues at coordinate 2,921,926 of NZ_AP024485.1, forward strand.
CTCGTCTTGAAAAGTGGAAATGATTGCCTGTTTCACTAAAGTGACTGGTGAAAAAGGCCGATTATTCAATATGTCAACGATTGGTTTTATTGAGACTTGGGGTGTCCGTCGGGGCTGAATCCGGCGGAAAGCGTTGCAGGTCGGGCAAGTTGACAGGGTGACGGAGCATGTCTAGAGTGACACACTCAGCATTGTAACTCACCGCTCGAACAGATGAATCATTGACCGAACGAATGACCGAGAGAATGCATGACAGATCAAGTTGAAAATGTGGTTACCGGGATGCTGATAACAGACGGATACTATCTCAAGCCGAGTAAAAGTACCCGTGTTCTCGCCATTTTGGATGCCCTCTCCAGAGATTCCAGCCTGTCCCAGTTCGAGCTTGGCAAGCAGCTGCATTTGTCCGGGGCTATGGTCAACCAGTACCTCAAGCAGTTGCAAAGCGAGGGATTGGTGGAATACCTTCCCATCAATGGGAAAAGTTACAATTATACGCTCACCGAAGAGGGGCAGCAGTCCAGACAGCGCATGTTCTCCGATTACTCGTCGGAAACGGTCCGCCTGTACTCGACCATCAAGGAGTTCGTGCTGGATAAATTGAACGTCCTGGAAACTGCCGACAAAAGAAAGCTGGCGTTGTTCGGCGCGTCCGAGACCTGCGAAGTTGTTCTGTCCGCATTGCGGGAAACCTCTTTCAAGGTTATGGCTCTTCTGGATAATGATACGAATAAACAGGGGCAGATTTTCAATGGACACGTGGTTTCCGCGCCGCATGTCCTCGACCAGATGGACTGCGATGCCGTGGTTATCACCTCTTTTGGCAAGCAAGGTGAGATCTATGAGCAACTCAAGCCCTATTCCAACAAGCGCGGTTTTCAAATTGTGAGATTCTGATATGAAACAGATTCAGTCCGTCACACTTCGTTCAGGTATCACCATCGGCGCAGGCCATCCCTGTTTTGTTGTCGCTGAAATAGGCAACAACCATCAGGGCGAGTTCGAGATTGCCAAGCAGATGATTGATGAGGCTGCAGCCGCAGGCGTTCAGGGTGTCAAATTTCAAAAACGGGACAATGAAGCGCTGCTGACCCGCGAAGGCAGGGCCGCACCATATACCGGTCCCAATTCCTTTGGTCCCACCTATGGTGAGCATCGTGATACTCTGGAGCTGTCCATTGAAGAAATGGCGCAGCTCAAGGAGTACAGCGAGTCCAGAGGATTGGTCTTTTTTGCTTCGGCCTGGGATGATCCGAGTCTGGCTCAGATTCTTGACCTGGATGTGGATCTGCTCAAAATCAGTTCCGCAGAGCTGGTCAACGTGCCCCTGGTCCGCAAATATGCTGCGGCCAAAATTCCCATCATTCTTTCTACGGGCATGAGCGGGCTGGAAGACATTGACGTGGCCATGGCAGAGATCAACGCCTACCACGATCAGGTTGTGCTTCTGCATTGCAATTCCACCTATCCCTGCCCCGAAGACCAGATAGGTCTGCCGGTCATGGAGGCTCTCTCCGAGAGGTACGGCGTACCCGTAGGGTATTCCGGTCATGAAAAAGGCATCGGTCCCAGCGTGGGGGCGGCCGCACTTGGAGCCTCCGTGGTGGAGCGTCATTTCACCCTGGACAAGAGCCTGAAAGGCACTGATCATCAGGCCTCCCTTGAGCCAAAGGAACTGGCTGACATGGTGACCATGATTCGCGAGGTTGAGAAAGCCACGCAGATCAAGGGAAAGGTCGTGTTCCCTGAAGAACAGGCCGCTGCCAAAAAACTCAGAAAGTGCATTGTTTTCTCCCGAGAACTGCCCGCAGGGCATGTGCTGACAGTCGCGGACCTGACCACCCGTTGTCCGCGTGTCGGGGTCTCGCCTGTCCATTGGGACGAGGTTATCGGTGCCACGCTCAATCGTTCGGTCAAACATGAAGAACCGGTTCAGTGGGATACCCTGAGTCAGGCCGCCACAGAGTGCGCGGACGCGGCGTCGTCCTAACTCTCGTAGATAAAAACAGAATAAAAGCACCGCAATATTGTGGTGCTTTTTTTATACCTTCATTGAAAAAAATCACTGAAAATGAAAATAATCATTCATTTAAATGACCCCATCATGGTACATGTTTGTGGAGTCATGCAGAGTGTGCTCTAAGGAGGGAGAATGAGTCAAACGGATATTTTGTTGGAAACAGGCACCAATGAACTTGAAATAATTGAGTTTTTTATCAATGAAGAGACGTCTAAGGGACCGATGACGTATTATTTTGGCGTCAACGTGGCCAAGGTGCTTGAAGTCGTTGAAGCGCCGGAAGGACTGGAGTCTTCCGAGGCAGCAGTTCATCCGAGTTTCCTTGGCACCATTCCCCTGCGCGATCTTATTCTGCCGGTTGTGGATTTGAGTGTGTGGTTGAAGATCGACAGAAGCCACGCAGAGAATGAACCGGTCATTGTCACCGAGTTCAATGGCATGATCACGGGATTTCTCGTCTCCGGTGTGACCCAGATTCATCGTGTGAACTGGGCAGATGTGGAGCCGCCGAGCAAATATTTTTCGACCATGGATACCAACTGCATTACCGGGACGGTCAAGATCAACGACCGGTTTGTGCTCATGCTCGACCTTGAACAGGTGCTGGCCGATCTCGACGAATCAGGGCAAACCCAGGCCAACTTGAGCAATGTTGTGTCTGAAGAGCGCTACCATGCCCTGATTGCTGATGATTCAACGTCTGTCCGGCAACTGCTGGAAAAGAATTTTACCGATGCGAATTTTGAAGTCACCATCGTAGGTGATGGCGCCGAAGCATGGAACAAGCTTGAACTCATCAAGAAGCAATGCCTGAGTGAAGGGAAGAGTCCGTTGGATTTCATTGACGCCGTTGTTTCAGACGTGGAAATGCCGCAGATGGATGGCTACACGCTGACCAGGCGCATCAAGGAGGACCCGGTTCTCAAGATATTGCCGGTAACCCTGTTTTCCTCCCTCATCTCAAAATCAGTTTTGCACAAGGGCAAGGCGGTCATGGCGGATGAGCAGGTGACCAAGCCGGAATTCGACGGGTTGACGCAGAAGGTGATCAATCTGATCCAGCGATGGGATCCGAGCGCGTAATTACCGGCCAATTACCGGTCGGCGAGTACTGTTTTGAAGAGAAGACGCCGTTGCCTTGCGAGGCAACGGCGTCTTTTTTCGTGCATTCGGGCTAGTGTGCTGCCCCCGTGAGAGAAGTGGTACTATTCATTGTGCAGGCATTTGAAAAATTTGCAGATAGAAATGGTCGGCCACGGGGACGGTATCAAGCGGATCCAGCGGAATGGCTTCCTGGAGTTCCTCCGGGGAGTAGCGTTGTTTCAAGGGCGGCCCAAACGCGGTGTGGTGTTTGGCGATTTCCACCACAGCCAGCAAACCGCCCGGGTAAAGCAGGCGTTGTACCTCCCGGACCAATCCCTGGAGTTCTTCTTTTGACAGGGAATGAATGACTGTTGATACATACAGCAAATCGACACTTGCGCTGCGCAGCGGGGTCGATCTGGTTACATCGCACGTCTGTGCTCTGATGTTTGTGTCTGTGGTTTCCTCACAGAGTGTATTGATGAAATGTTCATTGAGATCAAATGCATGGACCGTTCCTGATGGCCCGATTCTTTCGGAGAAAAGTCGGGTCATGTATCCGTTACCGCAACCGGCATCAACCAATGTCTGCCCCGGCAGGATATTCAGCTCAAGAAGAATCCGATCCGTATCCAGCATGCCTTCGGTAAAGCGTTTTCTTCGTCCGGGACTTTGACGCCTCATGGTCAGGTGTTCATTCTGTGCCACGGTTACACCTCCTTTGCGTTCAGTACATAAACAGGTTCGCTTGTTGAAGATGGATATGCCGTCGCAATCATGTTCTCAAGGAAGAGATAAAGTCTGCACATCGTATGTGTATGTTGGCAGACGGGCTTTGTGTTTCTGAACAAGCCGCTATCCGTTGGCTTCACCCAGGCACTTGCGCAGCGTGCTGATTCCACAGGAGTGATGCATGTATACGGGAACGCCTGTTCCGCGCACAGCGGCCAACACTTCCTTGCGCGCCTTGTGAGAAACCTTGTTGGTGAAAAGAACCACAAAATCGACTTTGCCGAGCGCGCTGGAGATGGTGCGCTCCTTGCCTGTAAAATGCTTGAGCTTCACGCCGTTCTTTTTTGCTTCGGTCATGTATTCTCGCTTTAACCTGTCCATTCCGCCGACTAATGCTGCGCACATGCTTTCCTCTCATTTGTTGAAATTGAAAATCGTTATCATTAAATACAAAGTGATCGTGCGGATGTCAACGGGAAAATTCCAATCCAGCATGATTGGCGGCATTGTTAACGCAGTGTTGATCTTTTCTCATATGGAAACAATATGTTGGACGAATTCTTTCAGTGTATTTCGAGGTGCGCCGTGATGTTTATGGCGAGTATTTTCATATGAGGTATTTTACATATATAGAATCTATATTAGTTATTGACATCCCTGATCCGTTGTCGATAAACAAAAGACGCCAATTGGTATTGTTGTTTTTACTACTACAACCTCAAGGTGGAAAAAATGAAATTAAGCGCACGTAATCTGGTCCCCGGCAAGGTCAAGGAAGTAACTGTTGGTATGGTCAACGCTGAAGTCGTCATCGAAGTTGCTCCCGGTGTGGAAGTTGCTTCGGTCATCACAAAGAATTCTGTTGATCGGATGGACATCAAGGTCGGTGACGAAGTCAAGGCCATGATCAAGGCCACAAGTGTCATGATCGCAAAAGATTAGTTCTCAGGTACCAGAAACGCCCTTGAAATGCTGTTTCAGGGGCGTTCTTATTTTAACTGGCTGTGCGTCTATGCTGTTGAAATTCCAGGTCTACCGCACCGGCTTCCCAGAACGCTTGGGCCTCGTTCCCCCGCAGGGCAGAACCGATTGTAGGGCATAGTCCACAATGGGTTCCCATATTTCCTCTCTATCGAGTCGCTGGTCGTACTGTTTTGCTTCCAGTCAACGCGGGCGTCAGTGCATCGCAATGGATCCAGGCATCGTTCAGCCGATGCGCTCTTTAATCATCGACCGGTTCCCAGGTGTCGCCTTCCGGGTCTATTTCGGGCAGTGCGCAGGAGGGCGTGTTGACCAGTCGGTTGCCTTTTCCCTTGTCATTGATCGCCACGTCCGTTCCCACCACGAGATTCACGGTCCCGCCGAGCAGAATCTGTCCCTTGATGGCGGTGAAGTTGTTCAGCTCTGTCCAGGCAAAGGTGTTTGCCGTGGCCGCGAGCGCTTCGAAAGGATAGCAGAAAATGGCGTACCGGGCCTCGCCGCGTACTCGATTGTTGGCGAAAAAGCCTCGGGAGCCTGTCTGGACGATGCCCCGCGCATTGGTTCCGCCGGCCATGATGATGTCATTGCAGGTGACCACCATGTCGTTGGCGTAGAGCAGCAGACCGGTGGACGCTTCGCCGCGTGCCTCAATACGGTTGCCGCTGATGCCAATACGGCTGTTGCGGACAAAGTCGGCGCCGCCTGACGTATTGAAAAACCAACCCGCCACAATGCCGTTGGGACCGTATTTGTTGGGATAGTTGATGCCTTCATCGTCGGTGACGATGCGGTTATCGGAAATTTCTATCGTTCCTTCGCCCTTGTCTCCACGAATATTATCAAGCACCTCGATGCCGTTTCTGGAGGAACGGTTGATGATATTCTGGCTGATCGTGATCTCCGTGCCCCAGGTCCAGTCCACAAGAACGCCATACCCTGCGGTTGCATGCGGTCTGTTGTTTTCCATGTAGAAGCGGTTGTCTTCAATGCGGATAGTTCCGGTGACGGCCCGTTTGAGCGCTTCCTTGGTATAATCGATGCGGTTGCCGACAATGATGCCGGCCTGGAAAGGCAAGGTGTCGCCATCGCTCCATTCGATGTCCACGCTTTGGGGGATGACGTCCATGACGGTGCAGCCGCGCACGTCCAGCCCGCCCACATGCGGAAAGTGGAGGGGCGTGCCTTTGGCCCCGTCAAAGCGGAGGGCTTCAATGGCCACGATGGGCCCCTTGTTCGCCGGCGGAGCACCCTTGACGGGCAGGGGAGAATAGAATGTCCAGAATCCGCCCGTAATGGTGGTCAACGGTTCGCCAATGGAATCGGCTTCGCCCTTGATGCGGACATTTTTGCGAATGATGACACGCCCTTCAGGGCCGAAGTTGAACGTGCCCTTGAGCAGTATATTGCCGCCTTTTTCTACGGCGGTCTGTACATTGGCCACGTCCTGGGACGGCTGTCCGGTGCCGACAACTGTGATGTCGTCGGCCATGGCCGGCAGGGTGAGCAGGAGGACGGCGCAGATGAGCAGGAAGGTGCGGGTTGTCGATTTCATGAGCATGAAATTACCTGTTTTGTCAGGGTTTTTCAAATGGAGCCTCAATACCCCTGCCTGAACTCGGAGTGCTTGTGGCCTCGGTCCCGAAAACGGCGGTCTCGCTGGTTGGTCTTGTCCTGTTTGGCCACTGCCAGGGCCACGGCTTCACACGCTCCCTGCAGGTCTGGATTTTCCTGCTTGCGTATGGCTTTGACCAGATCCGTAAGCGTGTTGGCTATGACCCGCTGACCAGCCCAGTCAGGATACGCCTGCCAGTACGCCACGGTCCGGTCTGCCAGACCAAGCTTTGCTGCGGCGTATCCCGCATTGAGAAAGGCGTCAGGGATTTTCTTGCGCTCAATGCACGCATCCAGCACCCGCAGGGCGTCCTCGAATCGGCCGGTGCGGGTATAGCAGATACCGGCCATGACCAGGTGCGAAGGCCGCGCTTCTTCTCCCTCGGTTTCCAGCAAGGTCAGGTGCGCGTCAAACGCCTCGGCCGCCGTGGTGAAATACGCCTCTGCCTTGGAATAGTCCGCACGAAGTTCTGCGGCCCGGCCTCGTTCAAAATTCTTGTGCCCCTTGCGTGAGGGCGGGATCAATTTGGAGAAGAATGACATGACTTGATTCATCGCTTTTTTACGGTGTATTCAACACTGGATTATAAAGATGTCAATAATTGATTGCATATCACGAGTCGGCTTTTTAAGAGCAAAAGAATTCGTTCTGGTTTGATCTTGTCGATGTAGAATGTCATTTAACTATGGGGTGATAAGTGGAATATATTAATCACATACTGCTGGTCGTTTCGTGGTTGCTTGGGGCAGGGGTTTGCGTGTTTCTGATATATCGTGGACTGGTGCTGATAAAATCCAATCAATCCTGTGATGTTTCCCTCGTTTTTAAGGAAGGTAACCCGGAGATTAGCGGCAAACTCAAAGCAGGTTTTTTCCTTTTGGCGTTGGGCCTTTTGGGACTGCTCTTTTTAATTGTTCAGTTTTGGCAGGCGTTATATGCCTTTGCATTGCTTGGCATTGGGGCATCGATAGTTGCCCTGATCAAGAAACGGGAAGTATAATGAATTTCATGAAAAGTTTGTATTCCTGGTTGCAGGAGAGTGCAAATAAACATGAAATCGGCTGTACGCGGATGTTGATATACACAGTAGCCATATCACATCTTATGGCGCTGGGTGGTTGGCTGAAAGAAAAGTATCCTCAAGAAACCAAAAAGTTCATAACCCTTTTTGTTGAGAGAATATATGTTGGCCTGGCAACTGTGACCGGCTGGACAGAGGAGAGGAGCTTCTTGTTCGCTTTCTTCCTGGTGGTCGTGTTTATATTTCTTCTGCTTGTCTATTATACCTACCTTGTTCAAAGAAAAAAATTGAGAATGGCACGTCATCAGACGATGTATGTCGTCTCTGCCCTTTCCTATGCTCAGTATCGATATCTATCAAATTCACAATATGGTAACCATCTACAAATATTAGATTTCATAGCGATTTATCTCGTTGCTTCAGTGGTCCTTTTTTCCGTGTTGCCAGGTGAAGAGACAAATAAATTTCTGGTAAAAGGCTTTTTTGTCGCTGCGATCGTTTACGCGTTGCCGCTTTATATATCTTCGCTGCTTGTATTTGCCATTCTGCTGGGAGTATACCTGATGAATAAGGATGCTATTGATTCAGAACTGTTGGCGATGGTGAAAATTCTGCCGTTGGGAAGAAATGTGTAAATACGAACTTCGGGATAGGAGAATATAAAAAAAGGCCGGACGCGAACGTCCGGCCTTGTGTATTCAAAGCGGTGGAGAAGCTTAGTCTTCTTCTGCCACGAATTCGGAGATGGCGCATTCGGTGGTCAGCAGCATGCTGGACACGGAAGAGGCATTCTGCAGGGCGATGCGGGTCACCTTCTTGGGATCGATGACGCCTTCCTTCACCAGATTGGTGAATTCGCCGGTAGCGGCATTGAAGCCGTTGTTGCCTTTCTGTTCCTTGACCTTGGCGACGATGACGGTGCCTTCGAGGCCGCAGTTGTTGGCGATCTGCTTGAGAGGCTCTTCAATGGCCTTGGCGATGATGTCCACGCCGGCCTGCTCGGTGTCGTCAGCGACCTTGAGCTTGGCCAGGACCTTGCCTGCACGCACCAGAGCGGTGCCGCCGCCGGGGATGATGCCCTCGTCAACGGCTGCGCGGGTTGCGTTCAGTGCGTCGTCGACGCGATCCTTGCGCTCTTTCATTTCGATCTCGGTGGGGGCGCCCACTTTGATCACTGCAACGCCGCCGACCATCTTGGCGAGGCGCTCCTGGAGCTTTTCGCGGTCGTAGTCGGAGGAGGAGTTCTGCGCCATGTTGGAGATTTCTTCGCAACGCTGTGCAATGGCTTTCTTGTCGCCAGCACCGTCAACGATGAGGGTGTTGTTCTTGTCGACCACGACTTTTTTGGCAGTACCGAAGTCGCCGGGCTGGATGGACTCCAGGGTGGTGGCGGTGTCTTCGGAGACCGGGGTGGCGCCGGTCATGATGGCGATGTCGCGGATCATGTCCTTGCGGCGGTCGCCGAAACCGGGGGCCTTGACGGCGCAGGCTTTCAGGGAGCCGCGCATGGCGTTGATGGTCAGACCGGCCAGAGCGTCGTTTTCAACGGTCTCTGCGATGATGAGCAGAGGACGTTCAGCCTTGGCCACGGCTTCCAGAATGGGAACCAGCGGCTTGATGCTGGAGATTTTGCCCTCGGAAAGCAGGATGAAAGGATTCTCGTATACAGCGGCCTGTTTGTCGGCATCGTTGACAAAGTAGGGGGAGAGGTAGCCCTGATCCCACTGCATGCCTTCAACAACGTCCAACTCGGTGGTCAGTCCCTGGGACTCTTCCACGGTGATGACGCCGTTGTCGCCGACCTTGTCCACAGCCTGGGCGAGGATGTCGCCGATGGTGGTGTCGTTGTTGGCGGAGATGGCACCGACCTGGGCGATTTCGGAGGTCTTCTTGACCGGCTTGGCCATGGCGTCGAGTTCGGCAACCACGGCTTCAACGGCTTTGTCGATGCCGCGTTTGAGGGACATGGGGTTGCGACCGGCGGCCAGCAGTTTGACGCCTTCGTTGAAAATGGCCTGAGCCAGAACCGTGGCGGTGGTGGTGCCGTCACCGGCGATTTCATTGGTTTTGGAAGCGACTTCCTTGACCATCTGAGCGCCCATGTTTTCGAGCTTGTCTTCCAGGTCGATCTTCTCGGCTACGGTCACGCCGTCCTTGGTGACCTGAGGAGCGCCCCATGCTTTTTCCAGCATGACGTTGCGGCCCTTGGGACCAAGGGTGACCCTGACAGCATTGGCCAGGATGTTGACGCCGTTCTGCATGCCCTCACGGGCGACCGCTTTGTAATCAATTGCTTTTGCCATTGTTATACAATCCTATTGAAATTGAGTTGTGAATTTCTTCGTCAAATGTCTGTGAAAACTGGTCGGAAGGCTGTGCGTCCCGGCGGGATACGGATTCAAGAGCGGAGCGATGCGCTCCCGGTGCGAGATATTGAATCAATCGTGGCCGTGAGAGAGTCTCCAGACGTCCAGCTTTATGCAAATACGCCGAGGATGTCGTCTTCGCGCATGATGATCAGCTCGTCGCCGTCCATGCTGAATTCGCTGCCAGCATACTTGGCAAACAGGATGATGTCGCCTTCGGCAACGGTCTTGCACTCGGGACCTGCGGCCACGATGATACCGCCCTGCGGTTTCTCTTTGGCGGAATCCGGGATGTAGATGCCCCCGGCTGTTTTTTCTTCTTCTGCCTTTCTCTGAACAATGACGCGATCATGCAATGGTTTCAAACCCATGGTGTATTCTCCTTTATGTTCTCTTCACCGCAACTGTGTTGCGGCGTGTGATATCGACTGCGGCAAAGGATAAGTACGGGTGCGCCAGTGTCAACAGGGAACAGGGATGTTTTTTGCCATCTGTTTGAATATGACCATTGAATTCCTGACCATTGAACGGTAATGTCTGTTCAATCAAGAAAAATATAGCAGAAAGGTGCGCAAGAGAATGAGTGATACACAGCCCGGATTACAGCGACTTGTAGTGGTATCAAATCGTTTGCCTGTGGCCTTGAAGAAAGTTGATGATGCATGGGCCGTCAAGCAGGGGGCCGGTGGGCTGGTTACAGCCATGGCTCCGGTGCTCAAGAACCGCGGTGGTGCCTGGATCGGCTGGGCCGGGGCGTCGTCTGACCCGGACATGGATGTTGATGGCCTGTTGAGTGATTTTTGTAGTGATGCCGGGTATGATCTGGCCACGGTACCGCTGACGAAGCAGGAAGTGGATGACTACTATTTCGGTTTTTCCAATGAGATAATCTGGCCGCTTTTCCACGATCTGCAGACCCGTTGTCGGTTCCACCCGCGCTATTGGCGTGCCTATCTGGACGTGAACTTCAAGTTTGCGGAGGTGGTGGCCCGCAAATCGACACCGGACGATTACATCTGGGTGCAGGATTACCACCTCATGCACCAGGCGTTTTTTCTCAAATCCATGGGCGTGAAGCGGAACACCGGGTTCTTCCTGCATATTCCGTTTCCTCCGCCGGACATCTTCATGAAACTGCCATGGCGCTGGAAGGTCATTCAGGCGTTGACGGAGTATGATCTGGTGGGTTTTCAGACCGTACAGGACAGGCGTAACTTCATGGGTTGCCTTCAGCGTCTCATGCCCGAGGCCAAGGCGGAGGGGCGTGGGGCCGTGGTTACTGTGACCGTGGGCAACCGTCGGTTCCGTCTGGGGGCGTTCCCCATCTCCATTGATTACAATCAATTTTCCGGTCTGGCCAAGCGGCCCGAGGTGGCCCAGCAGGCGTTTGATGTGAAGGAGGCCCTCCGGCATCGCAAGATCATTCTCGGCGTGGATCGTCTTGATTATACCAAGGGCATCCCGGAGCGCATTCAATCGTTCCATACCCTGTTGCGGCGGTACCCGGACATGGTTGGCAAGGTGAATTTCATCCAGATAGCCGTGCCGAGCCGCGAGGAAGTGGACGAGTACAAGGAGCTGCGTCAGGAGATTGAACAGCTGGTTGGCCGGGTCAATGGAGAGTTCTCCTTTCCCGGTTGGGTGCCGGTTCATTATCATTATCGCAGTCTGCCCCATGAGGAATTGGTGGCCTATTATTCGGCCGCCGACATCGGCCTGGTCACGCCGCTGCGGGATGGCATGAATCTGGTGGCCAAGGAGTATTGCGCATGCAACAACTCAGGGAGCGGCGTGTTGGTCCTGAGCGAGTTTGCCGGTGCCGCTGCCCAGCTTCAGAAGCACGCCTATCTGGTCAACCCGTATGACATGGAAGGTATTGCCAAGGCCCTGCACCGCGCTCTGCACTGGGGCAGAGATGAGCGGAAGGCGAGCATGTTGAAACTCCGTGAGCAGGTGCGAAAAAACAACATCTTCTGGTGGGTGGATTCCTTTCTCCAGGCAGGTATCTCCAAGAAGCTCGATGACTTCCCGGAGATCGAGACGGTGCAGTTCGAGCGACAATAGCCACAGAAATTCGGAGAACATGAAGAAGCCCCGGCCAACAGGTCGGGGCTTTTTGTGTACAGGCGTATATGATGTAATCAGGAAGACGGTATGCTGTGGGTGTCTCCCTGCCCGGCGGTGTACGGATTGCTCTGCGTTTATTGTTTTTGCCACCGGGCTGTTACAGTGACAAAATTTTTGATGCCGGGAGTAGAGCCGTTGATTTCCATGGTCATGTCGACCAATTCCATATTTGTTTTTTGGTATATGGATTTTCCCGAAATCGTCATTGTGACAGGCAGATCTTCTACAGAGAAGGTGAAATCCTCATCAATGGTTGAAGCGACATATTGAATGCCGTTGGTCATGAACTCACCCTGTAATGTGTTTTTCACCATTTGGTCTTCGCGTATCGTTACTCCTTCGATGTTCTGAATGTCTTTCATCGTATTTAGTGATTTTTCCCAAAGAGATTGACCTGAGACAATTGGTTTCAAAGACAATTGGGCAATCATGTCTGCCAAACGGGATGCGAGTTGATCAATCTTTTCCTTTTGCTCTTCATTATAATCGGGGAGTGATTCCAGCCAGGGAGAAGACAGGTACGCATCCTTCTGCATTTCCCCGTGTGTGTTGGTAATCAGGGTTGCGTGCGCAATGAGTTTTTCAGGTCTGACTTCTACTGCATCAACTTTGATTTTCGGAATGTCGATATTCCAGGAAATCAAATCAGCCTTGCGCGTCACAGTATACTGCATCTCCATGTCAATATTCATTATTTTGGAGGAGATCTTTTCCGCGGTTTTTATTGTATATAAATACGTCCCGGAACTGGGGCCGTAGCTATATAGCGTGGGAGTGGTAACCGGCTTAATGGGAATGTCCATATAAACGGTGGGCTTTTTGGCGTTGCAACCAAAGGCGGACAGCAGCATCAGCAGAAGAACCAAAAGAAAGATGTTTTTTCGCATGACAGACCTATGTGTGAGCTTGGAGTTCATGAAATCAATATAGATGGTTGGTCGTAAGGGCTTTTGTGCCAGTAAAAACGAGGTAGCACAAGTCTCAACACAAGTACCCTCCCTGTCTTTTCCCCTCCCGCTTCTGGACCAAGGTTTTTCCCTTCTGGCCGCCGAAGGCAAAATCATCTATATTCAGCCGATGCTTACACTTAAATGTTCAGCCTGTCGGCGCAAGCTCTGGAAGTATTACAAGATCGGTCAGGGGGAGGTACACCGTTGTCACAAGGACCGTATCAAAAAGGTATGGAATATGGAGGAGCGGGGCGGCAAGGTGTATTGTTCGTGCGGCAATGCCGTGGGCATTGACAGGGGCTCGTATTATACCATGGATAAAAAGGCGTTCACCTATAAGGGAACAAAAACGAACAGTTGACACCGCTGCCTTCGTCCGTGAGAGTGGTATTATACAGACTTCAATATCAAGGAGATCGGTTTGAAAATTCTCGCATCATTTTTTGCTGTTATGTTGACGCTTGCCTGCGCTGTGGCGACCTTTGCCGGGGCTGAGTGCAATGCCGTACCATGGGGGCAACCCATTTCCGCTGTTGAGAAGATCACGTTTGATAGGGCTGCCGGAGACGTGAAGTATTACACGGTTTCCAAGGTGGAACCGTGCGGTATTTTCGAAATCGAAAAAGCGGAGGTCACCTACGCCTTCATCAACGGCAAACTCTATGCATCCATCGTGGAGATCGACAAGGCCATTGACATCAAGCGGGTGGTCTCCAACCTCATGGACAAGTATGGCCTGCCTGATCACAAGAAAGAAAAAGATTGGGATGTCTACCGTTGGGAAACCGACACGTTGAAGGTGAAGCTCAAAAGCCAGTACTCCACTGATCGTGTCAAAATCGGCACCTATTACAAACCATTGATTCCATAGGATTCGTTGCTTTTAATTTGCTTTTTTGGGCCGCTGTTGACTGCTGTTCGGGTATGTCGAGGCGGCCTTTTTTTGCACATGTCTACTGCATGTTATTGCACAATCTGGACTTTGCTCCGGAGTTGCGTCTTGCTGAAACAGGCGTATGTATGCAGTGACGCTGCAGACGCGTAAAATGGAGCACAGTAGTAGCTATGTCGAGAGCCATGAAGAATTTCCTGACCATCGCAGGGGTCGTCATCATCGGGGCATTTCTTGCCTTCTTGTATGATTGCGTTGTGGGGCTGTCCGACTTTGCCGGGCGGATACACCCGGAACTGCCCTCGTTTGTTTTCTGGATTCTGTTCACGCTGGTTTTCGGCACGTTGGGCTGGCTGGTGGCGGTTGCCCTGGTGCGCCCCCGACCGATCATGGTGCATGCCGATCCTACCGAAGAGGAGCTGCGGCAGTTCCGTTCGCAGTTGATGAAACGACTGTCCAGAAACCGCATCCTCAAGGACAACGGGGTGGTGGTCAATGACGAGACCGGGATGGAGGTGGGGCTCAACGTACTCCGGTCCCGGGCCGATGAAGAGATTCGTACCACGGCCAAACGTGTCTTCGTGGGCACGGCCATCTCCCAGAACGGGCGGCTGGATGCGCTGGTGGTTCTGTTTCTCATTGCGCGTTTGGTCTGGCGCATCTCAAAGCTGTATAATCAACGGCCGCACAGTCGCGAGCTGATCAACCTGTATGCCAATATTGCGATCACGGCGTTTTTGGCCGGGAGCATAGACGAGTTCGGCATAGAGGAATATGTCCATGAACTCATGGGACCGCTGGTGGCCACCTCGGCCATCGGGGCCATGCCCGGCGCCGAGGCTGTGGCCGGCACCGTAACCGCCTCCATTCTGAGCGGCTCGACAAACTCCCTGCTCGCCACCCGCTGTGGTATCGTGGCGCGCAATTATATGAGCCTTGAGCTCGATACACGGGGCCGTATGCGTCGCAGTGCCACGCTGGAAGCGGCCAAAATGTTTGTGTCCGTCAGTGGGGAATCCATCACCCGCGTGACCAAGCTTCTGCTCAAGGGATCGTCCGGTGCGGTGAAGAACGGCGCGAAAAAGGCGGCCAAGTCCATGGGCAAGACCTTTACCGGTGCGGCCGGAAATGTCGGTACGGGTGCCAGAACTGTTGGACGGGGCGTCAAGGATTCTGCCAAATCCATGGGGCGCGAAGTCAAGGACTCGGCAAAGGCCATGGGACGAGAGGTGCGCTATTCGGCCAGGACCGTAGTGGATGGCGTGGACAAGGTCGTGGACAAGACCGCAGACGGAATCAAACGTTCGGCTCGTAAGGTGGAAGAGACCGTCAAAGAGGTCTCTCGTGAGATTTCTCCGGCCGTGGGCAAGGCGGAAGCAGCCGTTGCCAGGGCTGGCGGGTTCTTTTCCAAGGCGGGAAAATCTGTGGAGAAGCGGGTGCGGAAGACGCGTGATGCCGTGCTACGGAAAAAGAAGGGATCTGATGGGAAAGAGGGCTAGAAAACTCGACGCGCCCCGATATAATGTCTTTTCCAGTATTGGAGGTTCAGGTTCGATTCCATGACCTGTTTGCCGGAGCTGGGCGCATGGATAAACGTGCCCCGGTCCGTCACAATGCCCACATGCAGTGTTTTCCCTGATTTATTGACTTTGTAGAAGACCAGATCACCAGGCCTGATTTCGCTTTTGTGTATGGCGGTGCCGACGCCGAACTGCTGCCAGGACATCCTGGGCAGGTTGATGCCGTGCTGGTGGTAGACGAACCAGATCAATCCCGAACAATCAAAGCCGGTTTCCGGTGAGTAGCCGCCCCATTTGTAGGGCGCTCCCTTGAGCACGCTCGCCGTGCGGACAATGGCTGCGGCCTGTTTCGTGTCCGGCGTTGCCCGTACGGCAGGCGTGGCCCCCGGCGGGATGTCAGCCGTGTGGGACGCGCACCCGACCATGGACGCGAGAGCTGCCAGCAAGAGGCAGCTCAGAAGCATGTGCGAACGGAGGCGTCCGCGAGGCCGGGGAGGCGCGTCGTTCATCGCGGTTGAGCCTTGAGATAGGATTTGACAGAACGGACGCCTGCCACGCTCTTGGCATGGGCAATGACCCTGTTGATCTCAGCCTTGGACCCGACAATACCAAGCAGGACCACGTTGCACTGGACCACCTTGATGTTCACATTGGTGGACCAGGTGTCGCCGTCGCTGATGAGCTTTTCCTTGAGCCTGGCATAGATTTCAAGGTTGTCGGTGGTGCCGCAGTGATCGTCTGGTCGCTTGGGAAGCATGTATCGCGTGACGTCGCGCACTCCATCGACGCTGCGGGCTATCTGCACGGCCCTGTCGATCTGGGTGGTGCTTTCATACTCGCCGACGATGTAGACGTGCCCATAATAGCTGGCCGCGTCAAAATCGAGATATTTGACGCTGTCGTCTTCCAGAAATTTCCCCTTGATTTGGAACGTGATCTGTTCATCAGAGGCCTGATCGCCCACGCTTCTCTCGTCCATGCTCACGTTGTATATCGTACAACCAGACGCCATGAACAACATGTTCAACACTATGAAAAGACACAATATTTTTCGCATATAAGCCTCCCTAAGGATTTCTAGACTTTTTCAATATATCGTCTTTTTCTTCCTGATGCAAGAAAGTGCGTGTTTGGCGAAATCCCTTTTTTGGCATTGACCCTGTGACACTTTACGGTATTGTTACCGCAAGAATTCTTGGAGGATTATAATGAAAGAACTTCGACCCCTGCTCCTCCTGGCCTTGATCGGGCTCGTGCTCATGGCGGCAGGATGCGGCAAGAAGCGCCCGGTTCTCTATCCCAATGCGCACCTGGAGTCGGTGGGCATGCAGGTGGCGCAGGCGGATATTGATGCGTGTATCCTCAAGGCCGAAGAGGCCGGGGCTGCTGCAATTGATGGCAACGAGGCCGCGGGCAAAGTCGCGACTTCGGCAGGTATAGCCGCAGCCGCAGGCGCGGTGTTTGCGGCGATTATCGGCAACGATGTAGGGCGAACTGCGGCGGCGGCCGGTGGAGCGGCAGCAGCGGGGCAGACTGTGTCGGAAGCGGTTAATTCCGGTGATCCGGCAGCCATTCATAAGCAATTCGTCGATAGGTGCCTGCGTGACAAAGGGTACGACGTGATCGGTTGGAAATAAGGAGATGAGTATGAAACGAGTGTTGACAGTACTGATGGTGAGCCTGCTTGTCTCACTGTTCGCCGGGTGCGCGGCCAAAACAACCATGATTGAGAACCGGGTGGAGAACACGGTGACGTACACGCTACCTGAGACCGGACAATTCGTGACGGTGCAGCTGGGGGACAGCTATACCTATGAGCATTATATGGAGCGCACTTTCAGAGGCGTGGATGTCAAAGGGTATTTGTTCATGGATGACAGCGGGTCTGCGATTCTGGTCTCCAAGATGCCCCGTGAAAAATTCGAGCAGCTTGTCAGGAGAAAGTTGGCGATCCCGGCAAAGGGTATCCAGGCGCTCGCTCCACGGACAATTTATGGATCAAAATTTTGTGATCTCGTGCGCGCCTATGTCGTCACGGTGGAGAATGATGTGGTGGCAGCGGTCAAGGTGAAGACCCTGGTTGATTATACCGAGGAATGCGCCAAATGGACCACGCTGGACGATGTCATGGCCGCTGAAATGGAGCTGGTCACCGAGTTCGATACCAGCGCCGACGAAGCGATCACCCTGACCTGGCACTAGACCGGGTTATTTCTGTATCAACGCAAGCGCCTCTCGCACAGTGTCGGGAGGCGCTTCCCATTTTCCGGTCCACGGCGGGGCCAGTGAGAGGGCCTTTCCTTCAATGTGCATGGCGGAGCAGTGCAGGCGCATGGCGCCGCGTTCGTTGCCCTTTCCGTACTTGCGATCTCCCACGACCGGATGGTTGCGCGAGGCGAGCTGCACGCGGATCTGATGCGTGCGTCCCGTGATCAGGCAGATGGCCACCAGACTGTATTTCTGTCCGACAATGAGTCCCGTTACCTCGGCAAGGGCGGTCTTGCCCGAACCGGCGCGGACTCTTTCTTCGCCGGGCATTCCTGATTTCTCCAATTGATCTTCGAGCAGGGTTGTTCCGGCTGCACTCCACCTTCCCTTGACCCAGGCAAGATAGAGCTTGCCCACGCCGCCGGAGGCGAAACACTCGTTGAGCCTGCGCAGGGCTGCATAGTTCTTGGCTGCCAGCAGGAGGCCGGAGGTGTCCCGGTCCAGCCGGTGGGGCAGAGTGGGCATGAAGTCCGCCTCGGCGTGGATGGCGCGCAGACGGGCCATGACCGAATCGGTGATGCCGTCCCCGCCATGCGCTGCCAGTCCGGCAGGCTTGGCGATGGCAATGATATCGTCATCTTCATAGACAGTCTCCAGCGGGCCGGTGGTTACGGTCGCGGAGCTTTCGCCCGGCGTATAGGGAGGGATGCGCACGATTTGCCCGCTTTGGATGCGGTCGAACGGTTTTTTGCGCCCCTTGTCCACACGTACCTGTCCCTTGCGAATCCATCGCTGGATGGCCGAGCGCGGCACATCGCCGGTCAGTCGCCGTTCAAGGAATTGAAGGAGCTTCTGGCCGGATTCGGCGTCCGTGACAGTGATGAACTGGGCTGCAGGCATGGGGAGGAGAGTAAAGGGAAGGCGGCGTCATGTCGAGATGTCATGACGCCGCCGATGGATTCCATGTGAATCGACTATTTCTTGTACCAACTGCCGTCGGGCTTTTGCAGCCATGTGCCGGGTGCAGCCTGCTGGGCGATCTGGGCCGCTCTGCGCTGGGCCACGATATCCGGTGTGGCACCGGTCTTTCGGGCAATGGCCTGATAGACGGTAACCCTGTCCTTGTTCTCTGCGGCAATAACGTCTGCCTGCTTTTTCGGGCCCTTGAATTCGAGGAAGCCCTGATTGTTTTCGCCCACGGTGCCGTCAGCCAGCAACGCGGCCACTGCGGGTCTGCGTGCGATCATGCGGTCCTTGAGACTTCCGGCCAGAGCCACGCTTGCCATCAGGCAGACAGCGAGAGTGACGATGAGGATGAGTGGTGTTTTATTGCGCATTGGTTGCCTCCGGGGTGACTGGGACATCATCGATGTCAGAGAAGAAATCATCCAGTGCCTTGTCAACCTTGACGTTGACGTCGATTGTGATGTGGATGGGCTTGACCTCCACAGGGGCTACTTCCACCTTGTGACTGGTGGAGCAACTCCAGGCAGATAATAGCAAGAGGCATGCCGCGAGTGTCAGTATGTGTTTCATGTCCCGTTTCTCCCTATTCGATCATGTTGACAATATCCTTATAAAGCAAAATGCGGTCCAAGGGTACGCTGAAATTCACATCCAGCCGGATGCCCTGAAAGTTCGACCCCTGAACATTGCCTGTGACCTTCATGAATCCGCCGAACTCCTTTTTGTAGACAAAGGGTAATGTCCCGGCCGGTTTGCCGTCAACTGAGAGGCGCACTACCAGATCTTCCCCCACGGTGTCCGCCTTGATGCGTACCCACTTGTATTCGAAATTCTTCACGGCCGCCTGCGCCAGCTCTATCTGGCCGCGCTGAGGGGTGCCTTCGGGAATGGCAGCCACCAGGTCGGCCATGGCCTCTACCTGAATGGTGCCGCTTTCGCCCGGAGTGGAGTGCAGGAAGCCCTTGTTGAAGGTGATCTTGCCACGCTCCCACGACACGGGCAGCTCGCCGGAGAGCGAGGCTTCGCCCTCGGCCTGAGCCAGGCCCAGCTGCGCCAGTATCGCCGACAGCTTGAGTTCGGAGCAGAACATGGTGATGTCATATTTTTGCGACCCCGGCGTTATGCGGAAAGCCCGGCTGGAGACATGGCCGCCCGCCCAGTTGAACCCGGCCTGTTCAAAGAGGATGATCCCGCCTGGCTCCAGTTGGTAGATGATCTTTCCGTTAGTGACGTCAATGGCGCCCGACTTGAGGGAGGTGAAGGTCAGCTCCTGTGCCGGACCGCTTCGCAGAGGATGCAGTTCCGGTGAATTGAAGGAGAGGTTGATGCCGGAGATGGACGTCTGCCCCCCGGCCAGCAGCACTTCGCCGTCGGAAAAGGTGGCCTGCACAGTGGATTGGACACCGTCAATATCGACCTTGACGGCCCCGTTGACGTTCAGCTTTCCGGCCACGGTCATATCGCCCGCGTCCGGGACAATGGACGAGGGGGTGAACCCCTTTGGCAGCGCATAGTCCTTGATGGCGAATTGTGCGGTGACGTTGCTGCTCACCAATGAGGTCAGGCCGGAGAGTCGAACGCGCAGACCGGGCAGGAGATTGGTTTTCAGGACACCGTTGTAGGTCACGTTGGTTCCCTGCTGGCGGACTGTGGCTGAGACGTTGCCGAGCATGCGTTTGTCCATGCGCAGG
This sequence comes from Pseudodesulfovibrio sediminis, assembly GCF_020886695.1. Classification (NCBI taxonomy): domain Bacteria; kingdom Pseudomonadati; phylum Thermodesulfobacteriota; class Desulfovibrionia; order Desulfovibrionales; family Desulfovibrionaceae; genus Pseudodesulfovibrio; species Pseudodesulfovibrio sediminis. Next base: position 2,942,095 of record NZ_AP024485.1, read on the forward strand.
GAGTGCATGGTCACTGTGCCGGGGGTGTGCCGCTCGGGCGCGGGCCATTTGAGCGGCAGGGTGAGCCGCAAGGGGCCTGATCGAAAACCGGTGTTGCCCAGTGCCGCTCCTTTGGTGGCGCAATTGAGGACCATGTCGGCCTGTTCCGGGGTGGCGGTCCCTTGAAGGGAGAAAATGAGCGTTGCCAGGTGGAGCTGGCGGCCATCAATATTCAGGGTGATGTTTTCAGGGTTGGCGGCGGTCAGGGAAACATCCCAGAGCTCGCCGTTCCGGTTGGCGTCGAACCGCCCGCCCATCTTTGCCCCGGCACCATCCAGCGTGAATTGGGCGGACAGGGATTCGCTGGAGATCATCCCGTACCGGATGCCCACGGTAGCGGGGTAGGGTGCGGCAACAGCCACTTCATCCATGGAAAAGGTGATTTCTTTATCTGCCAGGCTGCCCTTGAGGTGGATGGCCTCGTCTTTTTTGAGGGTCACGTTCAGTCCGGAGAGGTCGGCCTGTGTCATGGTGGCGTCAAAGTCGGCTGTGAGCATGCCCGGATTGGCCAGATCAACTACGGCAGAGCAGTCGAGCGCCATGTCTCCGCTGATGGGGATGGGCATGAAATCGGCCAGGGCGCCGAGGCGGAACCGGGGGGTGACCAGACGGATGCCGAGATCGTCGAGCGTGGGGCCGAGGGAGCCTGTGACCTCCACCGCCTGATCGCGGAGGCTCAAGTCTACCTGAAAGTCGAGGACCGTGCCGGGGGAGATCGTGGCGGAAAAGGGGATGGAGAGCGGTTCGCCCTTGATATCGCAATGGAGGGTGGAGTCCCGCAGCACCAGACGCTCGAAGGGAAGATCGGGGATGGCGTTGTTCGCGGACGCGTCACCCTGTGATTGTGGCAGGAGATCAAGGGCCGGGATAATGAGGGTGGTGCCATCGTACTGGCAGGACAGTGTCACGCCGTCCAGTTCCACGGAGTTGACCTGCCCCTGTTTGAGCGAGGCCGGGGTATACGTGACATGCACGTTGGCGAGCCGGACACTGTTGTTGCCCTCGCCTATCTGTACAGGACCGATATCAGCGGAAAACAGCCCTGCGTTGCGGATCTGGAATTCGGTCAGGGGGATGGCCATCTCCGCAGCCAGTTGGGGGACCAGTTTCTCCAGATATCCCGGAGTCCACACGGTCAGCCCCCAGCCCGCTGCCAGCAGAAGCGCGAGCAGCCATGGAGTGATCAGGAGGGTCCATTTCAGGACACGTTTGCCAAGTGCAGCGGACATATTGAGATCTATACAGGTTCCACAACCTTATTGGCAAGCATATGCAGGGATTGATGAATTTTAGAACATTTTTTTTTGAAGGTCGCTATATGTGTTTAGACCAGCCCTGTAATCACTACTTGTTTTAGGGAGAACGACTGTATACCTGTTGTCATTTTTAAAATTTAATTTGTAGTGTTTACCTTCTTCTGATATGGAAAAAGCCATTCTATCAAGTTCTCCGCGTGTTTTTCCATCAAGCTTTTGGTATTTTTTAAAAGTTTCTTTTAAACGAGCAAGTAATTTCTTTCGGTTCCCATAACAACTGTTGGTACTAAGAATGTCTTCAATAATATCTTTTCTTCTTGTTCCAACTTCACAGCAGTGTATCTGCTTTTCTAATATTTCAAGCAGCATATCTGTCGTCTCTCCTTGGTATTTTTCATCTTCATTCCCCTTGATAAGAGCTGGAGTACCGGGAACTGGGGTGCTCATAGTGTTCGTGTATAATTTTGTATTAAGTTGTTCAATTTCTCTTCTAGCTAGATCTAATTCACTTTTTGTGGCTTCCAACTCCTCGTCAAAGGTATTGATATATTCTTCAAGCTTATTGGAGCCACTTTTTTTTAGATCTGATAGTTTGATTTTTGATTTAATTTCTTGAAGGTGAAACCAAGTACATTTTTTGATTCCGCGTTGAGAGAGAAGAGCCTGTCTAACTACCCGGCAGACATCATTGGCCACTCGATTTGGATTTATGTATTTTCCCCGCTGTACAAAATAGAGTCTATTCGTACCTCCTGGCCAATATATGCCAACAGCGCCATTATATGCATTGATATCGTCAACTTTAACTCTAAGGTTGCGCGAAAACTGAACGCTAGGTTCTACTAACACATGGGCCATGCCTGATAAACGTTCTGCGATTGCATTATATTTTATGTTGTGTTTTCCTGTATTCCGGACGCTTACATAAACGGTTGGCATTACACAACCTAGATTGGCACCCATCGCTTTTTGAGCAATGATTTCGTCCCCCGTCTTTAAGAAGATTGGTTTGTCGCCAACAGGCACATCCCCATCAAATCCAACTCCCATTTCTTTCATAATTAGTTTAACAATATGAGGTTTTTTGCTTTCGTGGTCATCCAACAAGGGGAGTGATGATTCTTTAAAAACTTTAATTGAAACCCAGTATGAAGTTTTGGTTTTATATCCAACTATTTCGGTTACCCAATTAATATCTCCCTCTAGTACGGTATGCCGGATACCACCTATTTCTGTTTGATCGTAGAAGTGCTTTTGGAAATGGAGCGATTCAGAGTTGTTTTCAATATGGCATTCATTTGCCGAACAAAAATGTAAGTCTATAAGCTCATTTATAGTTGAATGTGGACTATTACGCCGCCACGTTTTACCAATTAACAAGAGCTTATCAATGGTCGCGTCAATTGAAACAGGGAAACAGGTATTAAAGGAAAGCATAGTACCTCTGAATAAAAAAGTATTTAATTCTAAAAAATTTAGTATACGCTATTCTATCTTACATCAAGCTTGGCAGGAAGGTGATCAAAGCCGGAAACAGCATCATGATGGCCACGCAGATGACGTAGGAGACCATGAAATAGGTTACGCCCCTGAAGACGTCCGTCATGGGGACGTCCTTGGCCATGGAGGCCACGATAAAGGTGTTGACTCCGACCGGCGGCGTGATGGCGCCCATGGTGGTGACGACCGTGATGAGCACGCCGAACCACAGGGGATCGTAGCCCATGGCCGTGACCACGGGGAAAAAGATCGGGATGGTCACCAGCAGGAGCGCGAGGGCGTCCATGACCATGCCGCCGATGACGTAGATCAGGCAGATGACCATGATGATGGCCAAGGGCGGCACGGGCAGCCCGGCGACCCAACCCGCGGCCTCGAAGGGGAGCCGGGTCACGGCCAGGAAGCGGCCGAACAGGACCGCGCCCAGGACGATGACCATGATCATGCAGGAAATCTTGATGGAGTCATTGATCGCCATGGTGAATTTTTTCCAGCTCATCTTGCCCGAGATGGTGGCGATGAGCAGGGCCAGCGCCGCACCTGCCGCGCCCGCTTCGGTGGGGGTGAACAGACCGAGGAACAATCCTCCCATGACCAGAAAAAAGAGAATGACCATTTCAATGGAGCCGGGCAGGGACTTGAGCTTTTCGACCAGAGTGGTCCTGGGACCGGCCGGACCCCAGTCTGGGTTTTTCTTGCACAGATACCAGATGGTCGCCAGGAAAAGGAGCGTCAGCAGGACGCCGGGAATCATGCCGCCCACGAAGAGTTTGGCAATGGACTGGCTGGTCTGCAATCCGATGATGATCAGGACCACTGATGGCGGAATGACCACGCCGAGGGTCGCTCCTGCGGCCACTGAACCAGTGGACAGGATCGGGTTGTACTTGAATTTCTTCATTTCCGGCAGGGCCACGGTGCTCATGGTGGCGGCGGTGGCCGAGTTGGAACCGCAGATGGCCGCGAATCCGGCGCAGGCCAGGACCGTGGTCATGGCGATGCCGCCTTTGATCTGCCCCATCCAGGCGTAGGCCGACTTGTAGAGGCGTTCATTGACCCCGGAGTAGAAGCATATCTGGCCCATCAGAATGAACAGGGGGATGACGGTCAGGCCGTATTTGGAAAAGACATTCCACATCTCGGTGCCGAGCATGCCTGTGGCCGCGTTCCAGTTGAGGACGTAGGCGAACCCACCGAAGCCGATGATGCCCATGGCAAATCCCACGGGGATGCGTAATAGAAATATCGAGACCAGCAGGAGAAGGGTGCCGACGATTCCGGCAGTGATCGGATCCATTACGCCACCTTCTCAGCGGTCAGTGTTTTAAGGGTATCCACCACCAGCACAAAGGCTAGGGCAAAGCACCCGAAAGCGGCGGCGAACACAAAGGGGTAGTACACGATCTGGAGCGTCTCCGAGACTTCGTTTGTGGTTACCAGAAAGCTCCCCCATTTCCATGTCTCCAGCCCGATCAGGGCGAAGAAGGCACAGGATGCCGCGCTGGTGGCGGCGTCGGCAAGTCGACGGATTGGTGCGGGAAAACGGGAGAGCAGCATGCCCACGGCGATATGCGCCTTTTTGCGTTGGGCAAACGCCAGTGAGAAGGCGGCGACCACCGCTCCCATGAATCCCATGAGTTCAAATGTGCCCTGTACCGGAACCCACACGGCCCGAAGTACCATGTTGGCACAGGCCAGCAGCATCATGGCCACCAAAAAAACGCCGGCCAGGCCAGTGAGGATCTTGGCGAGGATGCCGGAGATCGTGTCCAGTATGTCTATCATGGGAGTCTCGAAAAAACGCCTCCGCCCGGGAAAGGCGGAGGCGTTTCAATGGTTGTGTTATTGAGCGGCTTCGTATTGAGTCTTGAGAGCGAGCATTTCGGCAAGAATGGCGTCGGCATCGAGACCGGCTTTGGTCGCTTCCGCCTTCCACGCCTTGATGCGCGGAGCTGTCTGCTTTTTGATTGTGGCGTGTTCGGCGGCGGTCAGCTCAAAGACTTCCACCTGGTATTTGTCCTTGGACCATGCCAGGGCTTCCTTGGTGTAGGCGTCCAGATACTTGCCGGTCCATTGGGCCTGTTCGCGGCCGAGGTCGTCGAGGACTTTTTGGGTTTCGGCCGGAAGGGAGTCCCACTTGGCCTTGTTCATGATGACGGCAAAGGGATACACCGGCAGGTTGGTGATGGTTTCGTACCGGCACTGTTCCGCAAAGTTCATGTCCTTGAGGACATCGAAGGAGGAAACCAGTCCCTTGACCACGCCTTTCTGCAGTGATTCGGGGGTCTGGGACATGGGCATGCCCACGCCGCGTGCGCCCAGGTTGTCGAGGATCTCCAGGATGGTGCCGGAGGCACGCAGTTCCAGCCCCTTGAGGTCGGCCAGTGTTTTCACCGGAGTCTTGCTCATGACATGCGAAGGCGCCGAGGTGAACATGGTCAGGACCTTGACGTCCTTGAACTCCTCGGGCTGATATTTTTGGAACAGGTCCCACATGACCATGCTGGCCACCTCGGTGGACGTGAAGGCCACGGGCAGGTTGACGACGGACATGAGCGGGAACACGCCGGGGTAGTAGGCAGTGGAGATACAGCCGATGTCTGCCTGTCCGGTCTGGACGCCGCGCAGCATGTTCTTGGCACCCAGCAGCGTGGAGCCGGGGAACGTCTGTACTGCGACCGCGCTGTCGGTCCGTTTTTCGACCTCGGTTTTCCAGTGTTCCATCTGGACGCACGGGAAGGTCGGAGCCGACGGGAAGTTGGCATACGTCAGGGTCGTACCGGCCATGGCTGTTGCAGCCAGCAATCCGGTCAGTACAATGCTGAAGGTCAGCAGGGTCATCAATTTTCGCATCACGCTCTCTCCTTCATGAGTGCAGGTTGTCTCAGGCGGTCACTCTTTGTGTCCGGGTATTACATATTGAGATCGTATGCCAGAACCACGGTCTTGCGGTTGCCGTAGCCGATACCCGCAAAGGTGTTGATCAGCACGACGAGCTGCTTATCACCGTCATTATTCAGGTCGGCCAGGGCAATATCGACCACCTGTCCCTTGATGCGACGGGTCTTCCAGGCCAGGGTCAAGCCGACCTGGTCCCATGCCAGAGAGTGAATCTCTCCCTGGGTGAAGTACTTGTAGCTTTCGAATATCTGAGCCGCGGCAGACAAGTCCTTGTTGACCAGCAGTTCGTATTTATCCGAGGTCAGGGGGGCTGTAATCATGTGGAAGGGGATATTGTAGGTGACTTTGCGTTCTTCCGTCACCCCACCACCCATGCCGGGCATGAGGTCGGCTATGACAATGGCCGTGCCCGAGCTGTTGTATGTCGCATCGGTCTCGTTCAGCCTTTCCATGGTCTGGTTGTACGTCACGAGCTTGTGTGAATCGTTGATGACAACATAGTTGTAGCCCAGCTCCTGAGGCATGTAGATCATGTTATACACGTTGCCAAAGGGCGGGGTGTGTATCTTTTGTCCGAGTTCAACGGTGTCGCCCTTGATGAAGGCTTCATACATTCTTTGATCAAAGAGATGGCGTGTGCCCTTTTTCTGGGCCACGAGTATGGGCATATAGGTCGGAGGGATCCGCAGAACACCGAGGAATTTATTGTACTTCTTGACGATGTATTTGAATTTGCCCCCGTCAAAGGAAAGAATGCTGGAACGGGCTTGGCCGCGAGGGGCCTTGATGGCTTCCTGCTTTTCAATCTGGTACGCACCGATGACGAACTCGGGGAGCCCATCCCTGTTCAGGTCGGCTATTTCCAGGCGCATGTTGCTGGTGTTGGCCGGGAGTTCGAAGGTGGTCAGGTGCTGCAGCTGTCCCTCTTTAAAGCGATAGGCCGAGATGGCGGATTTCTGAAGGATGAAGACTTCGTTTTGTCCATCGGCATCGCCATCGGCAATGGCCATGCTGTAGGAAGAGTAGCGAAGGCTCTGACTTCTCCACCGTCCGGTAGAGCTTGTACCGCCCTCATACCTGAACTGGGGATTGAGTGTTGCTGCGGCAGTGGCATCATTGCCTCCCTGAATGAACGGGGACGCTGTGGGACCTTGTTGAGCGACCGCTTCCGCTTTCTTGGTCTCTACCTGAGTGCCATATCCGGGGCGATTAAAGATGTCTCCCTGAATGATCCTGCTCTGTTCATCCAGCCAGGGTACGATTTCATCGATATCCATCTCCCCTTTCTGAAGCCAGGAGTTGCCGTCCTTTGAAGTCACTTCCAGTTTCAGATGCGCTTTTCTGTTGAGGATGGCGATGTCGCCGTACACAAGGTGGTCCAGATTCAACGCCCTGAGGGAATTGAGGGCGTCGGCCTTGTTGGCAGGGAAGGTGACCTCGGACAGGTTTTGATGGGACTGTTCCACATGGCCTATCCATTCCAGCTTGCTGTTCAGGCTCGATTGAAAGGCTTTTGAATAATAGGAATATTTTTGTGGACCGTTATACTTGAACGGGAGAACCGCAAAACTTCGTGTACCTTGAGCCATGGCTGAAGCAGCCATGATCAGAACCGCCATAAAAACGGTTAAGGCAGTAAAAGTGTGTCGTTTTGCCATGTATGCCTCCAAAAAAGGGTGATGTCATTTCTATAAATAAAAGTATGATGCCGGACTCAGTGGCACGGCAGGTCCTTGTAACAGTTTCCTAGCCGGTATGCAAAGCCTCAAAGTGTTGATTAGCGGACAACAAGCCGGTATTGCTTCGTGTACGCCGTAGCGCTGATCCTCGATGGTCGAGGGCGGTTGCCGGTTGAAGACCAGGGAGATTGTGTGACGCAATTTGGACGAACATTCAGGCTGATTTGCTCCGAAAAAACGACTGTGCTTGTGGAGGGACTCCTTGAAGCGCAGGGGTTTGCCTTTGAACCTGAGCCATTCTACGGTTTTGCCCGCAGGCTGACGCATGAGCCTTTCCCCCTTGGTGAAAGCCTCGCGGCTCGTTTTGGCCTCATTTACATCCAAGATCGTTCCTCCATGTTGCCGCCCTTGACGCTTGATCCCCCTAGAGGGGCCAGCGTTCTGGACATGTGTTCAGCGCCCGGGAGCAAGACCAGCCTGCTTTCGCGACTGGTGGGACGGGACGGGTTCGTGTTTGCTTCGGAGCTGTCAGCAGACAGGCTGAGTACGCTCCGGGCCAACTTGCGCCGCACCAGCTCTGCCAACGCCGTGACCGCCAAGGCCATGGCCCAGGATCTTCCGTTTCCCGAAGAGTCCTGGGATTACATCCAGCTTGACCCTCCATGCAGCGGTTGGGGGACCGTGGACAAGAACCCCAAGGTCATGGAGTTGTGGTCCAGCTCCAAGACCGCGCCTCTGGTCACCTTGCAAAAGACACTCCTGGAAAAGGCCGCCGGACTGCTCCGTTCTGGCGGGGAAGTGCTGTATTCGACCTGCACGACGAATATTGAGGAGAACGAAGAGCAGGTTGCCTGGGCGCTGGATGCGTTCAACCTAGAGCTGGTACCGCTTGTCGAGCCAAAAGGGTTTGTTTTTGGTGCCCCCATGCTTTCGGGGATGGATGGTGTCTTGCGCGTGTCCATCGACTCCGCAGGCCAGGGTTTTTTTCTGGCAAAATTTCGCAAGACAGGAGAACCGAGTGCAATTGACGGCCCGGGTGTGCAAAAAAGGGAGCTGCCGGGCAGGCGGTTGAACCTCGCAAAGATGACCGGCGGCGATCAGATAGACCTGACACGGCTCCCCCCGGGCGAGGCGTATGAGTTTGGAGGCAAGGTCTTTTTTCTGCACGAGAGGGCTCTGGATGGCATACCAGGGACAATCCGCTGGCAGGGGTTTCCCCTTGGCAAGGTGGCGGGCAAAGGAGAGCGGGAGAAATTCAAACCCGGTGTACAGGCCAGAGTTTTGCTGCCGGAAGACCCGGATGATGGACGCTTGGACACATTCAATGTCGAAGACACGTCGATTTTAGAGAAGCTTTTCACAGGGCAGAGTGTCAGTTTCAGGCAGGGAAAAGGGCCGGTTGGACTCTATTATAGAGGCTTGCCTCTGGGGTGGTTGTCCAGAAAAGGGAGTCGTCTTTTGTGGTCTGCCAAATAGTTTATGTATTTCAGCAGATTACGGGTATTAATTTTTTTTGAAAAATCGTTGACAAACCAACGCGGTGTGGGCAGTATGCTCTTCGCTGAACGGAGGAGGGAGCTGGCGCCCCACCACTCGCAAGACCCTTGAAAAATAGGGTTGACAAGTGAAGGCAGTCAAGATAAACACTCCATTCCTACGGGCGCTTAGCTCAGCTGGGAGAGCATCGCCCTTACAAGGCGAGGGTCACAGGTTCGAGCCCTGTAGCGCCCACCAATTTGACATAGAGGGAACGCTTAACGCCCTTTATTATATAGTGCGGAGCCGTAGTTAAGCTGGTTATAACGCCGGCCTGTCACGCCGGAGGCCGCGAGTTCGAGTCTCGTCGGCTCCGCCACTAAAGATCAAGGATCTTAAGCAGTTAGCTTAAGGTCCTTTTTCTTTTGCCAATCGTTTTCCAGTCTGGTGGGCCCGCTGGTGGGCCCGATGTTCAAGCCGCCTTCCAATATTTTCAGGTGGGGCCTGATCGGTTCCATGCCTCGGACGTACCTCTCGGTGGTCGCGAGTTTCTTGTGCCGCAGGATTTGCTGGATAGCGATCATGGGCACATTATTATTTGCAAGTATGGATGCTGTAAGGTGCCTAATGGCATGGCAACCAAAGGGCTTTACCCCTGCGCTCTCACAGAGCTTTTGGGGGAATCCTCGGTTCTCGGTATAAGGTTTGCCCTCACACCGCCCTGAGGACTGTGTGAAGACCCATTCATTGATGGCCTCTTGCCTATGAGCAAGCAGGGTGTTGAAGAGCTCGTCCGTCATGGGGAGCCATTCATATTCCATAGAGCCATCTTGTCTCTTCTTGGTTCCAAGCCGAAGACGCTTCCCGCCAAAGTCAACATCCTTCCATTGAAGTTTATAGAGCTCACCGCGCCTTGCTGCCGTATGCAGAAAGGTCATGAGCATGACTTTGTCTTGGCCTTCAGAATGATCAAGTACCTTTCTGAAGTCCTTTTCAGGTGGAACATATCGGTTTTGTCGTACCTCTGGAAAACGAGGAACTGCCAAGAATGGATTCACAGCAGGGAAGCCTTCAAGGAATTTGATTCCAAAGTTCCAAGCTGCAGCCATATTTTTCCGCTCTTTGTTAACAGAGTATCCGCTACGCTTTTTGAAGAGCTTCTGAAGGTGCTTCAATGCGTCCACTTTGCGGAATGTCTGAACATCTGCATCAGGCTGGACAGCCTTGAGAAGCCGTTTTAATGCACTTTTCTTTTCGCTGTAAGTCTTTGGGCTGTACCTGACTGAATGGTCCAGATAGAGCGTTGCCCACTCAAGAAAGGAGGTCGTGGGGATCGTCGGTTCTGGCGGTAGTGCCGCCTGATCCTTTCGTTCGATTTCCCATCTCTTCGCATCTTCTTTCTTGGTGAACTGTCGTCGTAGTTTCTTGCCGTCTATTTTGACTTGCGCCATCCAAACGGTCTTCCCGTTCTTCTTTTGCTTGTAAGGCATACTGCCTCCTGATCGCTTCGCCTATGAGGTTTTCAAAGAACAGGACACGGCGGCCTAGCTTTACCCCACCGTATCTTGAAGGATGCCGCAATATGGTGGACTCGGCAACCTCGAAAAAAATTGCAGCGTCTTCTGAACTCATTTTCTTTCCAAGATTAGGGAGCGTCATCGTATAACTCCCATGTTAAATCATCTTGAATGGCAAGTGTTAGCTTGTCTGCTGGGAGCCCCAGTTCAAGTCGATCACAATTTTTAACTTGATAATTGAGCTTTCCACGATGGTTTTTCGCCCGTTTGTTGTTCACCTTTTCAATAACTTTTTCATTGGTGATCTTGGTCAGTCTGACAGCTTTCCAGAAGACCTTTGAGAGGTGTTCCAAAGTATAGACATCAAAAAGGGAGGGGCGTCCAAAATCATCATCGGTGGCTGCTAGTGAGGTTGCTATGCCCAAAAGTTGATGGGAAAGTTGGAGTTGTGTCGTCCTGACTGCTTTGGCTCGTATGGCAGGAACGGGGTCACATGTGCCTTGAAATGAGTTTTGGACCATAGACCACCAAGGCAGTGTTTTCCGTTGAGTGTGGTGTTTGCCTGGATTTGATCTGAACTTGAGCCATTTCTTTGTGCAGTATCCCCATAGGGCATCCATAAACCCAATGCCATCAACAAGGTCATCAATGCCTAATTCCTTGATGGCTTCTCGCATGATTTGGAATTCGACTCGTATGACCTTTTTGTTTTCTGGGACTTTATCAATGCGCCAAACCTTATGCATCCAAAGCTTTTTCGATATGGTTTGAATTTCGAGCTCTTTGTCATAAAGGCGAGCAGAAAGTTTGCCCTTTCCTATGGTTACACCGGTCAACATATTGCTTTTGAAGTAGTGATTGATATTTCGAGAACGCGTAACAGTGTGATCAAATAATTCAACACCCCAATAGTGGCTGGGAATGAAGAGGTCCATACAGAGGTCAATTCTATTTGGCTTTATCTTCATGATATGCGCGCTCCACTCTTTGAGAGCTGCCAGACTCACATCAATTGAATTTGGAACTCCACGCCGCCAGAGCGTTTCAGAACGGATTTCCACAATTGCATTTGGTCTTGAATTTGGCCTGAGTTGATTTGAAAACCGAATCGAAAATTCGTTTCCTGAAATAATCCATTTATATCCAGCGCTTCCATTTGGGAGGACATTGAAAAGCAACCGGTCATCCATTTCTGGGATTTCGATGAAGATGGGTTGGGGCATTCCCGTTTTGCGGGCTTGATCTTGGAACATGTCCAAAACTTGGAAAAATAGGTCGTTGGGCCATACGAGATCTAGAGTGAAATAGAGTGAATCCACTCCAGAACATAGTACCTCCGGTTCCAAGGGAAGCCCCGTGTTCACCTTTGAAGGGGGGCTGATAGTCATCAGCCCCCTCTTAGGCTTGTCCTTGCTCCGTTGTTTCGTCTTCGTTTTTGGTTTTGTCATGTGGCAGGAATATGAAATCGGGCAAAAGAGTACCCGGTCGTTTTGGAAATTAAAAATGACCGGGTGCTAGAAGAGATAGTAAAACGCTATTTGAATAGTGATTTTATGTGCGCCGATATTTGAGTAGGCCGCTAAGAGGCTTCTTTCTTTTTGCTAGAGCCTGATAAAAGGCGTCATCTGTCATTTCAGATAAATCCGGGTCGTGCATACCAATCCCAGAGTCCTGTGCATGGGCGTCAAAGAGGGCACGGACGTCTGGGGCGTTTAGGGGCATCCCAAAACTGCGGGACGAGTCGTATACGTATTGTGCCCAAGCTAGTTTGATTTTTACTAGAGGTGTTTCTGATAGGCCTGTTCGAAATGCCGTTCCAATTTTTTCAAGTGTGTCCATTTGTGAATCTAAGGTCCATTCATGAACTCGTTTAGAAATGATTGAATCGAAAAGGACAGAACGGTCTAACCGGATAAGGTCGCAGAGAACTTTTTCATTGCCATGTCTGGCCTTTCTCAGGAGAACACACGGGTAATCTCCATAAAAGACCATGCAGGGGAGCCACACGAGGATATTGAAAGCAACCGCGAGAGGGAAAATATGGTCTTCCATATCTGGTAATTCGAAAGAGTCGGCGTGTGGGGCACTTTCGAGGATGCCATTGATTGAATCTTCTGAAAGTTGTTCTGACTTTCCGTAAAGATTGCCAAGCAGAGAAGTGTCGAAGCTACTAGCGGTTGCTTGAGAGTAATACGCTTCAGATTCATCGGTAAGCTGTCTATGCTTATGGTAGAAGCCTAACCACTTTTTCAGGTTGGGCTTTGTGAATCGAAGCTCTTGTTGTTGAGTGTTCCCTTGAAGGGACTGCATCTCATGGGTGTACTTCCATAAAGAAGCCAACCTGACCAAAAGGTCGGCCTGTGGCTGGGGGCGGTTTCGAGTCCATTCTGAAGTCGCAGACATGCTGATGATCTACAGTGAAGTTTATGGTCTGTAAATCCATCTACTCAGAACAAGGAGTATCTCTTTTGCATTTTAATCGACAATTCATCTTAAGGGCTTTGGTTAGTGAGGAGTTGGTTAAATGTGATTGGCTCGAATACTTGTTTTATGGTGTTTGGACTAGGCGACGTGTTTTTGGTGCTTAAGCGTTTTTCGGAGGTTGCTGATCTTAGCCGTTTTACGCTCTTTACTGGCTTTGCGACTTGTATAGCCTTGTTTTAATTGAAAAATAGTGTATGAGGTGAGCTTCTAATCTTTTAAGCAGGAGACATCTTATGAAGACTTTATTTGCGGTTGTTATGACAGACAATATGGACAAATATCAGCCCGGATTTATGGGGGATGGTTTGTTAGAAAGGACACCTCCTAAAATTAAGCTTTGCTGTGTGCATGATCCATTACAAGAGCAGCTTTGGTATTATGAAGAGGCTGAGGTTGAGACGTTTATCCAAACACTAAAGCAGGCCGATAAAATTTACACAGTTCAGGGAGGCGTCGACGTTGCATCCCTTGTTTATCGATACGGTATGCCGCAAGAGATAATGTGTGAGAGAAACCATTTTGATTTGTTGCAAGTGATTAACAACACCATGGGAAGAAGATTGTCATATCGCGGAATCGGCGAGATTCACTGGAACGCGATTAGATGGATTTACAGAGTGAAAGGTCACCCTTCTGATGTTGATTGGAAGAGAGCATGCCAAGTTGAAGCTGCCCTTGCGTGGGAGTTATGGAATAAGTGGAGTTGTGGCGGGCATGATGAAGTTATGGAGAAAATTGAATTAGCTTTGGGACTTGAAACAGGATTTAAACCTACTTTCTGTTCGAAGTGCGGCGCATGGGGGGAATTCGAAGAACAGGAATGGGATTGTGATGATATGAGTGATGGTGAAATGGGCGATTATTTAGCCGGTTCATTTGGATCGCTGGTTTGTAAAGGGTGTAATCATAGTTTTGATTATGGTTTTTAACTTAGCTCAAGCGCTTTAGGCGCTATGTGCAAGAGTTTACTAAATGTCTAAAATGGCATTGAGGTTTTCAATTATTATTGAATCAGTTGTTGGCAGATTGGTTTGCCAAATATCAGCAATCAATTGAACGGTGTTGCCAATACTTAATGGGGAGGAAGGTTTGTCTTTGTCTAAAATAAAAGGACCATCTGACTCAGTGACAATATGATCTTTTGGAATTGTTTCGAAGACAGATTTTGCCCTTTGAGATTGAAGCATTGCAGCATTTACTGAGAACCAACAACCAAGGTCTATTGCTCGTTTTGCGTCTTTTTTTGAACCTGTAAACCAATGCAATACAACATGTCCGCAGTAGGGGTGCTGCTCAATAAGGTCTAATACTTTTTGAGTGGCTCCTCTACTGTGAACACTTAATACTTTTCCTTCGGACTGTTCGCAGAGTTCTAAGATTCTTGAAAAAACAATTTCCTGTTCAGGGAGATGGTCTTTGAATTCTTTGGAGCCATCTAATCCAACTTCTCCGATATATTTTGTTTCGTCCATCAGTGCTTCAAATAGAGGGAGTTCATTTTTTCTGGAATGCGCAAGCTGCGGATGAAGCCCCAGAGCTGGCTTGATCCTTGGACATTTGCTTACGATTCGACATGTTCCCCTCCACGCCTTGGGTGTAGTCGTCACAGCTAGAACATAGGTTTTAGTCTGGTTGATTTGCTCTACTATCCTTAAAGGGTCCGGATACAAATCTATGTGGCAGTGTAAATCAACCAGAGCGGGCTCCTATGGTATGAAGTTGTCAATCTCTTCGAGTCCTCGTTTAAAAACGTCGACATACGAATTTTGAATAACTTCACTAAAGCGAAGTGGGGCGGAACGCAATACCATTCGTTTTATGTTTGCTTCTCGGCTCTTCGCGATTGCAAATTGAACTGATTTGAGATCGTCAAGTTCAGAGTGGACCGAATAAGCCTGTGTTCGTCTTAAGTCAGGGTGTAAATACTTTGTTTGATCTTCTATTCCTGCTGCTTTGTATGCCGCTCTTCGGATAATACAAGGAATACATTTTCCACATTGGCAGTTTTTCCTCTTCCATTTACCACATGAGACTGAGCGTGCTCCCTCCGCTATCAAGATATTCTGGTCTGAACATTCTGCTAGCATTTCCCCTTTAGTTTTAAATCCGTATGGGTTTTGTATCGAAACAGGGATTCCTGCTTCTTCAATTATTCTTTGTAATGAAGATATGAAAAATGGGTGGGTTGTTTTGGTGCTCAGACTAGCAATTCTTCTTGTTGTTAGTGGTATATTGAGAGAAATGAATCCATTTTCTGGAATGTATAGAGTTCTGTTATTTGCATCTAACCCTGATGCGACAAGTATGCCCATACCAAGAAATAGCATGGATCGAGCTCGCATTGACGTTTCATTGTCTCCGTTCCATCGAGGATGAATGTTTTCAATGAAATGGGATAAGTTAGCAGGGATGACTTTGCTTGCTAGTGCTACCTGCTTTTCGCGATCCTTTGGGTACGCATGACTAACAAGGGCTGGTGACTTGCCGCTTGAAATTAAATCAATGCTACCAATTAAACTATCCAATCCACCAGAGAAGAGGCAGGCACAATCTTCTGTAATAAGTTGTGGTTTCTTTACAGTTGGAACAGGTTCGCCTTCTCCAATTATTGAGATTCTCCATTGGTCACCGCTTAAAAACCGCAGTGTTTGCTCTAAGCTTTCAATTGTCTTTTGCCATGGGGTAGGATCATAGACTGCTACTATCAATTCGATTTCACGAGTCCAGCCTTCGGCAGCAGCATCCCTTTTTACAAAGGTGTCTGCAGCGATTACAGCTAATGATATCGAGAGAAAGTCCCATGCCGTTTGTGTTGGTTGGTAATGCCATTTTTTAACTGCTGGAATAAGGCGGCTTCCTAAACCCGCAGTGTGTTCACTGTTTTGCTGGAATAAGTTAACGCCAATAGTATTGATTTGGCGTGAGCTCTTTTCATTTAATGCAACGTTAGGTGTACAAAAAACTTTCATACTAGTACGCTCCATATGTTTGAAAAACTTCTGTTATGATTTCAGAAATTATTTTTTCGACTGAGCCTGAATCAATTCGATCCAATCCTTCTTCAAGCCTTGGGCCAGCACATACATCAACCGTGCTTTTTACGAATTCTCGTAATTCATTTTCTCTTTGGACAGCATTGTCTGCTCTATTAAATGCATTTTTTGAGTCTGCAATAATGCGATTTGAAACTTCTTCTGAGATAAATTCAGAATAGAGCTGGACGAGCATGTCGGGAGTTAGGTTACTTGGGTCAAAGAACTCATCCTCTTGCAAACAATTGGATAAGGCTTGGTCCAGTCCTAGGCGCAGGAGTTCATCGTCAATTGTTCCGAGTTCAGGACAAACTGCGTCAACGATTATGTCAATGAACCTATCAACACTTATCCCTTCTAAATCTCCTAAGCTTTCGCCTAAGGTTTGGGTTCCGTCTCCGCCGCTAGCAATCTCAGAAAGGAGTGAATGGAGTTTTGCTCCAGTAGTTGGGACCGAGGATAACCTCTGGGCTGCTGTACGGCTTCCCCCATATCCTTTGCGGGTATAACTCCCTAGTGCACTCTTTAAGCTGTTTTGATTTCCTGATTTTCCCCAATTCCCAAGTGCAGTCCTAAAAGGGCCGAATCGGCCAGCCGGTGCTGCTTGCAATGGCGCATCAGGGTCAACCCACGGAGGTAGGAGTGGAGATTTATTATTGGGGCCGGGGTTTGATGATGAAGTTCCCATATTCTACTCCTGTTATTTCTTAAGCTTGAATGGCTTAATTGGATTTTTCTCTGAACATTTCCATTGTGCAGCCATCTCCTTTGCCCAAACTGTCTTGCTAATAAGAGGGAAAGCCCATGAACCTACGGTGGCTGGTGGAAGACCGTTAAGGAACAGGATCAGTTGTTCTCCTAGGTTGGGAGTTGTGTTGGCGAGTACAACTGCTCCATGAAAACCTGGAGGTGGGACATCCCACACCGTGACTTTTCTTAATTCATCAATGAGGAGGCGCATTACTTGATTTTGAAGGTCTCCAGCACATTCATTAATCATTTCTTGCGCTGCTTTTGATGTAACTCTCTTAAGTGAAAGAAGAGCTTTGAATAAGGATCGACCTTGTTTCGTAAGGCCGTTTTCAGTGGAGATAAGTCGGACACTCTCTTTACTAAGGTAAACAGCAGGCCGTATGTCTCTTTCAGATAAGGGGGGGGCTAATTTGAACCATTTTAAAAGAAATGCTCCCGATGTTTTCCATAGTTCCGGGAGCTCATGGGTAAATTCATTGGGATCATCTGTTAGGCTTTCTAAGTGCTTTAGTAGCGCCGGTTGTCCTTTCTCAGATTCTAGAACTGTTTTAGCCAAGAGTTCATAGCTTTTATCAGAGGTGCACCGTTCAAAGACTGCTAGTTTGGTTAATAGGGCTTCGTCCACGGGCATTCCTCTTTTCTCTGCCAGCCGACACCGCATTTTGATTGTGTTGAGAAGCCTTTTTATAATTCGTGGATTCCCAGAAATGTTGGGGGCAGATGTTAATATAGGGGCAAGTCGCTCAGATAAATCTAGGGAGGATTTTAGCTCGTCGGAGTTAATGCTAAATTCTGATATAATTTCAGACGATTCAATTTTTCCTTCGTTCCATGAATTCATTAGTTGCTGGCTAAGGTACGGTCGGACATCGTTAAGGACTTCCCTCCCTGCTACATCTGCAGATATAAAAAGAAGAGAGGTGTATGCTTGAACCTCTTGAACACCGAGTAAGGGGACTCTCATTGGCACTTGGATCAGCTTATCAAGATAGTCAGTTGTATGTTGACTATCAATTCCAACATAATGTCTTTGTACTGATGCTCGTATCATATC
This sequence comes from Pseudodesulfovibrio sediminis, assembly GCF_020886695.1. Lineage (NCBI taxonomy): Bacteria > Pseudomonadati > Thermodesulfobacteriota > Desulfovibrionia > Desulfovibrionales > Desulfovibrionaceae > Pseudodesulfovibrio > Pseudodesulfovibrio sediminis. The sequence goes on from NZ_AP024485.1 coordinate 2,959,786, forward strand.
TTCATCTGCAGCAATAACAAACGCGGTGCTCTCCAAGAACAGGAAAAGTCTTATTGCTTCAAGTGTTTCTATCGCAACATCGGGGAGGCATCTGTCTAGATTGTCGATAAACACAACAAGCGTTTTATCAAGCCCTTGGAGGACTTCAGCGAAATGTTCTCTAAATGCTACAATTTGTTGTGGAGGTGTGTTTTCATTTCCATTTATGAAACTTTGCGCGAAAGTTGTGCCTTCTTTAGCGGCTTCTTTAGCTTCTTCGAGTGCGGCTTCGGGGGGGGCTTCACTCGAAAGGAGGTTGCCAACAGCATCAACTCCTCTTTTGAAAAAGCCCAAGGGGGGAATGCCTAATGCCAGGCTGGCCCCAATTTCCACAGTTGTACCGATTGCCCTCAAATAGTTGACTCGTTTGAGTAGTCCATTGGCTTTTTCAAGGAGGCTTGCGTCAGACTTTGCTGATTCGATCAGCTTTCGTGCGATAACTTCCATCAATGATGCCCGTGCATCATCATAGTTTTGGAATAGCCATGCATCGAATTCAATTACGATATATTTCGAATCATTTGCCGTCTCTTCTTCGACAATTTCTTTTCTGATGAGCTGAAGCATAGAGGACTTGCCAGCACCCCAGCCGCCAAAAACTCCTAGTGATAGAGGCAGCATGTTTGGGTCCCGGATTATATCTGCTGCAATTTCAGCTGTTTCGGCATAGTTTATGTAGTCGTTGCCAGTATCTTTGTCGGCCCACATTTCATTGTCTCCAAAATTTTGATTTCTATAGCGATGGAGCGTACACACAGAGTGTTTTATAGACAATCTTTTATCTTATTCAGACTAAAGTTGTCTGGAATTGAAGTTGGTCAGGTCGAGGAAGGATGATGAGACAATGAAAGTAAACTATTAAGGAAATAGAGATATGAGTGATGCTCGAGACAAGAAGGTGAAAGGCGGAGTCGTATTACTGAGTGCCTTTAAATCACGAATTGAACACCAATTTAGTGACAATGAGGAATTCATTATTAACACGAAGCGCATGTTCAAAGATGAGTTGGACCAAATTGAAGCTATGGCGGATGGTGCAGATGAAGATACTGCCGAATTGCTTTTCGATGATTATCGTAAAAAGGAGAAAATCTTTCCCGAAATGTTTATGACAGCTTGGATTATTACAACTTTTTCTTACTTCGAACATTGGCTTGATCGACTTGTAATTGTTGTACCTGATTTGCTTGATATGGAATTAGGAAAATGGCCGAAGGTGCAAGGTAAGTTCAATCGTGCAGAGAGACATCTTCAAAGGGATTGTTCATTGAAAATTCAAGGCGATTTATTTGATAAAATGGCATTCTATAAGAGGCTTAGAAACCAGCTTGCTCATGCTGGTCGAATCCTTTCATCCAAGAAGACTCTTGTCCGTGAACTGGAAGCTTATAATGATATTGAATGCCGAGAAAGTCATGGTTCAAAGGTTAAAATTGTAGTCCAAAAACAATTTGCTCGGACAATGAATAATGACTTGAGGGAATTGTTATTGGCAATTGTAGAGAATTCCAAACAGGCAATTAGAGGGTAGATGTGTGGTCGTGCGTTTGAAGAATAGGCAAATAAAAAATGTTAAAACGGAAACAATTTCTAGATATTTTGGCAAGGTGAGGAGATGCTTAGAAGTTAGTGCAGAGGATGTTGTTGCATTTGTAACCCTAACAACAGTTGTTCTATTCGCAGTAAGGCAAATACTAATTATCAATGGGCTGAAGTCGATTGGTATTAGTAAGAGTATGAGATACTTTATCGAGTCAGATAAGGTGATTGTCGATTATTGGAATCTGTTTTCCAGTATAACAATGCTTGCAATGATTGCATCGCTCTTGGTCTGTTTTGTGTTTGGACTGTTGTTCTGTCAGGTCAAAAAAAAATCTAGTTCAATCGAATTTTTCTTCAATAAAAAGGAGAATTTTAAGTATCTCATGGGCGGAATAGCTTGCTTTGTGGTCCTTTTCGCTTGGCAGAAAGCTATTGTTTCTCTCTTGGTGATACTAGCTTCAACATATATGTTCAAAATGAGAGTATTGGTTCGGTATGCAATAATCAACGCTCTAATGATGTTTGCTGTAACTGGATATTTGTCCCCCTCCATTCCCAAAGATGTTGTTGCCGCAAATAAAAATGGGAATGATATTATTCAGCTAACTCTGCAGAGAGGATATGCTCAAAATGCGAGTATTATTGCCTCATCCAGCGACTGGGTTTTGTTTGATATTGAGGGGAGAGAAATCTTAGTTCCTAGCACGAGTATTGTGAAAATCGATCTTGGTGAAGTGTTTGATGTGAAGAAGTAGTTTGTTTTGGTGGGCCCAATGGTGGGCCCTTTAAACGCGTTGGACTACATTGAGGCTACGTTAAGCGACAAAAAGTCCAATAAAAACAGGTGGGGTAAAGTTTTCCGCTTGCCTGTCACGCCGGAGGCCGCGAGTTCGAGTCTCGTCGGCTCCGCCACTAAAGATCAAGGACACCTACCATTTAGGTCGGTGTCCTTTTTCTTTTGTATTGATGCTGAAACGGCATGTGTAAATAAATGTGTAAAAGGCACTAAAAAGTCCCCGAAAACGAGTGTTTTCAGGGGCTTTTTCCTGTTTAAGGGCTCATTTTTAAAACCCTTCAAGGGAAATCTACCGACCAAGGCAAGTATTTTGCCGACCACTCTCTGCGTATGACCGACATAAGGCTGTATTTGGCCGACATCCAGGCGTTCCGTCCTTTTTCTTCCAAAAACCCGTGTTAAGATTTTCGCAACTTTGAACGACGCATTGGGCGTTGTCCTGAAAACCACTCATAAGGAGAATACGGGAATGGCAGAGAAATGGATTCAACACATTGGAGACGATCAACTTGTTTATGGTATGCCCAAGCACATGAGTGCCGTCGCTGGAAGCGGGGAAAGCGCAGTCGGTGGTCGGGCGACCTACTGGCGATATCATCCGAAGCCGCAGGCTTGCGAAAAATGCCAAGCAATGAAGGGACTCTGGTTCGAAAAGAACCCCGGACCAGTTCATCCGAATTGCAAGTGTGAGATCGAAGAGGTTCAGGCAATTAGAGTAACGGGGCGCTCGGACGCAATCACCGTACCCCCCGGAGTCGATCTTGCTGCGAATATTTCCGAAGCGCGTCGGGTTGCCAAGGAATGCGAGGCGAAGGCGCGAAAGATTGTATCCCAATCTGCAGGCCATTACAGTTCCGAGAAAGCAGTCGAGTACTTGACGTTTGGGTTTAAATGCAAGTGGATTTATGACAACTTCGCAGCAGGTATGCGGTATGACTACAAAAAGGATGGGCATCCTGAATATGAAGACTTCGGCAATTATCACTACGGGCTTTACACGAGGGCCATGGGGATCAATGTAACCCTGGCTCAGGCTGCTGCGGGTGCCTGGCAGATAAAACGGGGTACCTCGGATTGGAGCTTTGTTGACACTTGGTTTGATGATCCCAGAGACAACAGGAGGATCCGTGAGGGGCAGCAGTATCCCTTGGATTAGAAGGAAGGGGCTGACAAAGCCCCTTCCTTCCTTTACAAATATCGTTGTTCGATATCGGACGAGTCTTTCAGGCCGCTCACAGTGAATTAATCAAGTCAACCCACTTGAGATGATACATAGGCGCAACATCATACCTTCCGTTCTCCGAAAGAGCATATTTATCTACCTGTTCTGTCAGGGGGTGGTTTCATTTTTGTGGATGATGTTTTTTTTGGTGCTTGCTGGTTGGGACAGGCGTCTTACTCAACCTCCAGTTGAAAATCATTGGTATGGCACCATACTCTGTGGAATTGTCGTAACTTCAAGCATCGTCCTTTATCGCGGTTTTTCTCTTCGTGCGATACGGGGGAAATGGCGAAACATGTTTCTAACTTTTGCCACCCTCAGTGCATTGGCCTGCATAAATCCGATCATCCTTATCTATGAGGTCGGCAGCACCTCATTGTCAGGGCTCCTGAGCTATGGATTCCCATTGATATTCAACACATTGATTCTGTTAGTTGTGTTTTCCAAGCGTGCCTACTCTTCTCTTTTTGAGAACCCTGCATAAGCCCCTTTCATCAATACAAAAGCCCCCGACGGCATATGCTGTCGGGGGCTTCAGGTTTACTTGCCGAACACTTTTTCCAGGGCGTTTTCTGTTATGCCTAGTCGATGAATGTACTGGGTCGTGGTCATTGAGTTTTTGTGCCGTAGGATGGCCTGGATGGTGGGTATGTCCACTCCCTCCTGGGCCAGCATGGACGCTGTGAGGTGCCGAATGCCGTGATAGTTGAACCGTGGCACTCCCGCCTTGTCGCACACGCGAGGTATCAACTTCTGCCGTTCGGCGTATGGGGTGCCGTCGTCATGGCAGAAGACGTATTCGCCACGTTTTGACTTGGCATGGTCGGCCAGGGCGTCCAAAATCATCATCGGTGGCTGCTAGTGAGGTTGCTATGCCCAAAAGTTGATGGGAAAGTTGGAGTTGTGTCGTCCTGACTGCTTTGGCTCGTATGGCAGGAACGGGGTCACATGTGCCTTGAAATGAGTTTTGGACCATAGACCACCAAGGCAGTGTTTTCCGTTGAGTGTGGTGCTTGCCTGGATTTGATCTGAACTTGAGCCATTTCTTTGTGCAGTATCCCCATAGGGCATCCATAAACCCAATACCATCAACAAGGTCATCAATGCCTAATTCCTTGATGGCTTCTCGCATGATTTGGAATTCGACTCGTATTACCTTCTTGTTCTCTGGGACTTTTTCAATACGCCAAACCTTATGCATCCAAAGCTTCTTCGATATGGTTTGAATTTCGAGCTCTTTGTCATAGAGGCGAGCAGAGAGTTTCCCCTTTCCTATGGTTACACCGGTCAACATATTACTTTTGAAATAGTGATTGATATTTCGAGAGCGCGTAACAGTGTGATCAAATAATTCAACGCCCCAATAGTGGCTGGGAATGAAGAGGTCCATGCAGGGGTCAATTCTATTTGGCTTTATCTTCATGATATGTGCGCTCCACTCTTTGAGAGCTGCCAAACTCACATCAATTGAATTTGGAACTCCACGCCGCCAGAGCGTTTCAGATCGGATTTCTACAATTGCATTTGGTCTGAGTTGATTTGAAAACCGAATCGAAAATTCGTTTCCTGAAATAATCCATTTATATCCAGCGCTTCCATTTGGGAGGACATTGAAAAGCAACCGGTCATCCATTTCAGGGATTTCGATGAAGATGGGTTGGGGCATTCCCGTTTTGCGGGCTTGATCTTGGAACATGTCCAAAACTTGGAAAAATAGGTCGTTGGGCCATACGAGATCTAGAGTGAAATAGAGTGAATCCACTCCAGAACATAGTACCTCCGGTTCCAAGGGAAGCCCCGTGTTCACCTTTGAAGGGGGGGCTGATAGTCATCAGCCCCCTCTTAGGCTTGTCCTTGCTCCGTTGTTTCTTCTTCGTATTTGATTTTCCATGTGGCGAAAATATGGAAACGGAATTAAAAACACTTGGACACATAAAAAGAAAAATGTGTCCGGGTGAAATGGAAAGCGGGATGCTATGCTGGTGGATTTCCCTGAATGGGAGGACAGATTATGGCTTAGTTCTGGGTGCTAGTTGCCAAAAGCCATTTTTTCTATTCAGAGCCTTGGCGAATGATTCTGGGCTCATTTCTCCAATGTCAGGGTCTTGGATGCCCCTTCCTGAGTCTTGAGCAACTGCATTGAATAGCCCTTGAATCTTTGGGGCACTGAATGGGGTTCCATCTCGTTGTGATGCTTTGAGTATGAATCGCGCCCATGTGATTTTGACCTGTTGCAAGGAGACTCTGGGAATTGTCTCGCCTAAGTAGCTACCGAGCTTGGTAAGGTTCTCGGTTTCTCCGTTTGCAGACCATTGCTGTATTTTTCTTGCTATTCCAGACTCAGTCATAAGACTTTTATCTAGTCGAATGAGTTTGCGTGCGGCTTTAAGGTCTCCGTGCCTTGCCCGAAAGAAAAGCTCAGGGGGATTCTCCCCGTATAGGCAATTGCAAGGAACCCAAATGAGCAAGAAGAACAACATAGCAGGAGGTGAGGTGTCCCATTCAAGCTCACCTGTTTCTGATCCTTGTTGAGGGATAAAGGCATGAACTATGGAACTGACTCCTCCACCCGGTGCAATTGGTCCTTTCCCAGTCTGTATTTCCTTGAAACTGAATTCAGCTGTGCCATTTTGCCATGACATATTGGGAACGAGAACTGCAATCAACTCAGAAAAGAGCCTTTTGTTGTTTCTATAATACGAAAACCATATTTTAAGGTTGGGAATGTTGGATGAGTCTATTCCGATTTCCCCTGAATGGATTGCATTTAGCATATGGAAAAGAGGTTCTGAGTTGCAAGCATGGAAAAGTGCAATTTCTGCAAGAAGTGGGTCAACGCCTTTCTTCTATGCTTCCACGTTTTGCCCTTCAATTAGGCTGAATTTAGAGTGGTCTGTCTCAACTTCCATGGCTGCCGTTTATACTAGCTGAATAGCATCAGTAAAGAGATCTTATGAAGTGGTCTTACTTCTTGGTTATAGTTCTTACTAGTTTCAAATTCGGTTTATTGCATTCATCTTATACATATTATATGACAGGCAAACTATTTCAATATCCGTTATTATTAAGGGGTGCATATGGACTACGAAATTAAGGAACTGGGGATCGGCGGCGTTCTGGATCAGAGCTTGGGGCTTATCAAAGACAACCTGGGCATGATTCTAAAAATTACTGTTGTTAGCTTACTGGTTATGGCTGTCATAGTTGGACTAGCTATGTGGAACTCGGTTTACATCGTAACTATAAATGAATGGTCTGCGACTCTCCCTTGGCCCAAGGCGGCATGGTTGTTCCCTGCTTTCTTGTTAGCAATTGGCGTCTACCTATCTTCAATTGCAGCAGTCGTTGCTTTTTTTTCAAAGCGATATCTTGGTGAACTCATGACCTTGAAACAGGCTTTTGCCGAAGGCTTTAAGCGATCATTTGCTCTAGGTTGGACCAACTTATTGAAAATCCTGGCCATAGGCTTGGTCGTTGGTGCATGTATTGGCGGACAATTCGCTATTCAGCTTAAGATTGCATCTACCTTTGCTTTTCTCCCACACATTGTAGTCCCTTTGGTTTTTCTTTTTGCCATATACATGTTCATGCGATGGGGTATCGCAGATCAGGTTGTTGTCATTGAACGGATCAGTGGGCCAAAGGCATTGAAGCGCAGTAGCTTTCTTATGAAGAAGAATAAATGGAAGCTCCTTGTCATATCCATACTGCTCATTGTTTTTGTGGCTTTGACTAGGCTTTCAGCTCTTCTGTTCCCCAACGATGTTGTAAGGCTCGCCATCGTATTTAGCACTCAGTTTGTTTCTTTCTTCGTCGGTACTATTGCAACGACCGTGCTCTACTTCTCGGCCCGCTGCCAGAAGGAGAGTTTCGACCTTCAAATGCTAGCGGACTCTTTGGCTGCAACTGATGGGCCGGAAACGCAAGCAGAAACGGCTCCAGTTGAGTAATCGGTTACTGCGTTGAAACACCAAGCTTCTATCGCTTTACAAAACACCTCTCCACCGCCTGAAGACATTTGTCGGGCAGTGGAAGAGGTCCTTTCGCGTCCCTACTATGAAGACAAGCCCTCCTTAGCTGAGGGGGTGATCAATGGTTTTTTTCAATCGATAACTGAAGTTATTGAAAAGTATCTCGCCCCTATAATCTCAGCACTTGATCGAACCATAAACCTAGCCTTTTCGTTCCGCGATGATTCTCCCATCTTGTTTTGGACTGTCGTGGGGTGCCTGAGCCTACTGTTGGTTGTCATTGTGACCCGTCTAGCCTTGAAACTATACAAGGCAATCAAGGCCCGACGCCTTGAGCGTACATACCCTGATACGCTTCTTTCATCCAAGGCCGTCACCCCTGAGATGCTGGAAGCCGAAGCTGCTGAGGCAGGCGACGAGGGAGACTTAATCCTGGCGCTACGTTTGTTGTTCATGGCTGGCGTTATGCGTCTGGAAAAAGCCTCGGACAATTTCTATAAGCCAGCTTTGACCAATGCAGAGTACCTACGGAGATTTTCAAAGACTGATGCGGAAGCCCCCCTGACATTCATGGCTCAGGCCCTGAACCGTTGGTATGCGGGAGAAACTTGTGATCAAGCTGTTTACGAGAAGGGCTTAGCCGCGCACAAGCAGCTTGTAATATTGGCTCAGGAGCAAAACTGAGATGTCGGCTGCAAGAAAATCTCTCATAGGCATCGTGGCGTTGATGTTGCTCTCGGTGCTGCTGACAGTTCTCGACGGAGCAAGAGCTCCTCAAGGGACTGGCCGGGAGCACGACAGTTTTGGGCTACTTGGGCATGGCCTGCGTGGCCTATACGAAACCTTGGAAACGCTTGGCATGGACGTACATCGAATCCATGTCCCTCCATCTGCCGTCGACACCTTATACCCTGATGCGAATTTGGTTTTATGGAGTCCAGAGTCTCACAGGGTCCAAAAAGAACTCCGGCATATTGAGCAACTAGGGCAGTGGGTAAAGGAAGGAGGACGCTTGATTATCGCTCCTCCGACGATCAATGGAGTAAGGGCGGACTCCGAGGGAAAAGAAACCCTGTTCAAGTACCTCGGTTTGAAACGCCAGATTTTCTTTGATGTCGATGCCCCCCATGTAGCCCCTACCCCCAATGAGGGATTGCCGAATTTTGAGAAGTCAGTCTGGGGCGGAGCTCTCAACGAATCGGCAGTCGTGAGCATTGTTGCCAAGGGGAAAATGGACACGTTGCTGCGCGGTGTGGATTCATTGGTCCTACCCGTCGAGTCGATCATTACCCTGGGAAGAGCAGGGGATTTGGTGAGCCCGGACCGGCTCGATTTCATCGACAAGGACGGCAAGGAGAGCACCCTTATTGCCGCGCTGCCGCTCGGCAAGGGCGAAGTTGTGATCGTGGCTGACCCCAGACTGGCGGTAAACAAGTTTCTTGGGCTGGAGGACAATGCTGTCGTAATGACGCTGTTGCTCGGAGGAGAGTCCGGCCCAATAGTATTCGATGAATTTCTGCACGGCATTGGCTCAAGGGGGAATCCTATTCACCTCCTATCAAGACAGCCATATGGATACATTGCCTTGGGCTTCTTGCTTACCGTCTTGCTCTGGTGCTGGAGAAGCGCTATCTTCTTGGGGCCGCCTCTTCCAGAGGGCAGAACTTCGAGGAGAGACATTTCGGATTACATCGACGCCATGGCCAACCTGTTCATGAAAAAAAGGGCCTACCGATTCGCATTGGGCGAAGTAAGGGAAGGAGTGATGAGACGCCTGGCCAAGAAATACCATCTGCCTCCATCTAAAGCCGATGCAAAGAGTATCGCGAAAGCGATGGGCAAAAGAGATCCTGACGCAGCAAAACGATTCATGGAATCTGTTGCTGCTGTCGATACAATTCTTAAGAAAAAAAGAGAACCGTCAGCCAAGCGCCTGGCACAGATCACGAGGAAGTTTACCAAGTGTCAATAGAAGCAACGCACAAGAAAGTGTGCACTGAAGTGCAAAAAGTCTTTTTTGGACAGGATGATACCTTGAATCTTTGCCTTGCAGCCCTGTTTTGTGGAGGCCATGTATTGCTGGAAGGAGTTCCTGGTACGGCGAAGACCCTCTTGGTACAAACATTGGCAACAACTCTGAGCATGGATTCGTGTCGCATCCAGATGACCGCCGACCGGCTGCCCAACGAAATTACCGGATCAAGTGTTTTCCATCCAGATGACAAAGAGTTCACCTTCAAGCCAGGGCCGGTCTTTACCAATTTTCTGCTGGCCGATGAATTGAACCGCGCTTCACCCAAGACACAGTCTGCACTCTTGGAAGCCATGCAAGAATGCACAGTCAGCCAGGACAAAACGACCCACCCCCTTCCCGATCCATTCATGGTCTTTGCAACGCAAAACCCCGTCGATCAAGATGGGACCTACCCTCTGCCTTTGGCTCAGTTGGACCGCTTCATGTTCAAGATCATCATCGACTATCCTGATGTTGAAGCAGAAAAAAGAATGCTGAACAGTCATCATGCAACAGCAGGCCTGCGGGATAGGGGAGAGCTTGGCATCAACCCCGTTCTTTCGGCTGAGGAGCTGCTTGAGGCTCGGGAAGTGATCCGCTCAACCTTTGTGCGTGACGAAGTCGTCGAGTACGTCCAGTCGTTGATGGCCGCAACCAGGGACGAGGACCTGCTCAGCGTGGGGGCAAGCCCTCGTGCCGGATTGATGCTGATGATGGGTGCAAAGAGTATAGCACGCTTTGCTGGTCGGGATTACGTCATCCCGGATGACGTGAAAGAGGTCTTCTGTCCGGCCATGCGTCATAGAGTGGTTCGCGCTCCCATGGCCGAAATCGAAGAGATAGAACCTGACGAAATACTCACCAACATACTGGAAACGGTAAAGGTGCCCCGGTGAGGATTCGACCCGGTAGGAACTCTATATGGCTCATGGGAGCCATTATTCCATTCGGACTCATCTCAACCATTTGGCCGGTGGCCGTATGGTTGATGTTGGCAACGGTACTCTTTGTTTTGGCTCTGGCTGTAGCTGACTACCGTTTTCTTATAGACGCTTTCAATGCAATACGGTTTAAACGTACCTTGCCAAACAGTGCCGGGCGTGGTGCTTCTTGTAACGTCGGCCTTGAACTCATCAATATCATCCAACGCCGCCTTTCAGGATCACTCCGCGATTTACCACCTGAAGGAGTTACCCCTGAGACATGGCAGTATGATATCCTACTGGAGCCGAACGGGGCAATACAAGAAAACTACTCTTGCATCATTCCGGAGCGCGGAGTGCATCACTGGGGGCTAACTCACCTCCGTCTCAAAGGCTTCCTCGGCTTTCTTGAAGGACAGATGGCCTTGGGCGAACCCCAGAGCGTAAAGGTATACCCTGAAAGCGCGGTTCCTGATGGAGAGTATCAAGTATTCACACAAATCGAATATGACCTGAAAAAGAGCTCTTCAACTCGTCGACGTGGTGAAGGCATGGATTTCGAAACAATTGATCGTTTTGTCGAGGGTGATGATCCACGCCACATCGACTGGTTCTCCACAGCCCGTAGCGGAGAATTCATGGTACGGCGTTATCAGCAGGACCAGCACCGTGAGGTCGTTATCCTGCTTGATTGCGGACGATTGATGGGTGCCCAGACATCTGCTGGAAATAAACTTGATCGGGCAGTGGATGCCGCTTTGCTGCTCTTTAGGATAGCCGGGCATCGCGGAGACAGCTGTTCCTTTGGCGTCTATGACAATCAGGTAAGGAGCTTTCTGCTCCCTCAACGGGGAATCGGTGCATACAAGCGAGTTCTGGAAAATGTATATGACGTGGAGTGCTCATTTATCGAAAGCGACTTTTCAGTCATGTTCTCCAAGCTACAACAGAAGCAACGTAAACGTTCTTTGGTCGTGATTATTTCTGATGTTGTTGATTCCAATACCTCTGGGCGGATGAAAAGGGCTTTGGCTGAACTCAAGAAACAACATATGGTGGTCTTTGCTGCAATGAGAACGCCAGCTCTAAGCAATTATGCAAATCAGGTTGTTGACAGCACAAGAGGTGTAATGCGCCAAGCAGTAGCCATGCAGCTTGAGCAAGAGCGGGAAAAAGCCCTCCACCAGATAAGCAAGTTGGGCGTAACCGTTTTGGACACAGAGCCTGAAGGGCTTACCGTGCCATTACTTAATCAGTACATTCGGATTCGGGAGCAGGGCCTGCTCTAATCTGCTTTTTCTTTTCTGGTCAGCTCGAAATAGAATCCTGCCGCTATATAGCTTGCGAGAAAGGCTGCACTGATTGCGGCAAAAATGAGCCGTTCAGTTGACGGCAAATGACTTTGTCTAAGGAAACTCTCCACCAAACTGGCAAGTACCAGCAAAACACCCCCACCGAGAATGGTTAGCATTGCATCCTTTGATGCGCTGACAATGCTTCGTCTACGAGAAAGAAGGCCAGGAGCAACAACTGCCCACCCCAGACGTAAACCGACTCCGGAGAAGAGTATGATGGCGCTTATCTCAGGAACACCATGAGGAAGTATCCAAGCCCAGTACTCGACGAATATTCCTACGCTGTGGTGGGTAGCCGTGAAGGCTCCCAGAATCATGCCATTGTATATGGTGAGAAGAATTGTGGGAATCCCAGCCAGCACCCCCATTGTCAAACTCATCAGTCCTACTTTGATATTGTGCTGAGACAAATATGAGGCGAAAAAAATCTTCTTGCCTTGGCCCGTGTCTCTTCCTGATCGAAGGGCTTCTACTAATTGCTCAGCTGTTGCTCCCATGGTTCTATGCTCGCCATCGGGCATGATCATATATGACGCTAGGGGATCGTGAAACGATGCGAAGTAGCCAAGAAATAGTCCACCGAGAAATAGCAAGAGGGCAATCAAATGAAAGCGCCAGTTCCTTGCGATGGCCCTTGGGAAGCCTTCAATGAAGAAACGTCCCACTTTGCCCAGGAAGGGAGACTTGTCGGAAATGTAGATGATACTGTGAGTGGTCGATGTCAGATTGTTGAGGTATTGTATCAAAGCATCATCATTCGACCTGGATAAGACTTGAGCCAAGTGAACTGTCGTTCGTCTATAGAGCTGGTCGAGACGGCTCAATTCTGCGGGCTTAAGCCGCTTAATCCCGCGACCTTTCCGAGCACGGACCATCAGCTTTTCCAGCTCTTGCCAGGTGCTTTTATTTCGGCTTATGAAGGACTGCATCTATTAAACCACTATACCTATTTGGCTATACTATGACTGCACGAATTGAATTCGAAACTCCCGAGAACATTCTCGTCAATTACCAACCTGCAGGGCTTGGCACCCGTTTCATGGCTTGGATCGTTGACTCAATTATCTCCTATCTCATTGTCTTCCTACTAATCGTGTGTCTGATTGCTCTAGGAGTAGCTTATGACGGGCTGTTTGAATTCGTAGAAGAGCGTATAGCATACAGCTTGGGCGATGACAAAGAAACGAAGAACCTGATGGTGGGCATATACTTTAGTCTTTTCCTTCTCATTCTCAACACCGTCTCATTCGTCTATTTCTTTATGTTTGAATACTTTGGGCACGGAAGAACCCTGGGCAAGCGTTGGATGTCTATCCGGGTCATTGGAGAGGAAGGGATAGCCCTGAACTCGACCAAAGTCTTCCTACGTAGCGTCTTTCGTATAGTCGACTCAATTCCCATCGCATGGCTGGTTCCGCTTTTCTCAAAGCGCTCGAAAAGACTTGGTGACATGGTTGCTGGCACCCTGATTGTCGTGGACCAACCAGGAACCCTTGAAGAGGTCCGTGAAGAATTGGAGGAAGGGGCCCAGCGAGAATTCCGTTTTGTACGAATTGGGCTGGACGAATTGAAACAAAAGGAAGTCCATTTGATCGCTCAACTTCTAGAACGAGCTGAATCAATGGATGAATCTATCAGGAAAGACCTTTACCATAAAACGGTCGACTCAATGGCAGTGCATTTTGATCATGAGTTGCCGGAAGCATCTTCCTATGAGCGTTATCTAAGAGAACTCCTGCAAAGTTACTATGAGCGGCAGCACAGGCGTCTTGGTTGATATCTTCACTTCGTAATTAGTGGGCTCGCTGGTGGGCCCTTTAACCTCATTGAGGCTACTTGGGACTACTTGAAGCGACAAAAAGTCCAATAAAAACAGGTGGGATAAAGCTTTCCACTTGCATGCCACGCCGGAGGCCGCGAGTTCGAGTCTCGTCGGCTCCGCCACTAAAGAACTAGGACATTACTCAATTTGAGTAATGTCCTTTTCTTTTTGTATCTTGTTTGAGTTTGTAGTTGTATGCAGTAATTGTTAAGTCATCTTTTTAATAAGCATACGGATGGTTGCTGTCAGTGAAGTTGTCATTAGGTGATAGGCAGTGTGAATTGTTGGATGTTTCACAGGATGTTGCTCTTTTTTTTGAGCAACCGAGCGATTCCTCTGTAGAGAAGTGGAATAAGTTCCATCAGGAACTGGTCGATCAATATAGCTATGACACGAAGTTTTATGTGGGTTCCCTTTCACTCTGTGGAGCTCGACTCAAAACAGGTGTGCACTTTCAAAATGTGGTTTTCGATTTGTTGGATTTGCAAGGTGCCGATTTGGGAGGTCTTCTCCTTAACGGCGCATACGTCAAAGAACAGCTAAAATGCCGCCGCCTTGTGGTGCACAACGAGTTCTCTTGCGCAGGCGCAATGATATGTGGCGATTTTTATTTAAATTTCGCTGCGATTCACTGCAGAGCAAACTTCAACGAACTGCAGGTTGATGGCTGTCTGCAGGTCGTGTCGTCCCTGTTTCATGACAGGCTTACTTTTAGTGAAGCGAGATTGGAGCAGGTTGTTTTCCAAAGCAGTTCTTTTTTGGGACAAACGAGTTTTGAAAATACTCATTTCAGTGGTGCTGCTCAGTTTGAAGTCTGTGACTTCCGAGGAGATGTCGTCTTCCGGAGTATGAAAAAAGATAAGGATGCCACTGTTGGGTTTTGTGAGGATGCCTTTTTCGCTGGTTCGCGGTTCTGGGGGGCTGTTGAGTTTTCGAATCTTGTTATGAACGATGTGTCATTCGCCCGGACACAGTTCAACAAAGAAGCTATCTTTTCTTCGCTTTCGCTGAAAGATGTCTCTTTCTTGTATGTGGATCTTTCAAGAAATGTAAGATTTTATAATGTTGTGTGGGAAGAAAGGCATGGCAGGTATTATTTGAAAGATGAATTGGAAAGTGGAGTTCTGGAAACAGAACACGAAAGACTTGATGCAGTCAAAAAACAATATGGCGAACTTGTCAGCTACTATGATGACGTCAGGGATTCCGAGAGTGGGGAGAAGTTTTTTATATCTGAAATGCAGGTTAAGGCTAAGAAAGCGAAATTTTATGAGAAGCCCGTATTCGCCCTGTATAACATTACATCAAAATTTGGTACATCGTGGTTAAGAGCTGCGTCATTGCTTTTGTTTTTGATATTTATCTTTTCCCCGACTGTTGTTTGTTTTTCAAGTGAAGTGGATGGCTACCTGTCTGCACTGGTGAAAACCATTCAGCTGCTCTTGCTTCATAAAAATGCATATGTTGAGTTGAAATCGGATGCGATTTTTTTTGTTTATGTCTTGCTTCAACTGGCTATGCTCTCCCAAGTCGCACTGTTTTCTTTGGCGATTCGGCGTCGGTTTCGAAGGGGAGGAGTACCCAGTTAGTTTCTCATCTGGATAACATCTTGTCACGCCGGAGGCCGCGAGTTCGAGTCTCGTCGGCTCCGCCACTAAAAGAACCAGGACATTGATCATTGAGGTCAATGTCCTAGTTCTTTTGCCTAATTGTAAAACGATTTAGGAAAGCCCTTTGATTTAGTTCAAAGGGCTTTCTTGTGAGTTTTGATAGCCATCGCTAAAGGGGCTGGTTTCAATAAAATAATCGAGGCTCAGTTACTTCGGCCACCAATCGTAGGGTTGGTGGTTTTTGGGGTTTAGGAGCTGGCAAAAGAAATGACCGGGCACATCCGTAGGGCACAGTGTCTGGTTCAGGATAAATAACAGATGGTTAGCTTGTGCTGCTTTCTTGCGGTCTCTGGTTGGCTGTTTTTGTCCTGGTCAGTTTGTTTGGGGGAAGAATTGTGTCAAACCGAGCATAACTCCGGCTGACTGTACTTAGGTTCGTTTTTCAACTTAGCTTTCGTGCGAGAGAGTCTTTATGCAACAGAGAAAAGCTTCAATCCCTCTCATTCCTCTTTTTGTTAATCAATGAACGCTGTCCATTGTTTAACTTGAGGAAGTGGGGGCATATACTGGGTGGCCTTTTTGAGCTCTTGATATTTCCACTGCTCGTAAAGGAGGCGGTGCTCCGATGACCAGGTGGTGCACGTAGTTTTACTGGTGGAAACAGAGCATTTCAAACTCTTCCCATTTGGCATACGGAGTGAAAGATGGATATGGAAATTAGTGATTTAATAAGATTTAATGAACTCCTAGATTCAGCAATAGCTCAAAAGAGTTTGGATGAGGACTTTCTTGCCTTAAGACAGTCTGAGCTAGATGGTATATCCAAGAGTTGTGATGTTAAACATATCCCATTTATTGCCTTGAGTTATGCAAAATTAATGGAGTTGACCATTTTATTGGCTGGAACATACGCAGATAATTGTCAAAGCATGAAATTTGGTGATCTTGTAGTAAATCCGAGGCACATAGATGTCTGTATCTTAAATGTTGGATTGATAAATAACGATTATGGTATTGAGGAGAGTATTCCTCTTTGGTTCAAGCAACAAGTACGTGAGTGTGTTGGTAGCCAATACTCTGAAGATCTTGGAAGAATGGTTATTGACCCCTCTTTGCTATTTCATTTTGTTGAACAAGGTTTACTGCTGAGTATAGTTAAGAAAGAAAGACATGGGAGATTAAGTGATCAGTTTCAGGGCGTTATTTCAGGTCATGTTCAGTTAGCTTTTTCAAATAATATTGAGGACGCTCAAGCCGTCGCATGCAACCCCGTAGAAGAGCTTGGCTGCGGAGGCGGAAGGGGTGAATGTCGCGATGTTGCATCATGGCTCGCCAGCAACACAGTATTGAATGTAGTTAAAGATACATTGAGATCTGATCTCATGGATGTATTGAGCGAAACCATGTCTGATGATTACCTGAAATCAATTGATAAAAGGTTTGAAAAGGCACTTCATTCTCTGAATTATGTAGAGATTGGAAGGAAAAGTTTTGTTAATTTTCCATATGATGATGAAGTGCCCATAGCAGAGTGGGGTGAGATTAATAACACCTTGTGCCAGTTCACGCTAGACGGTTATGGCATGATTCAGTCAGAGTTGGATAAGAGCCTTACCAATCCATGTTACGAAAGTCCTTTTCTGAACAGGTTGTTGTACAACGTACCCGAACACAGGGCACAAGTCGGACACAACTGGTCACAGCCATCATGTTAAATTTTAACATCATCTGACATGCCCCAAATTATTGAGATGTAAAGCCCCCCCCAGCAGGGCCAGCTAGTAGTAGAGATTTCCCGCCGATTTTTGGTGAGAGCCCGGAGGGCAGGGGCAATGATGTTACGTTGTCGGAGTGGGAGCGGTTCGGATGTTGTCGGTCTGTGTGCGCGGAGTCTGCGTCCGTAGCAAGCCAGCATGCTGCTGAAGTCGCTATCTTCGTTTCACGAGAATCCATGTCTGGAGGCGGATTTCTTTTTCTGTCCAGTGGTTCTTGTATGCCATTTTGGGGCCGACCAGCGGGCCCATATCATAGCGTTTGGCCTTTTCCTGGCAGAGCCAACGAATTTGTTCCAGTTGCATGATGTTACCGATGGAGTAGTGTTTCCACGCTTCATCATAGCTGAATTGCTGACCACGATATATCCGGCCAGCCATGCCGCCGAATATGAAGCCGATATCCTTGTTGTCGTGCCGGGCAAAGATGACCCTACCGCTTTGTGCGGAGGCGAGGCGTTTGAGCAGGAAATCATAGAATTCCTTGGCCGGTGTCTCGGCCATGCCGCATTTGCCTATCCCTTTCCAGCTTTTCAATTCAACAGCGATCATGCGGGCGTAGGTCGTTTCGGCCTCTTCAGCGGAAGCCGGAGCAACGCGTTCGAAGCTGACTCCCTGTTCCAGGGCTTTTCGGGCCTGCTTGCGGAGTTTCTTTCGATGATTGCCGGACCGCCGGGAAAGATAGCCATCAACGCCCCCTGCCAACGACGCAGCGCACTGTGCCCCCGAAGAGTGGAGGTAGATGTCAAAGCGGTCGATAAAGGTGCGGATAAGGCGCTGGGAAAGTGCACCGCCGGGCCGGATGCCGCTGATGACGATTTGGGGGAATGCCGGGGCGTAGAGCCGTGCGATGTCGTCCATCAAGCCGTTGAACAACTGGACCGCCTGGCTGCCGAGCAGCGGGCATCCGAAAAACCAGTGAGACTCAATGGGCGTCAGATATGTTTCTCCCTGTGGTGAGACATGTTCGGCCAATGCGACCAGAGAGTTGGAACGGGACACTATGAGGATACGACGATCGGGGCTGAATGCGTCGTGAAACGCCATCTGCCATGCGGGTGATGAGCAGAATGGGTCTGCCTGGTTCGTGCTGACAGCCGCTTTTTCCCAGGCCGTCTGATGATCCGGCTGGGAGTTCGGCTGGGAGAATTTGAAGTCCATGAATCGGGTTGATCGAAGGTGCATTTGACTCGTCTGTGTTTTGGCGACTGTATGGGATGATGAGGGCACAATCAACTGCCGTCTTGCATCTCGTTCTGACGTTGGCTAGTCTATCCGGTCTCGCAGTCGTGCAAGTGCTTCGTTGCTTATGGACTATTCCAATGGTCTGGATGCTGGTGGCGGCGCGGGGTCCCCTTTTTTTGATTTGATTAGCCTGCGCCTTTTGGGGTACTCCCTGTGCTTCGAAAGAATGAAATCACTTAACAAACAGTTGGGAAGTTATGGAAGATACACCAAATTGTCCTCAGTGTAATTGCGAGTATGTGTATTCTGACGGCAGTATTCTGATCTGCCCGGAATGTGGACACGAGTTTCAGCCCGGAGATGTGGCGGAAAAAGTCTATAAGGACATGAACGGTACTGTTCTTGTTGATGGCGACACTGTCATCGTGGCGCAGAACTTGAAGGTGAAAGGCGCGTCCTCCCCGATCAAGAAGGGGACGAAGGTCAAGAATATCAGGCTGGTCGAGCCGGAAGATGGCGTTCATGACATCTCCTGCAAGATCCCGGGGTTCGGCTCAATGATGCTGAAAACCTCGGTTGTCAAAAAGGGCTGATACGCCCCTGTCTGCCGGGATACACAAGCAAGGCCTTCCGTTTTTCGGAGGGCCTTGCTTGTTTTCGGGGCCAAGCCTGCCTCTTGGTTAACGGGTTTTGCGCGGAGCGCCTTTGTGCCCTGTGGGTTTCTATCACCCCGCGCTTGTTCTCTCTTTCATTCTATTGCATACTCTTGATTGATACGTAGAGTTGTCGTTGCCGATCGTGTTCCCGGTATTGAACTGTAATAGGAGGCCGTGCGTGGACTTTTTTCTGAATCTTTCTCCCGTTATGCAGGCTTTTCTGGCGACGCTGTTTACCTGGGGCGTGACCGCTCTTGGTGCAGCGGTTGTCTTTACGGCCAAAGATATCAGTAAACGTGTGTTGGATATCATGCTGGGCTTTGCCGGTGGTGTGATGATCGCGGCCAGCTATTGGTCTTTGCTTGCCCCGGCCATTGAGATGAGCGAGCACATGGGCGCATTCAAATTTGTCCCGGCAACCATCGGCTTCATTCTCGGCGCCGTGTTTTTGCGTCTTGTGGACATGTTCCTGCCCCATTTGCATATCAACGCCCCCCGCTCCGAGGCAGAAGGAGTTGAAACCGACTGGAACAGCTCGATTCTGCTCGTTTTGGCTATTACTCTGCACAACATACCGGAAGGGCTGGCCGTGGGCGTTGCCTTTGGTGCCGTGGGCGTGGGCTATGAGAGCGCCTCGATCGGCGGGGCCATCGCGCTGGCCCTGGGCATCGGTATTCAGAACTTTCCCGAGGGGGCTGCCGTGTCCGTTCCACTGCGCAGACAGGGACTCTCGCGGTTCAAGAGCTTCCTGTACGGACAGGCTTCCGCCATTGTCGAGCCGATTGCTGCCGTGGTGGGCGCGGCCGCAGTGGTCGTGGCCAAACCCCTCCTTCCCTATGCCCTGGCGTTTGCCGCAGGGGCCATGATCTTTGTGGTCGTGGAAGAGGTCATCCCGGAATCGCAGGCTTCAGGCTATGGAGACCAGGCGACCATGGGATGCATCATCGGTTTTGCTGTCATGATGACGCTCGATGTCGCGCTTGGGTGATCCCAGCCATAGACTCGCGACTGTTGATGAACCTGTGGTGCAGAACCGTTTTTTCATGACTCCAACTCGACTTTTTGCCCCGTTCCAGGGGCGTTCCGCATGGTTCAGCGGGCGTGTTTTGTCCTGAAAAAGTAGGGATATTCTTCTATCTTTTCAGCGCGCTTTTTCTTACCTTTCCAGGAACGCGAGAGTTCAACGGCGGCGGGCGCAGTCCGCTGCCTCTATTTTATTGGGAGACAAGAAAGCGATGCAGGATATTCAGAAGTTCATTTCCGGGTTCAGGAGTTTTCGCGACGAGTATTTTTGTCGGGAAGATTCTCCCTTTCGGGAGCTGCGCAACGGCCAGCACCCGACCACAATGGTTGTTGCCTGTAGCGATTCGCGCACCGATCCTTCGTTGATCATGCAGTGCGAGCCGGGCGAGATCTTCGTGGTCCGCAACGTGGCCAACATCGTGCCGCCATACGAGTGTGACTCCGGTTATCACGGTGTGTCGTCGGCCATCGAATACGCGGTCAAAATCCTCAAGGTCGCCAATATCATCGTGCTCGGTCACAGTTATTGCGGCGGCATTTCGGCCTTGATGAAGCATGATGCCCATGATGATACCGAATTCATCAATAGATGGCTGTCTGTCATGAATCCTGTCCGAGACGAGGTCATGGAGCACTTCGGCGAAGTGAACAAAAAGTCCTGCACGGCCTGCGAGATGGCGGGGATTCTCCGCTCGGTGGAAAATCTCATGACTTTTCCCTGGATTGAGGAGCGCGTCACCAACGGCTCCCTCAACGTGCATGGCTGGTATTTTGAAATGGAAACCGGTCAGCTGCTCAGCTACCTGTGCCAGACCAAGTCCTTTGAACCCCTGACATTTCCGTGTCCCAAGCGGAAAAAAATGGTCAAGGAGTAGCTTGTAATCGCACGGTGGTGCGCCCTTGTTCAATGCACTGATGACACGCCCCTGCATGTGAGTGCGGGGGCGTTGTATTTGAAGGCGCGGTCGATGAAAGCGTGGTCTTGCACGGGGCCGCAATATTGACTATGTTCTTGGCTGGTCGGCAGTTCACCAAGGCGTCGCTGCCCCGTTTGGGGAGCTAAACCTGCCTTCTTATCATTCCACACGACACCTTCTTCGCGTGCCGAGTCGGAAGCCAGCGACCACCGGCAATCCTTCTTTTTGGTAGGCGCGAAAGCGAGGATACGTCATGTCCAAATCCCCAATGCCCCTGTATGTGGGCGATATCTCTGCATTGGCGCGCAATGTGCGTGGTCGGTTGCAGGATTCAGAAACAATTCCCAGTCATGTCGAGATGTTGAACCTGCTGGTCAAGGCCAGTGGATATCGCAATTTTCAACATTTCAAGGCGCAGTTCGAGGCGCGCAAAGGGCTTGATCTCCCCAAACCGCACGGGGCCGAGATCAACTTCAAGCGTGTGAAACGGGTCCTTCGGCTGTTTGATGCCGATGGCTACCTGACTCACTGGCCCAAGAAGTATAGCGAGCGCGTCATCTGTCTGTGGGTCATGTGGTCCCGGATTTCAGCCAGGAAAACCTACACCGAATGCGAAATAAGCGAATTGCTCGAACAGCAGCACCTGTTTGAGGATCATGCCCTTTTGCGGCGGCAGCTGGTTGATCTCAAGCTGATGAACAGAACCCCGGACGGCCGGGAATACCAGCGGATCGAGGCACAGCCTCCTGCCGAGGCCCTGGAGGTCCTTGCCCGTATGCGGTAGGAGCGATTAGAGTGGGCGATGCCTACGCAGGCCCGCGTGGTGCGGCTTCACCTGCAAAAAAAACGAGGACACCAGCGATGATCGTTGGTGTCCTTTTTGCGTACTTGCGTTGTTCGCCCCAAAGGGAGCGATTGGTTTATTGAGGCTGCTTCATGCGCAGCACACAGCCGCTGGCGGTCACTGGGGCGGAGCCGTTGATGTCGTAGGCGATCGAGCCGTTTATCATGACCATATCCACGCCAACAGGGTGTTGTCTGGAGTCGGTGTAGGTGCCTGTGTCCCGTATGGTCTCCGGGTCAAAGAGCACCAGGTCGGCATAGTGGCCGGGTTTTAGGAAGCCCCGTTTTTCGATGCCGAATGTGGTGGCGGGGGTGCCGGTCATTTTTTGGACCGCTGTTTCCAGAGGCATGACCTGTTCTTCGCGCACGTATTTCCCCAGTACACGCGGAAACGCGCCGTACGTGCGGGGATGCGGCGTGCCGCCGAGCAGACCGTCGGTGCAGACATTCATTTCCGGCCGCGACATGAAGGCTTTCACATGTTCTTCCAGTCCGTAAAAATCGACCATGCCCACGGCGTTTTCCTCTGCGAGCATGATATCCAGAGCTGCTTCCAGCGGAGAGGTGCCGCGCAGTTCACCGAGCTCTACCAGGCTCTTGCCCACCGCGTCCTGATTGGCTTCGGTCTTGACGCTGGTGACAAAAATGCCGTCCACCCCGGCAAAGGCCACGAAATTGTCCCAGCCGTGCAGGCCGTGCTCTATGTCGTGGAGCATGCGGGCGCGGGCGTCCGTGTCAGCAAGGCGTTCCAGCAGTTTTTCGGTGCCCCCGGCGTGTGCCCACGGAGGCAGGATGGCGCCGAGCATGGTGCTGCCGGCCACATAGGGGTATTGATCAAGGGTGACGGTCAGCTTTTCTTCTCGGGCGCGATCAAGGAGGTCGATGACCGGTTGGAATTTGTCGGCGTTGTTCTTGCCGCAGATCTTGAAATGGGAAAAGTGGACATGCACCCCGGTGGTGCGGGCGATGTCGAGCACCTCGGTCATGGATTCGACAATGGTGTCGGCCTCGCTGCGCTGGTGGATGACCAATGGGCGGCCGTATTCGGCGGCGACCGAGCACAGGGCCTCCATCTCCGCCTTGTCCGCATAGGTGCAGGGCGGGTAGATGAGTCCGGTGGACAGCCCAAAGGCCCCGGCGTCAAACTCTCTGCGCAGGACAGCGCACATGGCCTCACGGTCGGCCTCGGAGGCTGTCGTGTCGTCAAGGCCCATGGCTTCCATGCGGATATTGCCATGGGGCACGAGGTACGCCACGTTGGTGCCAACGCCGCTGCTCTCCATGCGGGAAAGGTAGCCGTCCGTGGTTTCGTAGGTCCAGTCCAGGGTCTCGGAGTCGCCGTCCAGCCCTGCCAGATTCTTGCGCCATGCCGGGATGTACGCACTGGGCAACGGTGCCATGGAGATGCCGTCCTGCCCGAGGATTTCCGTGGTCACGCCCTGACGGATTTTCGGCCAGATGAACGGGTCTTCCAGTATGGCGAGGTCCGAGTGGCTGTGCGTGTCGATGAAACCGGGACACACGGCCTTGCCCCGGGCGTCGATGACGGTGTCAGCTTCAGGCGTTTCGCGGCCCACGGACAGGATCATTTGGCCTTCAATAAAAACGGAGCCAGTGTGGGCAGGAGTGCCGGTGCCGTCGATGATGTGTGCGTTGTCTATGCGGATGCTCATAAAAAAGTGAGCGCCCGGAGGCTGAGTCCGGGCGCATTTGTTTTATTTGGTGTTCAGCAGGGCCTTGATGATCGCCTTGTAGCCGATGGTGGCCTTGTTCAGCTGATCGATCTCGATATGCTCATCAATGGTGTGGGCCAGGTTCTCGCGCGAAGGGCCGAACCCGATGGTCTTGATACCCGCCTCGCCAGCGTAGTGGCTGCCGTTGGTGCAGAATGCGTAATGCGATATTTCAGGCGTACCTCCGACGGCTCGGAGTTCAGCCAGGGTGTTGGTGATGAAGGGCTCATCGGCATCGTACAGCCAGCCTGGGAAGAACCGTTCTCCCTTCATGGCCGCGCCGGTGTAGCATTTTTCCTTGCCCTGGGCGAAGTATGCCTTTGCCTTGAAATCGGGGTCGGATTGCTGGAGTACGGCAATAACTTCGTTGAACGGGGCCAGCACGCTTTCCGGCGTCTCGCCCACCAGCAACCTGCGGTCATAGGTGACGCGGCAGCCGCTGGGGACCACCGATGCGCCGGGGTAGGGCGTGGATTTGATATCCGTGAGCACGCAGATGCCCTTGCCGAGCACTTCCTGTTGAGGAGCGGCTACTTTTTCGATGGCACGGGTCAACGTGGTCATCATGTGTACGGCGTTGACGCCCTTTTCCGGGTTGGCCGAGTGGGCAGGGACGCCGTAGGTCTCGACCACGATCTCGGCACGGCCGCGTTGGCCGATCTTGAGATTCAGCTCGGACGCCTCGCCGATGACCACATAGTCGGGGTTGACCGCTTTGGAGACCTCGCGGGCCGCGATGCCTTCGAAAAGCTCTTCGAAGACCCCGCCCGCCACGCAGACTTCTCCGGCAAAGTCCTTGCCGGTCTCCTTGGCAAACCACGCGGCAGCGCCGACCATGGCGGCCAGTGCGCCCTTCATGTCGGATGTGCCGCGGCCATAGATCTTGCCGTCCACGATGTCACCGCCAAGGGGAGCCTGGCTCCAGACGGTGGGGTCGGGCACGGGCACGGTGTCCATGTGGCCGTCAAAGAGGATGCAGGGACCGGGTTGGTTGCCCTTGATGCGGCCCACGACGTTGCCGTAGCGGTCCACGTCAACACTGTCGAACCCATTGGCTTTCATGGCAGCGGCCAGAGCCTTGGCCACGTCTTCCTCTTCTCCGGAGAGACTGGAGAGGGAAACCAGCTCCTGGCAAAGCGCGATACTCAACTGGCAGAATTCATTGTTGGCAGACATGGTGCACACTACTCCTGGATGCCGTCGAGAAGGCCGGTTTTCTTGTTGAATGCATTGATAAGCTCATCCACTTTCGGGGCCAGTTTCTGGATGTTTTCCCAGTATTCTTCGTCATACCACTGGGCCTGAATCTCTTCGAAGGTCATGCCCTGCTGTTCAATCCAGGTGTAGTATTTGAGGTTGTGGATGCGCTTGCGATCATAGTGGCTGAGCTCCTGCATGTTGTCGAGGGTCACGCTGTCGAGCACGGCACGGGAGTATGCGGCGTCGGTAGCCGTATATGCGCCGCGCTCTTCGTTCATCTCGACCAGGCGGCTCTGGTACATGTCCATGGAGTCCGTGGCCACGGACAGGACCACGTCCTCTTCGCCCAGCTCGTAGTATTTGGCGAACTTGATGGCCGAGACCATGTTGGCCACAGAAGAGATGCCCATCAGGTGCAGGTTGTCGGCGATCTCCGCAGGCACGCCGCTGTCCTTGAGCGCCTGCACGCCCATCGGATCGTTGAACAGGCGGATGAGATTCATGGGCACTTCATCGTCAATGGCGATGGCCATGTCAGTGTGGCGGACATTGTGTACCCAGGGGATGTGCTTGTCGCCGATGCCCTCGATGCGGTGGTCGCCGAACCCGTTGTTGAGCAGGGTCGGGCACTGGAGCGCTTCGCAGGCGCCGATCTTGACGTTGGGGAACTGCTGCTTGAGGTAGTCGCCGCTGGCCAGGGTGCCGCCGGAACCGGTGGACAGGATGACTCCCTTGAACCGCTTGTTCGGGTCGTCGGACAGTTCATTGACCAGCTCGGTCATGGCGCGGCCGGTGACGGTGTAGTGCCACAGGTAGTTGCCCATGTCGTCGAACTGGTTGAAGATCATGATATCATCGCCGGACTGGCGCAGCTCCCAGCATTTGTCGAATATTTCCTTTACGTTGGACTCTGAACCGGGCGTCTTGATGACCTCGCCGGCCACGTTGGCCAGCCAGTCGAACCGTTCCTGGCTCATGCCTTCGGGCAGGATGGCGATGGATTCGCAACCCAGCAGGTTGGAGTCGTAGGCGCCGCCACGGCAGTAGTTGCCGGTGGAGGGCCAGACTGCCTTCTGGCTGGACGGGTCGAACTGACCGGTGACCAGCCTCGGAGCCAGACAGCCGAAGGCCGCGCCGACCTTGTGCGCGCCGGTGGGAAACCACTTGCCCACCAGCATGACGATGCGGGCCGGGACGCCGGTCAGGGACGAGGGCAGCTCAATGTGATTGACGCCGGTGTAGGTGCCGCCTTTTTCCTTGGATTCGTTTTTCCAGGTGATGCGGAAGAGATTCAGGGGATCCAGATCCCACAGGCCGAGATCGCCGAGTTTCTCTTTGATGGCATCGGGAATACTGTCCGGGTTGCACATCTGTTCCAGCGTGGGGATGATGATATTTTTTTCACGCGCACAGGCCACGGCCTTTTCAAGGCCTTGTTCATTGATGGTGAGATCAAGCATATGTCTTTATCCTTTCTTGTGTGTCGTTACGGGGTAACGGTGATTTATATGTTGGGCATGGATGATTTGATGGCGGCCAGTGACGGAGGAATGACCGTCGCTTCGGTCGAACACGTCCTGATGGTCGCGTCCACGTCCTTGAGGCCGCTGCCCGTGACCAGGAGAACAACCTTTTCATTCGTCTCAATCAGCCCGTCGGCCATGGCGGCGTGCAGCCCGGCAAGGGGGGTGGCCCCGGCCGGTTCGGCAAAGACGCCGGTGGTCTGCGCCAGTTCGGGGATGGCCTTGAGGATGGCGTCATCCGAGACGCGCAGGAAGGCGCCGTCTGTTTGGGAGACGCTGTTCATGGCCTTGCGCCGATCGCGGGGAAGGCCTGCGGAAATACTGTCGGCCAATGTGTTGGCCTTGATGGGCGGGAACGTAACCGGATCGGCCTGTGCTTTCCACGCCTGATACATGAAGTCACTGCCTGTGGACTGTACTCCCATGAGTTTGGGGAGCTTGTTGATCCAGCCCAGCCGCAGCATATCGAAAAATCCTTTGTGCAGGGCGGAGATGATGCAACCGTCACCCACGCCGACGAACACGCGGTCCGGACACTGCCAGTCGAGCTGCTCGCATATTTCATAGGCCACGGTTTTCTTGCCTTCGGCCATGTACGGATTGAAACCGGTATTGCGATTGTACCAGCCAAACTCAGCGGCGGCTTCGAGGCAGAGCTCAAAGGCGTCGTCATAGCTCCCTTCCACAAGAAAGACATGTGCGCCGTAGGCCAGCAGCTGGGCCACCTTGGCGCGGGGGGCTGTCTGGGGGACGAAAATGACACAGGGCATGCCGTCTGCCGCACACATTCCGGCCAGAGCCGCAGCGGCGTTGCCCGTGCTGGCCGTGGTGATGACGGAGGCTCCGGCCTCGCGGGCCTTCATTACGGCCAGGGCGCTGGCCCTGTCCTTGAGAGAGCCGGTAGGCTGGCGGGAGTCGTCCTTGACCCACAGGGAGGAGAGCCCCATTGTCCGGCCCAGACGGGATGCGTTGTACAAGGGCGTCCAGCCCACGGAAAGAGGCGGGGCAGGGGTGTCCGGCAACACGGGCAGGATGGCGCGATATCGCCACTGGTTGCACATCTTGTTGTTGGCCAGCAGTCGAGGAGAAATACTCTGTCTGATCATCTCGTAGTCGTATTCGACATCGAGAATGCCCTCGTTGCCATGGTCGGGGCACACATAGGCGTGCTCCTCGGGGGCGTATGTTTTCCCACAGAGAGTGCAGCGCATTCTGAGGATGTGGGGTGGCTGAGTAGGTGTCTGCATGTGTATCCGCGTTTTTGGTTGAAGTCCGGGCGGACATGTTGCCCGCCCGGAGTGAATGTGCAGGTTACTTGGATGCCTTGGCGATGGCGTCGAGGAATGCGGTGAGCATTGCCTTGCCTTCTTCACCGAAGGCGCCTTCGAGGTATTCCTTGATCACAGGCAGAGAAGCGGCGCGGAAGCGGGCTTTCTCGGCCTCGGGCAGGGTGTAGACTTCCATCTTTTCACTCAGGAAAGGCAGGCCGCGATCAGATGCCTCGATGGCGTTGGCGATACCACGGCTGACCACGATGGCGGTCTTGGCTGCGCTTTCGACAACGGTACGCTCGGACTCGCTCAGGGAGTTGTAGAAGTCGGCGTTCATGAGCCAGACATGGGGAGCGAACAGGTGGTTGGAGATGGTCAGGTACTTCTGGACTTCATACAGCTTGGCGAATTCCACGATGGGCACCGGGTTCATCTGGCCGTCGGCAACGCCGGTCTGCAGGGAGGTGTAGACCTCGGACCAGGCAATGGACACGGGCTGTGCGCCCAGGCTGGCAACCAGCTTCTTGTGTGTCTCCAGACCCATGGTGCGGATCTTGAGGCCCTTCATGTCTTCCAGGGTCTTGATGGGGCGCTTGGAGTTGGTGAACTGGAAGAATCCGCCGGAGTCGCTGAAGCCCAGGGTCTTGAGACCGGTCTTGGCGGTGATGTCAGCGCCGAGTTTCTGGCCGAAGGGCCCGTCCAGAACTTCATAGGCGACGGCGTGGTTGGGGAAGGCGAAGGGCACGTCGAGCACGGAGATCATGGGGTATACACTGCCCACGCCGCCCACGGAGTGCACGCCGAGCTGGATGATGCCGGCCTTGACCTGCTGGACGACTTCAGCGTCCTTGCCGAGCTGGCCGCTGGGGAAGATCTGTACCGTGACGGAACCGTTGGTGCCGGATTCCACGAGGTTCTTGAAGACAACGGCGGCAGCGCCGGACGGGTTGTCAAAGGCACCGTTCTTGTTCAGGTGGTGCATTTTGAGCACTTTGGCTGCCAGGGCAACCTGGGCGAGCATCAGGATGGATGCGCACAGGGTGAGCGTCAAACCGATTTTTTTCATGGTTTTCATAGGGTCACTCTCTCTCTCTATTTTCGGTTAAAGGTTCAGAAGCATATTGGGAAAGAACATGGCCAGATCATCGAAGTAGGTGATCAGCAGAAGGATGCCCACTTCGACGAGTATAAAGGGCCACAGGGAGGCGCTGATCTTTTCGATGCTTTCACCCGTGACCGAGGAAAGGACAAAGAGACAGGCGCCGACCGGAGGCGTCATGAGCGAGATATTCAGAGCAAGGACGATGACCACACCCGCGTGTACGGGGTTCATGCCGATGGAGGCGGTCAGCGTGCCGAGCATGGGTGTAAGGATGATCAGGGCCGCGTTGATGTCCATGAACATGCCGATGGCGAGCAGCATGGCCAGGATCATGCCCTTGATGACCCATGGCGTGGTGGACAGGGACAGGAACCCGTCAGCGATCTGCTGGGGAATCTGCATGAAGGTCATCCACCAGCTCAGGATGGACGCGGAGGCGATGATCAAGAAGACCATGCCCGTGATGCGGGCGGTCTTGATGAGCATGTCGATGACAATGTCGAAGGTCAGGGTGCGCTCGATCACGATCCCCACGAAGAAGGCGTAGAAGACCGCAATGGCGGCCGCTTCTGTGGGAGTGACGATGCCGCCGAGGATGCCGCCGAGGATGATGGCGGGCATGATCAGGGCGATGATGGATCCCTTGAAGCTGCGCAGGATGACGCTCAGGCTGGGGCCGTCGCTGCTCTTGGGCAGGTTGAGCTTTCGGCTCAAGGCCACGATGAGCGCCATGCACAGGACGCAGATCAGGATGCCCGGCAGGATGCCTGCGGCAAACAGTCCGGCAATGGAGACACCGGCCAGCGAGCCGTAGATGACCATGAGGTTGGACGGCGGGATGGTGGGGCCGATGATGGACCCGGCCGCCGTGACCGCGCAGGCAAAGGGGCGGGTGTAGCCCTGTTTGACCATGGCCGGGACCAGCGTGTTGCCGAAGGCTGCGGTATCGGAGACCGCGGCGCCGGTCATGCCCGCGAACAGGACTGATGCGAGCATGTTCGAGTGGGCCAGACCGCCGCGCATGTACCCGACCAGCGCGTCGGCAAAGTCCGCCAGTTTTTTGGTCATGCCGACCCGGTTCATGGTTTCGCCAGCCAGGATGAAAAAGGGCATGGCCATGAAGGTGAAGAGATCGAGGCCTTCGAAAAATCGTTTGGGAGCCATGACCAGGAATTGATCTCCACCAATCTGGTAGAGGCCGAGCACGCCTGCGATGCCGAGGACGAACCCGATGGGAACGCCGATGATGAGCAGGCCGAAAAATGCTATGACGACGGCGATCATGCTGCTGCCTCCTTCTTCACGAAGAGTGGTTCGAGGCCGATGGTGTCGCGCACCATGGTGGCGAGAATCTGGAAGGCGGTCAGTACGGCGGTCACCGGAACGGAGATGAACGGCACGAGCATGGTCATGCCGAAGATGGTGGCGAACTGGTGCGCGCCCTGTTTGGCCATGGATATGCCGTAGTAGGCCAGGAAGAGAAAGAAGCACAGGCCGATGGCATCCAGAAGCAGCCGGGCATAGCGTTGCTTTTCCCGGGATATCCGCGAGAAAACCAGATCCAGGCCGATGTGCTCCCTGCGGTAGGCGCAACAGGGAACGGCCAGCAGTGCGGCCCATATCATTATGTATCGGGCGAGTTCTTCGGTCCAGGTCACGCCAAGGGCCAGGGCATACCGTTCGACAATACCGAACCAGACAACACCGATCATGGCCGCAACCAGCAGCGCGCAGACGCGCTCGGTCACATAGTTGATGCGGTAGGCGATCTGTTCGAGTGTTCGGGCCGCGCTGATAAGCGTGGAAGAGGAGTCATGTTCTTTCATATGTGTCCAGTGTGCGTGGTTTACGAGTTGTGAATAGTGATGACAAAGCATTATCTGTGCCACGGGGGGCGGCTGCAGATATGTTTTTTACAAAACTTGAAATTGCAGATTTAATCTTTTATTATAATATGTTGTATGAATACTGCCCGCCGTGCCCTATATTTTTTTCAGGGTGTACTGTTTCTTGAAAAATAGCTAAATTACGATTACGTTAAATGTGTTTTCATTTTGATACTGGTTTTGAGCCCGGGATGAAAACACCTAAAACCAAAGTCATTTGAAGTTGTTGAACATATCTTTAAGCCCTTGGGGCTCTTTCGTATTATCATATTGATACGACTGTGACGATCACAATGTGAAGGAAGAGTGAAAGCGGATGGAGAGTATGCAAACAGTGCCCGAGGATCTGTGGGGCATCAGCATGGCCGCCGGAAAATATGCGGCTGTCATATCCAAGGTCTTGCGCGTGGATGTGGAGATCGTGGACAGCCATCTTTACAGGGTCGCGGGCACCGGGCGTTTTGCCGGGACGGTTGGCAAACAGATGTCCGCGGCCAGCGGGGTCTATCAGCAGGTGCTCAAGACCGGGCGTCCGCTGGTCATCCGGGAACCGGGGTTCTCGGAGTTCTGCACGAACTGCCCCAACTGGCAGTCCTGTGACGAAACCTTCGAGATGAGCACGCCGATCCTCTACAACGGTACTGTGGTGGGCGTGATCGGTTTTGTCTGCTTTTCCGAAGAGCAGAAGGACCATATCGAGGATAATTTCGACATCTTTTTCGATTTTCTGTCCCAGATGGCTGATCTGCTGGCCTCAAAGGTTGTCGAATCCATGGAATACGCCCGCAGTCGGGCCTTGGGCGAATTGCTGGAAACCGTGGTCGACAAGGTGGACGAGGGGGTTCTGTTGCTCTCTGCGGACGGACACATCGTCCGCTCAAATCGGGCGGCGCAGCAGATTCTGGATTTTTCCCTTGCGGAGCAGGAGTCCATCCGGGTGACGCTGGAGCGCGGCCCCGGTCGGGTGCTGCAATACACCGAGTACACCATTCATCTCGGTGAAGGCCGCTACGACGTGGCGGGCAAGGAGTATGCCCTGCAACATGGAGACAGCACCTGCATGTTCATGTTTCGCGATGCGCAGGTCATGCATGACGATGCCCTGCGTCTGACGTCGTCCCATGAACGTCTGGGGCTGGACGCGATCCTCGGCACGTCGGAAGTCATCGTGTCTCTCAAGGAGCAGGTGGCCCGGTTCGCCGACTCCTCGTCTTCGGTGCTGGTGACGGGCGAGAGCGGCACCGGCAAGGAGCTGGTCGCCCGTGCCCTTAACGAGGAAGGTGGACGCAAGGACGGCCCTTTTGTGGCCATCAACTGCGGGGCCATCCCGGAGACGCTGCTGGAAAGCGAGCTGTTCGGGTATGTTGGCGGGGCGTTCACCGGAGCCAATCCCAAGGGAAAGATGGGGCGGTTTGAACAGGCGGACGGCGGGACGTTGTTTCTCGATGAAATCGGCGATATGCCATTGCATTTGCAGGCCAAGATGTTGCGTGCGCTCGAACAGCGTGAGGTCACCCGTCTCGGTGCCACTACCCCCACTGCCATTGACGTGCGGATAGTCTCCGCCACCAACCGTAACCTTGAGGAGATGGTGTTCAACGGCACCTTTCGCGAAGATCTGTTTTATCGCCTGAATGTCATCCCCATCCATATCCCGCCCCTGCGCGAGCGGCCGCGTGATATCCATCTGCTGGCCAAGGTGTTTCTGGAGCAGAGCATGGGAAGATTGGACAAGGAAATCCTGACAATTAAAGAGAGCTTCTGGAGCACGGTGAGCGAATATCACTGGCCGGGCAATGTGCGTGAACTCCAGAACTCCATCGAATACGTGGCCAATGTCGTGGACACGCACGCGGTGATCACGCGGGAAAGCCTGCCTGCCAAGGTTCGCTCCGGCATTCAGGAGTCCCGGTTTGTTGATTACAACCTGGAGACCATGGAACGCAATCTTATCCAGCAGGCCCTCACCGCCTACGGCGACGAGGGCGGAACCAAGGCAGCCAAGGAGCTGGTTGCCGCCAAGCTGGGCATCGGCGTCGCCACCCTGTACCGGAAGATCAAGAAGTACGGCTTTGAGTAGATTCTCATGTGTCGCCGTGAAAAGGTGTCATAGGTACCCTGTGAATGGCAGAGACGATACTACCCGGCGCGGTTTCCCGCCAACGGCGTCTGCCCAGAGCGTGGAGGCCGCTTTCTAGCTGTGACAGTGCGGGATGCGTTGACGTGCCGGTCGCGCGATGTATTTGCCCTGTCCAGCCAGTGCCGTGACCTGTCCGGCCGCAAACACAACTTCGCCGCCCAGTATGGTCGTGTGCGGTGAGCCTGTGAACGTCATGCCCTCGAAGATGCTGTAATCAATGGCCTGCATGTGGGTTGCGGCTGAAACCGTGTGTTGGGCCTCGGGGTCCCAGAGCACGATGTCGGCGTCCGCACCGGGGGTGATGACGCCCTTGTTCGGATAGATGTTGAATATCTTTGCCGCGTTGGTGGAGGTGACGGCAACGAACTCCTCCTGAGTCAATCGCCCGGAGACGACCCCTTCGCTCCAGATGATACGCATCCTGTCTTCCAGACCCGGTGAGCCGTTCGGGATTTTGGTGAAATCATGCAATCCCCGGTTTCTTTCCGCTTGGGTGAACGTACAGTTGTCGCTGCCCGTGGTCTGGATATGCCCTGCCTTGAACCCGTCCCAGAGCGCGTCCCTGTGTTCGGCGCTCCTGTACGGGGGGCTCATGACATACCGCGCCGCCACTTCCGGATCTTTGTGGTAATAGACGGATTCATCGAGCAGCAGGTGGCCGCACAGGCTCTCGGCGTACACTTCCTGCCCGGATTCGCGGGCCGTGATCACTGCCCGCAGCGCCTCGGCGCAGCTCATGTGCACGATATACAGGGGCACCCCCGCGACCTTGGCCAGTGCGATGGCACGGTTGGTGGCTTCGCCTTCGGCAATGGGAGGGCGCGAGAGCACATGCCCCTTGGGATGGGTGATTTTCTTGGCCAGCAGTTTGTGTTGCAGGTAACGTATGATCTCGTCGTTTTCTGCGTGCACGGTGCAGAGGCACCCCAGTTCGCGCGCCAGAGAGAAGCTCCGGAGCAGCTTGTCTGGGTCGAGCATGATCGTGTCACGGTAGGTGGTGAAATGCTTGAACGAGTTGACGCCGTGGTCTTTGGCCAGAAGGCGGATTTCCTGTTCCGCCTTCTCGTCAAGCCAGGTGACCGTCACGTGGAACGAGTAATTGCAGGTGGCGTTAGCGGCTCGTTCTTTCCATTGGTCGAACGCTTCCAGATAGGACTGGCTCCGTTTGGGATTGACGAAATCAATGATCGTGGTGGTCCCGCCGGACAGGGCGGCCCGTCCGCCGTTTTCAAAGCCGTCGGCAGTACGGATGTCGCCCACGGGCATCTCTAGGTGCGTGTGGGGGTCGATGCCGCCGGGCATGACGAGCAGGCCTTGTGCGTCGATGACCCTGCACCCTTGTTCAGGGTTCAGGTCCGTGCCCACGGTGAGGATGGTGCCGTCCTGAATCATTAGGTCAGCGCGGCGACTCTCGTCTGCATTGACGACCATGCCGTTCTTGATCAATGTTTTCATGCTATTCCCCATAGTACGCTACTCTGGCTGCACGCCGCGGCGGCGGAACCATTCACTGACCACGATGACCAGAATGTTGAAGACAACAATGAGCATGGCCAGCGCGTTCAGGCTGGGTGAGAGGTTGAACCGGAAGTCCGAGGCCACGAGCACGGACAGCGGTTGTGCCCGTCCGCTGGTGAAGTAGGATACCGTATACTCCGCGTTGGAGAGCACAAAGGAGATGAACGAGCCTGCCATGATGCCGTTCTTCATCAGGGGGAGCGTCACGCGGCAGAACGTCTGCCACGGGGTTGCTCCGAGGTCGCCGGACGCCTCTTCCAGTCGTTTGTCTATCCTGAAGAGAACGGATGCGATGATGATGGTGACAAAGGGAAGGATGATGAGCGCCTGGGATATCCAGACCGTATACAGCCCCTTGTGGATACCGATATCATTGAGGAACGTGACCTGTGCGATGGCAAAGATGAGCTTGGGCACGAAGAAGGGGAGCACCAGCAGAGCCAGGAACGCGACCTTGCCTTTGAACTGGTGGCGGGTCAGGACCAGCGCGGCCATGCTGCCGAAGACCGTGGTGATGATGGTCACCGGAAAGGCCACGGACATGGTGGTGAGCAGCCCCTTGAAGATGCGCTCGTCATGCAGGATCTGATTGTACCAGTCCAGCGTGAACCCCGTGAGCGGGAAGGCTATGAGGTCGGACGAGTTGAGTGAGAACAGTCCCATGAGCATGATGGGAAGATAGACAAAGCCATAGACCACGAAGGTGTAGCCGCGCAGGGCGGCCCAGCCGTTGATACGCATTATTTCGCCCCCCGGACGCCACGCCCCCAAGGGGATTTGTAGAACGCATAGGTCACGAGGGTGACGAACAGCGCCATGCTCAGGAGCAGGAGCCATGCAAGCGCCGAGCCGGTGGGCCAGTCAAAGGCCGCGCCGAACATGTCGTGAATGGCGCTGGTCACGGTGATGCCGGATGATCCGCCGATGAGCTGCGGGGTCAGGTAGTCGCCCACAACCAGCACGAAGACCATGAGAAATCCGGCCACCAGCCCTGCGCCAGTCAGGGGGAGCACGACCTTGAAAAAGACGGACAGGTTGCGGCAGCCGAGGTCCATGGCCGCTTCGATATACGAGTTGTCCAGGGCCTCGAATGCGGCCCAGAGCGGCAACACCATGAAGGGCAGGTAGTTGTAGGTCAGGACCACGATGGTCGCAAACGGGCTGAAGAGCAGGGCCCAGATGGGTTCGTGGATGATGCCCAGCCACATGAGTAGCGAGTTGAGCACGCCCTCTGCGCCGAGGACCACGCGCCAGGCAAAAATGCGGATCAGATCACCCGTGTACAGCGGAATCAGCAGCAACGTCAGCAGGGCCGCCTTGTATACCTTGACCTTCTTCGCAATGTAGAGGGCCAGTGGGTAGGCGATGGTCGCGCACAGTGAGGCGATGACAATGCCGTACAGGAGGGCCTTGAGTATCAGACCGCGGTAGGTGGCGTTCTCGGCCACCCGGATATAGTTGTCCCATGACGGTTCGCGGATGATGCTGACGAAATCGACCTGGTAAAAGCTGTAGCTGAAGAGCACCGCAAGGGGTGCAGCGCAAAAGAGACAGATGAAGACGATGTTGGGACCGGTGAGCGCGAGCAGCGACAACCGGCGTTTCATGTCGATTCGTTTCAGGCTCATAATGCGCTGCCTCCCTCCGGAGGTGTGCCGTGGACCACGCGGATGCGATGGTGCGGTACGGCGAGGGTGATGGCTTCCCCGACCGAAGCCGGGATGTCGTGATTCAGGCGGGCAACGATCTTTTGCCCTGCGACCTCGGTCTCGACCAGTTTGACGCTGCCCTGAAAGACGACGTGTGTAACGATTGCCTTGAATGCAAGGGTGTTGGGCTCCGGTTCCCCTATGGGCTGGGTGTCTTCGGCCCGGATGCACAGGCAGGCATCCTGTCCCATGCAGACGGCGTCACTGCATTGCGCCTCCACCGTGCCGATGGAGGTCTCGATGGTCGCCTGCCCCGTGGCGTCATCTCTGGAGACGATGGAACCCTGGATGAGGTTGGCGCCACCGATGAAATCGGCCACATAGGCGTTGGATGGAGAGTGGTAGATCTCTTCCGGGGAACCGATCTGCTCTATGTGTCCGCCGTTCATGACGATGATGATGTCACTGAGCGCAAAGGCTTCCTCCTGGTCATGGGTGACATAGAGGAAACTCATGCGGAGGCGCTGCTGCAGATCCTTGAGCTCCACCTGCATGTGGCGGCGCATTTTCAGGTCCAGCGCACCCAGCGGTTCATCGAGCAGCAGGAGCTTCGGCTCATTCACAAAGGCGCGGGCCAGGGCGACGCGCTGCTGCTGTCCGCCGGAAAGTTGCGAGGGGTAGCGGCGAGTCAACGACTGCATCTTGACTGTTTCCAGTGCACGGTCAACGCGCCGTTCGACATCGTCCTTGGGCAGCTTGCGCAGGTTGAGCCCGAAGGCCACGTTTTCGCCCACCCGAAGGTGCGGGAAGAGAGCGTAGTTCTGAAAGACAGTATTGATGGGGCGCTCGTAAGGCATGACGCCCATGAGTGGTTCCCCTTGCAGGACCAGGCTGCCGTCGGTCACGGATTCGAAACCGCCGATCATGCGAAGAATGGTTGTTTTTCCGCAGCCGGAAGGGCCTAGAATTGTGACGAAACAATTATCTGGGATGTCAAAATTGACTCCGTGAACAGCGCGGAATGAGCCGTAGTCCTTGGTGAGGCTTCGAGCCTCCAGCAGAATGCTGGAGGCTGAAGCCGTCTTGTGAGCGTTTGCCATTGGTTAGCTGGCCTTTACTTCGTTCCAGATGCGGACCCACTTGCCGTAGTCGGAGGGGTTCTCCTTCCAGACAAAGTTGTCCATGACGCTGAGGTCCTTGATGAAAATGCGATCCTGTTCTTCAGCGGACAGGGAGTCGCGGGCCGTGGAGGTGCTGATGGCATACGGACCGTCAAGCGCGAGCTTGTGGCCGTAGTCGGGGCCGAGCACGAAGTTGATGAGTTCGTGTGCCGCGGCAGCGCTTTCCGGTGTGGTGCCCTGCGGAATGGCGCAGGTGTCACACCAGCCGATGACGCCTTCCTTGGGTTTGGCCATGCCCATGTCGATGCCCTTGGCGCGGAGATCGTAGTAGGGCGGCACCCAGGAGAATGCGCAGACGACTTCGCCAGCTGCAAAGAGGTTGGTGAGGTCGGCAATGGAGTTCCAGTAGGTGCGCAGCAGTTTCTTCTGGGAGATGCAGGCCTTTTTGCATTCGGCCAGTTCCTTGTCGTCCATTTTGAAAATACGGTCGCGATCAATACCGACATACATGGCGGCGATGGCGATGCCTTCCAGTGCGTAGTCACGCATGGCCAGGCGGCCTTTGTATTTGGTGCCCTCGAACAGGGTGGACCAATCAGGCTCTTCATCCATCAGATCGGCACGGTATACGATGGGGTTGATGCCCCAATAGAAGGGGATGCCGTAGGTCTGGCCGTCTTTTTTGCCCAGCGAGGTGTTCTTGAACGGTGAATACAGTTTCGCGGCATTGGGGATTTTGGCGAGATCGAGCGGCTGGAGGAGACCCGCAGCGACATAGAGCTCAACCTTGTCCAGTCCGGGGGTGATGAGGTCCCAGTCGGAACCGCCACCGGCACGGATCTTGGCGAACTGTTCGTCATCGGAGCCGATAAAGCCTTTTTGAATGGAAATGCCTGAGCTTTTGACGAAATCCGCAATGTATTTGTCATAGGCGAGGTTCTCCCAGGTGAGCCAGTTCACCTCTTTGGCTGATGACGCCATGGACATGCCGGGGAGGCCGGCCATCAGTGCTCCAGTTGCTCCCATTGCCGCCAGTTTCATGAATTCTCTTCTACGCATGGTCCCTCCTTGGGAAGTGCTGAGTTGTGCGGGTGTTGTGATGTGAGCAATAAGAGCAAGTCGTATGCCATCTGGTGGATACGTTCTTGTTGAATTAGCTTTTTTTGAAAAAAAATTGGCGTCAAAATTGAATTTAATCACAATAAATTACAAAAAAAGCAAAATATGGTCAAATTGGTCGGAGTCAGTGGGCGCTCTTCGTCCTGATGGAGGCTTGAGCCCGGGGGTGAAGTTGAGGAAAGTTCTCGATGAAAGCGGTTTTGTATCATTTTGATACCAGATTGCGCCTCAGAGCTTGATTCAAACCGAGTAACACCATGATATACCGCCTGTTCTTGGATTTGAAAGGGGTAGATTTTTCATGGTATCGTTTTGATATTTCGATTAACAAAAATGTTGCAGTTTTGCCGAAATCCAGCGGTGGCGCGTTTTTAGTCAGAATATCTGGTGTTGTTTTAATATATTAATCGACTGAAATAATGAGGACAAAATATGACCAGCATGCTTGGGTACTTTTTTTGGAGTATCGACAAAACGAGAGTACATTGATAACTGGTTATTCAATGAAAATTGAGTACCTGTTTATAGAATAGTAGTGGTGGAATCTGGCGTGAATCAGGGATATGTGTATGGTTGTCATATTAGTTCTCATACGAGTCCTGTTATTGGTATCAGCCTTTTGTCTGTTGGTGTACGTGGGGCGGAAAGAGCATGTGCGGCGTGCCTCCGGTTGGATCTGGGTGATTCTCGGGTTCGGCGCTGTTGCGTTGGGAAGCCTTCTCCAGTTGGGCATGAATGTGCCCGCACTTCAAGAATACATCCTGTTCTCCGATCTGGAGACCAACAATCTGTTTGCGGAAATCTTTGGGTATTCCCTGGGTATTTGTTTTGTTCTGATGGGGGTCTGGAAGCTGGCGCCGACCCTGTATAAGTTTTATGTTTCAGAGCAAAAGCTGAAGGCAAGCGAACAGAGACTGCAGGCTATCGTCAACTCTTCCATCCAAGGTATTGTGATCGTTCAGGGAGGCAATATTGTCTTCACGAATCCAAGCATGGAAAAGATGTTCAATTGTACCAAAGAAGACTTGATCGGTGCCAGGGCGATAGATTTCATCGTCAAGGCTGATCAGGACAGGGTGTATGCTCGCCGGGATGCGATCCTTGCGCAAAAGAAGGACAAAAGCATCGGCAAATACAAACTCCTGACCAAGGATGGTGATATTCGTTCTGCACTCATCTCCGCTCAATACATCAAGTGGGACGGGGAAGACGCGTTTCTAAGCATCATCTCCGATGTCACGGAGTTGGAACAGATTGAAGAGAGCCTCTCGGCCATTGTCAATACGGCGACTGAAGCCATCGGCATATTTCAGGATGAGCACCTTGTGTATTGCAACCCGATCATGATCTCGATGTTCGGGTATTCATTCGAGGAATTGCAGAGCATACCGTTCTATGACTTTGTCCATCCGGAAGACAGGGAAATGCTCTACAGGCGATATGGCGATCGTCAGGCCGGAAAGGATGTGCCCAATCAGTATGATTGCCGTCTCCTTACGCGTGACGGTACCCTTGTCTGGGTCATGATCAGTGCCGGTATCATGAACTGGAAGGGCAGGGTGGCGACCATCACCATCCTGACCAACGTGACCGAACGCAAAAAGCATGAAGAGGAGATTCGTCTGGCCAAGAAAAACCTTGAGGCCCGGGTTGAGGAGAGAACACGGAATCTCAGTGAGATCAACGAACAGCTCATGGAGATCAACAATCAGAAATCCGCTTTTGTCTCTGCGGCATCGCATGAAGTGAGGACGCCCCTTGCCTCGATTCTCGGTTTCGCCATTCTCGTGAACAAGACGCTGAAGAAAACGGTTGTTCCTGCTGTCGAGGAAGACGCTGAAGTGCTTGCCAAGGTGGAGCGGGCCATTGGAAATCTCGATATTGTCAAGGAAGAGGGAGAGCGGCTGACCCGGCTTCTCGATGGAATACTGGACATCAGCGAGATCGAGGCTGGCAGAATGGAATGGCGGGACGAATCCCTGCTGATCCTGCCTCTTGTGGAAGTGGCCATGGCAGAGGCCAAATTGCAGCTGTCGCCCGGGGTTTCAATGCAGGTGAAGGCCGACAGCATCGCGTATCGCGTGTTTGCGGATCTGGATCGTATCACCCAGGTCGTCACCAACCTGCTCGACAACGCGGTCAAGTTCACGAACGAGGGCGAGATCATCGTGTCAATTTGTGAAAAGGAAACAGATGTTTTGGAGATCCGTGTTTCGGATACCGGAATCGGGATGACGTCTGAAGAACGGCAACTGGTTTTTCAGAAATATTATCAGGCTGATTCCTGTTTCAAGGGGATATCCATGGCTTCTAAGGGAGCCGGTCTCGGATTGGCGATATCCAAGGAGATCGTCGAATATTATGGTGGCGAAATCGGTGTTGAACCTGGTCCGGGAGGCGTTGGCTCAAGCTTTTATTTCACGTTACCGTTGTTGAGGACCGAGTAGACACCTGGTCATATCTCCAAGCTGATTCCATTGCCCTGTTTTGTCTTTTTGCCGATGCCAATGTGAGAGCGCGTTTCCATGAAGCTGTTTTATTCCTGCCTGATTGCGTGTTGCTGTTTCCTTGTCATTCACCCGCTGCGTTGTCTGGCGGTCGAGGAAGGTGATCCGCGTCACGTCATGGGTGTCGGTGCTTCATGGTTGCCGAGTCCTTTTTCCTGAGAGTGCAGTGTCGATTGGCGTCATCCTGTCCGCCTGCAACTGTGCATCGGTATCCTGACCATTACCACAAAGAGAGCACCGTCTTCTGGATACCGCGTGCCCCTAAGCGCAGACCGTGGAAGTCCTGGTTGGGGCAGGCCGAAAAACCGGGCTTGCATCGCTTTTGCCGACGGTGTTAAAGGAGGAACGCTTGAAGTGAGCATAGACAGCCTGTTCGGTGCCGCGCCCCTTCAAACGCTTTTTGAACACAGAACCTGGAGATTCTACTCATGGATACCAAACTGCTCGAAGAATTGACCACACTGATCGACAACTGGGATGCTGACCCGAACAAGACCAAGGAATGCTTCACCGGCCTGAAGGATCATCTGGAAGGATTGGATGGGGTCAACCTGGATTTCGTGGCCCGTCCCGGCATCACTTATTCATTGCGGGCCGCACATGCCAAACAGACCAAGCGCAGCCTGTTCGCCATGGTCGACGTCATTGATGACGATCCGGCTGATCGCTGGCTGTCTGTCTGTTTTTACAAGGAACTGGTAAGCGATCCTGACGAACTGGGTGATGAAGTCCCCGGCGGCCTGCTTGGGGAAGACGCCTGCTGTTTTGACGTTGATGCAAAGGACGACGCGCTGATGGCGTATATCAAGGATCGTCTGAGCGAAGCGTGTGAGGCGGCCTCCAAGGAAGCCTAGAACTCGTAATGAATCATTCTGGAGTGAAGTCCGATTCCGTTGCGGAGTCGGACTTTTTTGTGTGCAGGGGGCTGTAAAAGACCGGACGAGGCCTCGCCGGGGCCGTTCGCTCAGCGCAAATGGGATCAGTCTTCGATGGTGAAGGGGAGCGAGATATGAAAGGTGCTGCCCTGGCCAAACGTGCTTTCCACCCAGATTTTGCCTTTGAGCTTTTCGACGATATGCTTGGATATGGCCAGTCCGACACCAGAGCCCGAGAACCGTTTGGTTATGACTTTTTCACCGATTTCAAAACTGTTGAAGATAGTCTTCAGCTTATCTTCCTGTATACCGATGCCGGTGTCGGTCACCGTCATTTTGAGCATGGCCTTGTTCTCATCCAATCCGGCGAAATTGTCCGGGTCCACGCGGACATCCAGACGGACCGACCCCGCTTCAGTGTAGCGGAACGCATTGATCAGGACGTTGTTGAGAGCCTGTATGGTCTCCACTGGTGCGCCATACACGGTCTTCGGGAAATCCGCTTGAATGGTGAACTGAAAATCGAGGCCTTTTTTTTCGGCGTAGGTTTTGAAAATGGCTGCCTGTTGTGAAAGAGCCCGTTGGAAATCAAAGGTCTCGAACTCGATTTTGACGGCCTCGGATTCGAGGGTGGTCAGGTCGAGCAGCTGATCAAAGATGTTGGTCAGGTGTACGGCCCCTTCGTTGATGGGGCGGATCAGATCCAGCCGCTCGGTATCGGAGTCCATCTCGATGAGCAGGGTGGAGAGCCCCATGATATGGTTGAGGGGAGTGCGGAGCTCGTGGCTGATATTGGCCAGAAATGCGGATTTCGCTTTGCTCGCTACATCCGCCTTTTCCTTGCTGCTTTCCAGCTCGCGGGTGCGTTCCGCCACCCTGGATTCCAGTTCACGGTTCTGGTTGTACAAGGCCAGGTGCGTCTTGATGCGTGCCTGGACAATGGCCGGGTTGACCGGTTTGGTGATATAATCCACTGCGCCAAGGGCCAGGCCTTTGGCCTCATCTTCGACCTGCGCTTTTGCCGTGATGAAAATGATGGGGATTTTATTGGTGCGCTCATCGCTTTTGAGGCGTTTGCATACTTCGTAGCCATCCATGTCCGGCATCATGATGTCGAGCAGGACGAGATCAGGCGGAGTTTGCTGAATACGCTCCAGTGCTGTCTTGCCGTTAAGGGCGACCAGCAATTTGTAGTCATCCTTGAGGATATCCACCAGAAGGTCGATATTCATGCTGTTGTCATCGACCAGCAAAACGATTGGACGGTCAACCTGAGTCATATGAATCCCGTAAAAATAGGTTTATCCAAAGTGTTAATTTACCGGATTTTATACGTTTGAGCAAGCCGGATAGACTTTTTGTTTGCATAATCCCGTGGCGGCAGGGATCAGAGCCCCTTCTTGGGATCGAAATCCTGGCCGAGTGCAGCCGGTGCTTCAATGTTCCATCCTTTGGAAAACGTTTTGAGAATGGGATGGCGGCGTACCAGATCCTGCACCCACCCCATGCGGCCCATGTTCACGGCCAGCAGGGTAAGTATCATCATCGGGAAAGGCGCTACCTGGAAGACCGGAGCAGGAATGGAAGGGAAATATTCCTGCAGATAGATGCCCGAGACCTGTAGGGCGGCAAAGAAAAACGCGCCGAGTGCTGTGCGGACAGGGTGCCAGCCGCCGAAAATGACGATGGCCAGTGCTATCCAGCCCGCGCCTTCACATCCCTGTGGCCGCCCCCAGCCGGGCTTGACGGCCAGCGAGTATGCCGCGCCAGCCATGCCCACCAGTGCGCCACCGGCCAGACAGTAGTAGAGACGGACCAGCCGAACGCGAATGCCGCGTCCGAACGCGGCCCTGGGAGATTCGCCCACGGCCCGCAGGCGCATGCCGCCCTGGGTGCGGAACATCCACCACCAGCAGCAGAAGATGGCAGCCAGGGCGAGGTATACGATCGGCGATTGTGAACCGAAAATGGGACCGATGAAGGTGATGTCGCCCACGCCGGGAATGGTCCACAGACCGAGGTCCGGTCCGGGTTGCCGTGAATAATTGTGGCCGAGAAAATAGGCGAGATCACGGCAGAGCAGCGTCAGGATGAACCCCACCGCGAGTTGGGACTGGCCGAGATAGATGCCGACGATGCCGAGTATCCCGGCAATGGCAGCGCCCACGGCCATGCCCGCCAGCACGCCGAGCCATGGGTTGTCAAAGGCTGCCGAGCAGGCAAAGGCCGCCATGGCCGACAGCAGGATGGAGCCGTCCAGGGACAGATTGATGATGCCCGCCTTTTCGGTGAGCGTTTCTCCCAGCGTGGCCAGCACCAAGGGCGCACCGGCGACAAGGATGGCCGCAAGGGTCAATGCAAACGTTTCCATTTAGTTCGTCTCCCTTCTTTGTCTGAACCACAGTCGCATGCCCTGAATGATGAACAGCGACAGGACCATGACGCCCTGGATCACCCCGGACAGGGAAGAATCCAGCCCCATTTGAAGGGGGAGTTGGATGGAACCCACGTTGAGAATGGAGAAAAAGAGGCAGATAAAGGGCACCAGCGGCAACCGGAACGAGGCCATCATGCCGACCAGCAGGGCCGTGTAGCCGTAGTTGGAGGAAATGGCCGGCAGCAGGCGATGGTAGACGCCGAGCACCTGCGTGGCTCCAGCCAGTCCGGCCAGCGCGCCACAGAGCATGAAGGCCTGCAGCAAGCGACGGCGTGGTCCGAGGGAAAACAGTGTGGCGGCCTTGGTGTTTTCACCCACGGCGCGCATCTTCAACCCCCACGTTGTGCGGTGGAGCAGAATGTAGATACACAGGATGGCGGCGATGGCCAGAGCCAGTCCGACCCAACTGACCGAGAGCGTGCCGAGTCTGGGCAGCCAGAGCGAGATATCCAGCGGCTGCGTGCCGGACATGGAGGCCACACCGGGGCGCTTCCATGGACCGAAGATGAGCCACATGGTCACGCCCAGCGCGACGAAGTTGAGGCCAAGGCCGGAGAAGATTTCATGGACACGACCGAACACGCGCAGCAGTCCGGCCAGCAAGGCCCAGACCGCGCCGCCGAGCATGGCGGCGGCAAAGCCGAGGATGATTTGCACAACGCCGCCGCCTTCCGGGAAGAAGCGAAGCGCCGCGGTGCAGAACACCGCTCCCATGATGACCTGTCCTTCCACGCCGATGTTCCACAGCCGGGCAGTGAACGGCACGAGCAGTCCCACTGCGCACAGGGTGAGCGGCACCCAGCCCGCGAGCACGCGGCCTATTTTGGACATGGAGCCGAGGCCGCCCTTGAAGAGGACATAGATGGTCTCAAAGGGCGGGGCACCCGAGGGCAGGCAGACAATAATGGTCAGGATCAGAGCCAGTCCGAGGGCGGCGCAGAGCCAGCCGATCTGGGTCAGGAGGGATTCGCGGTTCATTGGCGGGCCTCCCGGATGTCGGCCATGGTCTTGCC
Organism: Pseudodesulfovibrio sediminis; assembly: GCF_020886695.1. Taxonomy (NCBI): domain Bacteria; kingdom Pseudomonadati; phylum Thermodesulfobacteriota; class Desulfovibrionia; order Desulfovibrionales; family Desulfovibrionaceae; genus Pseudodesulfovibrio; species Pseudodesulfovibrio sediminis. The sequence continues at coordinate 3,004,570 of NZ_AP024485.1, forward strand.
CGCCATGAGCGCGCCGACCACTTCCATGCAGATATCGTCGCCTTCCACGATTGCGGCAATGGCCCGGTCGTAGAAGACGATGATCCGGTGGCTGTTTGCCAGCACTTCATCCAGATCGGGAGAGAAGAATATGAGCGTTGCGCCGTCAGCGCACCGGCCTTTCAGGTGGTTCCAGACCTGTCTGGCCGAACCGGCATCAAGACCTCGGGTGGGATGTTCCATGAGCAGCAGCTTGGCCTCGTCTGGCATCAGCGAGAGCAGGAGGCGTTGCTGGTTGCCCCCGGACAATTCGTTGGCCTGGGTGTCTGGATGTGCCTGCAGGTTGAAGGAGTCCACGCATTGGTTTCGGTAGAATTCGGTCAGGTCGCCCTTCTTGTCCGGGAAGGCCAGGGTGATGTGCTCCATGAGGTTGAGGGCCGGAAACAGGGCCATCTGCAACCTGTCGGCAGGGACGAACTGCACGCCTGCCTTGCGCAGGGTGTTGAAGTCATTGGAGCGATAGGCTGTTCCGTCCAGTTCCAATGCGCCTCCGGGCATGCGGTCCAGACCGCACAATCCTCTGAGGAACAGCTCCTGACCGGAACCGTCCAGTCCGGCCAGCCCGATACATTCACCGGGGCGGGCCGTAAAATTCAGGTGCTCCATGGAATATTTGGGACCGGCAAACATGGTGTCGAGCATGCGGAGCCGCGGTGAGGCCGTGTCCTCCAGCGTGGGCAGCTCGCTTTCGACGCCTTCGGCCGTTTCGCCGAACATGAGGTGGACCAGCTCCTTTTCGTCATAGGGCGGAGTGAGCGTACTCACCAGTGCTCCCTGCCGCATGATGAAAATGGAGTCCGCCATTTCAAAGGCTTCCGAGAGCTTGTGGGTCACCAGAATGATGGTGTGGCCTTCTTCCCGGGCCAGCTTTACGAGCAGGTCGAAGAGGTCCTGTTTCTGTTCCGGGGTGATGCCAGTGGTGGGCTCGTCAAGGATCAGCGTGGTTGCGCCGAGGTCCAGCAGACGCAGCAGTTCAAGCAACTGCCGTTCACCCACGGTCAGGCTTGAAACCGGTTCATCAGGCAGGAAACAGGCGTCCAGCCGATAGGAGAGTTCGCCGATGATGTCCACAACCTCGGCCTTGGTGCGCTTGGGCGCGCCGAGTTGGAAATTTTCCCATACGGGCATGGCCGGAAAATCGAGGGGGTCCTGATAGAGCATGCCCACGCCTTTCTGGCGGGCCAGCTTGGGGGTCAGGTGCGAGAGCGATTCACCGTTTATCTCCAGCGTGCCGGAAGTGGGGCGGGTGTGGCCTGCCAGTACGCGCATGAGGGTGGACTTGCCCGCGCCGTTTTCACCGACGAGAGCATAAATGCGGCCGGGTTCGAGAGTCAGGCTGATGCCGTCGTTGGCCCGAACCCGGCCGTAATGTTTGTGTATGTCTTTTAGAACGATCATTCGTTATTTGGCGGACGAGAGTCCTTCCATTCCTTCGAGCAGTTGGTGCATGTACCAGATCTTCTTGTCAGTACCCTTTTCGCCTGCTTCCAGGAAAGGCGTGCCGTCCTGATAGTTGAGCGGGCCGGTGAACAGGTCGATCTTGCCGGAGCCGAGGTCGGCGGTGAATGCGGCAAGCGCCTCTTTGGTGTCAGCGCTCATGCCTTCACCGGCCATGAAGCCCACAGGGGACTTGTCATGGTCATTGATATCTGCCCAGTAGGGGGCGTCCCACTCGAAAGCGGTCTTGTATGTGCCTTCGGCCACCTGTTTGGAGATGCGCAGGAAGCCCGGGCCCCAGTTGAAGTAGGGAACGCCGAGGCAGACATCGCCCTGACCTTCGCAGGCCTTTTCATAGTCGTACGGCAGCGCCCAGATCTTTTTGCCTGCGGCCCTGCGCTGTTTGGCGACAGTCACGACATCAGGGGTGTCGATGCCGGAGATGAGGACGTCGTACCCTTCGTCGACCAGAGAACCGGCCACCTGGGTCGGGTCAGAGGTCACGCCGGGAATATTGAACCAGAAACCGATCCATTTGACATTGAAGGAGAGGTCCTTGATGTCCTTGCCGCGAACCTCGGTCCAGGCATAGGCCGCGCCCAGATAGGCTGCGGACAGGAGACGGCGGGTCTCTTCGTTGATGAGCGGACCGACCACGCCGATCTTGCCGGTTTCGGTGGTCATGGCGGCGGTGAAACCGGCCATCATTTTGGAGTAGTACATCTTGCCGAAGAGGTTGCCGAGATTGCCGGGACCCTTGCCGGTCAGGGCGGCGTCACCGGATGCATGGATGAAAACGATCTCGGGATGCATGGAGGCCGCTTCGATGATGCCGTCTTTCATGTCGTCGGAACCGGCGATGATCAGGTTGGCGCCTTTTTCCACCAGATCGTCAACAACCTGGGGGATGGTCAGGCCGGGGCGATCCGCCGGGTTGACCTTGTCGAGATAGATGAGCTTTGCCCCGGGGAATTGGGCTTCCACGTACTTGGCGCCTTCGTACTGGGCCTGGCTGTATCCCTTGTCGTTATAGGGGCCGACCAGGATCAGCCCGATGGTCGGAGGCACACTCTCCTGTTTTGCCACCGTTTCCGCTTTCTCCGGTGCCTTGGCTTCTTCCTTCTTGGGCTCTGACGAACAACCAAAGGCCATGAGCAGGCATGCGCTCAGAGCGAGTACTATCAGTGTAAAACGTTTCATCCTCTCCTCCATATGTAGGTGTGTTCTCGTGGTCTCCAGGATCGGCTCACGATATCGTGATAAAAAGAGCAATCTGCTCAAAAAAATATTCTTGAATGAGAATACAGGGTCGTGTCAACCGATTCGTTGTCAAACCGGCGGAAAGTGCCTGTTGTCAATGTGCCGGTTTCTCTCTCTTGAAAAAGTGTTTTGACTGCCTCTTGACCGGAGTGTCTTGATGTCTTAATAAGAACACTGTCAGTTGGTATGACCCGTTTGCAGCCGTGCAGCTTGGAGCAAGTAGCGCGGCCTGCTTCTTTTTTTACTTTTTTCATTGTTATTGAATTGAGCGAGGTTTTGAAAATGGATCGCATCCCTATTTGTAAAGAAGGGTACGAGAAAATTACCCAAGAGTTGGCAGACCTGAAAGCCCAACGTCCGGCCATTATCCAGGCCATCAAGGAAGCTCGCGAGGAAGGCGACCTGTCCGAGAACGCCGGCTACGACGCTGCGCGTGAACGGCAGGGTATGCTTGAAGCCCGTATTACATATATTAACTCCAGGATGCCGCTGTTCGATGTGCTCGACCTGAACAAGCTGGACGGCGAACGCGCCACGTTCGGTGCCACCGTGGAGGTTGAAGACATCGACACCGACGAGAAGCGCACTTTCTTGCTGCTCGGCCCTGATGACGCTGATCACAAGAACGGCTCCATCTCCGTGCTTTCCCCTATGGGGCAGGCTCTCTTGGGCAAGGAAGTGGGCGACGAAGCCATTGTGGACGCTCCGCGTGGTCGGATCGAATATGAGATTCTGTCCGTGGATTTTAATGGCTCCGCAAGCTTGAAGATCAAATAGCCTCTCGGAACAAGACCGTGTACACTCGCCCCACCGCTTCAGCGCGGTGGGGTTTTTTATTATGATTGAACCAATTGAAATCACGGACATATCTGATCCTGACATTGCGTGCCGGGGCCTGTGCGACCACTGTGGCAGGGAGCATTCGCTGCCGGTCGGTCCGGCCATGGCGCCTGCCCTTGCGCTGTTTCACAGGCTCGAAAGGGAAGGGCGCATCGACTTTGACGTGCCCGTGTCCGAGGCCAGCCCCTGGATGACGACCGACTATGTGTGGTCCGAGGCCCGAGGGCAGATGTTCGGCGTGCTGGTTGTGCGTGATCAGTCTGGCAGGACAGGAGTGATCAAGGCTTTTTCAGGACAGTACAACTCCAGGTGGCGCGTGCCCGGTTGGGTCGGGCCGCTCCTTGATGTGGAGCGGTTCCGCATGGTCACGGCGCTGGAGGAAAAATGTATCAAACAGATGAGCCGCGAGTTTGAACAGTCTACGGACGCGGCATTGAAAAAAACATTGGCCGATGCCCGAAAAAAGGCATCCCGAAACCTGCAACGCCGGATCCATTCCATGTTTCTCATTCCGAGCTTTGCCCATGGCCGGTCTCCGTTGCCCATGGCGGCCTGTGGTACCGGAGGCATACCCACGGGAACCGGGGATTGCTGCGCGCCCAAGCTTCTGGGCTATGCGGCCCTGAACGGGTTGACCCCGCTCGGGCTGGCAGAGTTTTATTTCGGACGCACCAACCGCTCCGGGACCCGGGAGCACGGCACGTTCTATCCGTCCTGCAAGGACAAATGCGGCCGCATTCTCGGCTATATGCTCTGCGGCCTGGAGGACGCACGACAATGAACGACCTGATCATTCTGCATGAAGACCCTGTTCTCGTGGTGGTGGACAAACCCAGCGGGCTGTTGTCCGTACCCGGCAAAGGGGAGGCCAACCAGGATTGCGTGGTTTCCCGTATCAAGGAGATGTATCCCGGCTGCATAGATCAGCCGTCCGTGCATCGACTGGATCAGGATACCTCCGGTCTGTTGGTGCTGGCGCTGACCACCGAGGCCCATCGCAACCTGTCGGTCCAGTTCATGGATCGCCTCGTGGGCAAGCGGTATATCGCGCTTGTCGATGGTGTGGTCGAGGCGCAGAACGGTCTTATCGAGTTGAAGTTTCGACTGGACCCGGATAATCGCCCCTATCAGGTCTATGATCCTGAAAAGGGCAAGCTCGGCATCACCCGTTGGCGCAAGCTCGGTGTGGAAGACGGTCGGACCCGGGTGGAGTTCATGCCGCATACAGGCCGCACCCACCAGCTCAGGTTGCATTCGGCTCATGAGAAAGGGCTGGGGTTCCCCATTGTCGGTGACAGGCTGTACGGTACAGGCACGGGGCCGGGGCAGCTCAAGCTGCACGCGTCCACGCTTCGATTCCGCCATCCGAAGACCCGGCAACCTCTGGAGTTCACTTCTCCTGCGCCGTTTTGATCCGGCCCGTTTTCTGGCTTTGTCGCATGCGATGCGACTCTCCAACGGACCATGTGTTTTCATTCTTGTTTTATTGTGGATGGCGTTTTCTTGCTTAAAAGTGGAATTTCGACTGGGGAGTACCACTTTTGTCCTTTTCTGTTCCCATTTATGTCATTAAAAGAATCTTTTAAATCAGTATGTTGTAAAAAATACCTTTTTTTATTGCAAAATTGTAATAGCAAAGAGGGGTAAATCGGTGTCAAAACTACATTTTCGTAGTATTATGCGGTAAGTTCAAAAAGTCTAGACTCTTAACCACCTATTTATTCAGTCTTTTTATTGTTTGGCATATAACTTGGTATAGGGGTGGGATTAGATAATAAGGGTCAGGCGCCCTTTGGTCCGGGTGACGCCGGGAAACAATATTTACATGCCTGAAGGAGTATTTACATGAGCGGATACCAGACTCGTCAGAACGCAATCAATGCGGTGACAAATTACAAACCCATAGACAAGCCTCTCAACTTCGCCGAGACTTCCCCCGCGGAAATCTACGGTTCCAATGTCTTTAGCGATAAAGTCATGAAGAACATGCTGCCCAAGGACGTGTACAAGTCCCTGATGGCAACCAAAAAAAGCGGCGAAGCCATTGATTCGTCCATTGCGGGTCCTGTTGCTGCTGCCATGAAAGAATGGGCGCTTGCCAAAGGTGCCACCCACTACACCCATGTTTTTTACCCCCTGACTGGTTTGACTGCTGAGAAGCATGACGGTTTCCTCGCTCCTGACGGTGAGGGCGGCGCCATCGCCGAATTCGACGCCAAGCTGCTCATTCAGGGCGAGCCTGACGCTTCCTCCTTCCCGTCCGGCGGCCTGCGCGCCACCTTTGAAGCCCGCGGTTACACCGCCTGGGACGTGACCAACCCGGCCTACATCCTGGAAAATCCCAATGGCACCTTCCTGTGCATCCCGACCGCCTTCATTTCCTGGAAAGGGCATGCACTGGACAAAAAGACTCCGCTGCTGCGCGCCAATCAGGCCATCAACAAATCCGCAACCCGTTTCCTCGGCCTCTTCGGCACCGACAACGGCGAAATGGTTGTTTCCAACGCCGGTCCCGAGCAGGAGTACTTCCTGCTTGATCGCAATTTCTACTTCGCCCGTCCCGACCTCATGGTCTGCGGACGCACACTGTTCGGCGCCAAGCCTGCCAAGGGCCAGGAGCTGGACGATCACTACTTCGGCGCCATCCCGCGTCGCGTGCTGGCCTACATGCTGGAAGTCGAGCGCGAGCTGTACAAGCTGGGCGTGCCGGTCAAGACCCGTCACAACGAAGTCGCTCCCGGTCAGTTCGAGATCGCTCCGATCTTCGAGCAGGCCAACCTGGCCACCGACCACAACCAGATGGTCATGACCATCCTGAAGTCTGTTGCCAAAAAATACGGCATGGCCTGCCTGCTGCACGAAAAACCGTTCGCCAACATCAACGGTTCCGGTAAACACCTGAACTACTCCCTGTCCACTCCGTCTCAGGGCTCCCTGTACTCCCCCGGTGACACCCCGCACGAGAACATGCAGTTCCTGACACTGACCGCTGCCACCATCCGTGCAGTGGAAAAATACGGCAAGCTGCTCCGCGCTGTCGTCGCCTCCGCAGGCAACGACCACCGTCTGGGCGCCAACGAAGCTCCCCCGGCCATCCTGTCCATCTTCCTGGGCGGCGAGCTGGCTGAGATCTTCAACCAGATCGAACTGGGCGACCTCAAAGGCACCAAGGCCAAAGGCATGCTCCGTGTCGGCGTCGACACACTGCCTCCGCTGCCCATGGATTCCGGCGACCGTAACCGCACCTCTCCGTTTGCCTTCACCGGCAACCGCTTCGAGTTCCGCGCTGTCGGTTCCAACCAGTCCATCGCCGGAGCACAGGTTGCATTGAACACCATGCTGTCCGAATCCCTCGACTATGTCTGCGACGAGATCGAAAAGCTCACCAAAGGCAAGAAGGCCAAGCTCAACGAAGCCTGCCAGAAAGTTATTCAGGGCATCATGAAAAAACACGGTCATGTCATCTTCAACGGCGACGGCTATGCTGATGCATGGCAGAAAGAAGCCAAGAAGCGCGGCCTGCCCAACCTGAAGACCACTGCTGACGCGCTGCCGGTCCTCATGGACAAGGACGTCATCGAGATGTTCGAGAAGTACAGCGTCCTGAGCAAGGACGAACTGCATTCCCGTTGTGAAATCTACCATGAGCAGTACAACCAGATCATTCTGACCGAATCCCTGATGTGCGCGAAGGTCGCCAAGACCATCATCCTGCCCGCAGCCATTCGCTACCAGGGTGAGCTGGCCGACACCGCCGCCTCCATCAAGGCCGCCGGTATCGAGCCTCGCACTACGTTGCTCCAGGATATCACCGACAAGTTGCGTGATCTCCAGGAAAGCATCGTGGCTCTGGAAAAACTGATGGAGAAGGACAACTTCAAGTCTGTGGAAGCCGAAGCTGTCTACAAGACCAAGAAGGTCCTGCCCGCCATGCTGGCTGTCCGCGAAATCGTCGACGCTCTCGAAGGCGTTGTCGCAGATGACCTGTGGCCCCTGCCCAGCTACCAGGAAATGCTGTTCATCAAATAGTATTCCCCAGTAGAACTGATATTCAAGGACCCCGGTGCTCTGGCACCGGGGTCTTTTCGTGTTTCGGTTCGTGTGTATGAGATTCATTGCCGGGAGCTATGCAATTCATAACTACTTGTTCCCATCCGAGGCAAAGATTGGTATCAGGCCAACAGCTCTTTCAGGAGGAGATAATAATGAAAAAATGGTTTGCCGTTGTTGTGGTTTGTATTGCTCTGCTGGTTGCGCAGCCTTCGTGGAGTTTTGATTTGACGTTGTTGCATGTCAACGACACGCATTCGTATCTGGATACGACCAGGGACAAGCTCAAACCAGAGGGAAAGTCCACATATGTCGAGATGGGATCGTGGGCGCGATTGACCTCTGCGGTCAAGCAGGTGCGCAGAGAACGGCAGAATGTGGCGTTGCTGCACGCGGGCGACGTGATCCAGGGTGACCTCTACTTCATGAAGTACGGCGGACAGCCGGAAATGGAGTTCCTGAATCGTTTGCAGTTCGACGCCATGGTGCTTGGCAACCATGAGTTTGACAAAGGGCCGAATTTTCTTATCAAACTGCTACAGTACACACAGGTTTCCGTATTGTCGGCGAATATTGATGCAGGCCAGTTTCCCGCTCTGGAGGCTCAGTTCAAGCCCTATACCATCCTGAATTTCGGGACTGACAAGGTCGGCATCATCGGTTTGACGACCAAGGAGACGCCCACGATCTCCAGCCCCGGCGCTCTCCGTTTCGAGGATGAAGCGGCGACCGCCAGAAAATATGTCGCCATGCTCGAAAGGCAGGGCGTGAACAAGATCGTCCTGCTCACCCATGTCGGCTTTGGCCGCGACAAGGAGCTCGCCGCCAAGGTGCCCGGAGTGGATGTCGTTGTCGGTGGTCATTCGCATACCCTCCTGGGCGATCCCGCAACCATGAAGGCTCTTGGCAAGACGCCGGAAGACACCTATCCGGTCACGGTCAAAGGGGCGAACGGCGATCCGGTCTATGTCGTTACGGCCTGGAAGTGGGCCCGTATTTTGGGGCGTCTGGACGTGACGTTCAATAAAAAGGGCGTGATTACGGCTGCCGAAGGCAAGCCTATTTTGCTGTTGGCCGATTCCTTCCGCCGGAAGAATGCGGAAAAGAAGAAGGTCGAAGTACAGGGCGTGGAGCGTGAGGCCCTGCTGACTTTCATTCGCTCCAACCCCATGGCCACTATTGTCGCGCCGGATGCTGAAGCCGAGGTCTTTCTCACTCCCTTTAAGAAGGGTGTTCAGGCCATGCGTAACGAAGTCATAGGGGTGGCCGATGTCGCGTTGCCGCATATCAGGGAGCCCGGCGTGGATGAGGACGGTCAGGAATTGACGCAGGGCAGCCTGATCGCTCCCCTGGTCTGTCAGAGCATGTTGGATGCGCTGGCGACCACTGGCGAACCGGCGGACATTGCCTTGACCAACGGCGGTGGCGTGCGTGAGTCCGTGCCGCAGGGCAATATCTCTGTTGGTACGGCCTACACGCTTATGCCGTTCAATAATACGCTGGTCGTGTTGACCATGACGGGCGCGCAACTGACCAAGGCCCTGGAAGGTGGCGTTGAGCGCGGAGATGGAGCCTTTCCGTATGTGGCGGGTGCTCGATATAGTGCCAATATGAACCTGCCGGAAGGCAGCCGCGTGACAAGCGTTGACGTCATGATCGAGGATGGCCGGTGGGAACGGGTGCGGGCAACACGCGCCTATAGGGTCGTCACCAACTCATTTCTCGCTTCGGGTGGGGATGGGTATGTTGTCTTGAAGAATCTCAAATCCAAATACGACACCGGGTTTGGGGATGCCCAATCCTTCATCAAGTATGTAAAAAAGAAAAAGAACCTGATGCCTCTGCCATTTTCCGGTGTGACATATATCACGACAAAATAAGTAAATAGGCAGCAAAGCAGCGTATATACAGCGCAGAAATGCTCCCCCGAAGCGGTCTCCGCTTCGGGGGAGTTGTTTGTCGTGTGGTGCAGCCTGATATTATTCCTTGCAATTAATCACTGTGCCCAATAAATTGTTTGAGTATGGATTATAGTACAATCGAATATGAGACAAGGAATCGAGAGTTGTATGAGCGTTTACGATTTGCAAACCATATTTGACCAATCGAAGGATATTATTGCCGTTTTGGACTTGGATCTCCGATACGTCATGGCAAACCTGGAGTATTGCCGCTATTGGAGTAAAGAGCGGGACGAGGTGCTGGGCACGCATCTGGTGGACGTGATCGGCGAGAAGCCCTTTGACTCCCTGGTTCAGGGCTGCATGCAACGTTGCGTGAAGGGCGAAGTGGTGCATTTCGAGAAGTGGTTGGATTTCCCCGCAGTCGGCAGACGGTTCATGGACGTCAAATACACGCCATACAGAGATGAATCGGACACGATTATCGGGGTTTGTCTCATGTCCAGAGATGCAACGGAACGGATGGAGTATATCGAGGCTGTCAAAAATGAGCGAAATAAGTTTGATGGCATCCTGACCTCTCTCAATCTGGGAGTGGCGCTCTACAATCCTAACCTGACCATTCAATGGGCCAACAGGTTCATGTATGAAATGTATCCCTGTCAGGATATGGTCGGCCACAAGTGCCATGAAATGTTCTGGGGAAAAAAACATACCTGCGATGATTGTCCGGCCCTCAAGAGTTTGGAGTCTGGCGAGACGCACAGCGTGGAGCGGTATGTCGACAACCAGGATCGTTGGATTTCCCTGACCTCCATTCCCATCAAGAACGACCGAGGCGAGATCGTTCAGATTCTTGCCCATGTGGTTGATATCACCGAAAAGAAATGGTCATTGAATAAATTGGAGGCCCGGGAGGCAGAGCTGGCCAGCATTTTCAGGACAACGCAGGTGGGGATCGGCGTTGTCAAGGATCGCGTGGTTCTCCAGGGGAATGACTATTTCTTTTCCATGCTCGGATACGAAAGGAATGAACTGCTCGGGCAAAATGTTCGCGAGATTTATTCGACACAGGAGGAGTATGACTACGTCGGCTTCAGCGGGTATGCCAAGATGGAGGAAGAAACAACCGCCACGATGGAAACCCAACTGGTGTGCAAGGATGGTTCGCTTCGTGATGCCATGATCACCATTACGCCGCTGATTCCGGGACAGCCTGAGGCCGGGGTGACCTTTGTCGGTATGGATATCACCGACTTCAAACGGGCAGACAAGGCGCTGCATCAAAGCGAGCAGCGGTTCAAACAATTATTCGAAGATGTGAATATGATCGCGGTCCAGGGGTATGACCACAGTCGTCACGTCGTCTATTGGAATCCGGCCAGTGAGCATATGTATGGCTTCACGCGTGAAGAGGCCATGGGACAGTTGCTGGAAAATCTGATCATTCCCGATTTCATGCAAGACGCGGTCAAGCAGGGGCACGCAGCCTGGGTCAACGACGGGGTGGCAATCCCTGCCGGAGAGCTGGACCTGACACACAAGGACGGCCACCTCGTGCGGGTGTATTCCAGTCATGTCATGCAGGAGACGGCTTCGGGCGAGAAGATCATGTATTGCCTCGATGTGGACCTTACAGAGATCAAACGCATTCACAGCCAGCTCGTCCTGGCCAAGGAAGAGGCGGAGTTTGCCAACAAGGCGAAATCGGAATTCCTGGCCAACATGAGTCATGAAATCAGAACTCCGCTCAATGGTATCCAGGGAATGCTGACACTCATGCAGGGGACGAATCTTGATTCGGTTCAACGCGAGTACGCCCAGGCCGGGGTGGAGTCGGCAGTGCGGCTCAACCGGTTGCTTTCCGATATACTGGATATTTCCCGTGTGGAAGCGGGGATGATGGATGTTGAATATGTACCGTTTAATCTGCATGAAGCGGTGCAGCATGTGGGAACAATGTTCAAGCTGTCCTTTGAGGAAGCCCAAATTCACCTGCATTGCTCGGTGGCGGATGACGTGCCGGAATATGTTGTGGGTGACAGTGCCCGACTCCAGCAGGTGCTCACCAACCTTGTGGGAAACGCGCTCAAGTTTACGGAATCAGGAGAAGTTCGGGTGGAGGTGTCGCTGCTTCCATCGGTGAGTGAAGGGACGCACCGGGTGTACTTTTCCGTGTCCGATACCGGCATCGGCATCAGTGATGATAAATTGAAAACCCTGTTCGAGCCTTTTGTTCAAGGCAGTCAGGGATACGCCCGGAAATATCAGGGGGCCGGACTCGGGCTTTCCATCTGCAAGCGACTGATGAGTCTCATGAATGGACATATGGCCATGGAGAGTGTGCTGGGCCAGGGCAGCACGGTGCATATGGTCGTTACATTCGGTGAAAAGAAGTCGCAGGATACATCCGATTCACCTTATTTAACGCAGAATGACGGCTTGAGTTTCGGCCTGAACGTACTGCTTGCGGAAGACGACAACGTCAACCGGATGGTGGGGCAGCGGCAATTGGAAAAGGCCGGGTGCATGGTGTCCATCGCATCCAATGGCGTCGAGGCCATAGAAAAATTGCGCAAGCAACAGTTTGATGCGGTCTATATGGACATCCAGATGCCGGAGATGGATGGCGTTGATGCCACACGATGCGTTCGAGCGGGGGTCGCAGGGGTCGAGAACCGTGATGTTCCGATTTTTGCACTGACCGCCTACAGCATGATCGGTGATAAAGCCAAATTCATGAATGTCGGTATGGACGACTACATTCCCAAGCCCATGGAAGTGGAAGATCTGCTGCGTACGTTGCATCTTGCCATGCAGAAAAAATACGGAACAGGCGACGAGCCTGCTCCGTAAGAATATCCGTTTATCAGCGGGCGTGGTGGACGCCTGTAGACCTTAGCAGCCCTTCCAGCTTCCGGATTCGGCACTGGCGACCAACGCATCAAGAGTGTGCATGTTTTCGAAGGCGTCCATGATCGTTGTCGGCGGTGGTGTATCATCGAGAATGGCCTTGGCAAAGGCGTCTCCCTGCAATGTATATTGGTCGCAACTATCAAACGTGATGGAGCGGGACTCCTTGTCCTGCTGAAGGATGATCTCGCACGGCTGGTCCGGCGGGGCATTGAACGGGATCATGATCTCAATGCGACCGGTAGACCCTACGATGTTCACCCGTTGATAGGGTGCTGTCTGCGTTGAGCAGGTGAAGCTTGAGATCCTGCCGCCGAAATCCATCAATCCGGTAAATGTCCGGTCAGTGCCGAACTCCGGGGCCTTGTCCATGGAACCGAGCACTTTTCCCGGTTGTGCGCCAAAGATGAATCGGGACAGGGAGATCGGGTAGCAGCCGATATCCATAAGAGCGCCTCCGCCCATTTCAGGTTTGTTGCGAATGTTTCCGGGGTCAGTATTGCAATAGGAAAAGAATGACTGAATGGTGGTCAATTCGCCGATCTCGCCAGCGTCCACCAGCCGTTTGGCTTCGATCCACTGGGGGTGGTGCCGGTACATGAAGCCTTCCATGACTTTGACATCCGGGGCCATAACCGTGGCGTTGATGACCTTGTTGACCTCGTCACCGGTCAGCCCCATGGGCTTTTCGCACAAGACGTGCTTGTCCTTGTTCATGGCCTTGATGGTCCACTCCACATGCAGGTGGTTGGGCAGGGGGATATAGACGGCGTCGATGGATTTATCAGACAACAGCTTTTCGTAGCTGTCATATACTTTGGGGATGGAAAGTTCGTCAGCTACGGCCTGCGCGCTTTCCTTTGAACGGGACGCGATGGCGACGACTTCGGTATGATTGCCTTTTTGCAAGGCCGGGATGACTTTCTGGCGACCTATTTTGGCGGTGGAGAGTATGCCGAAACGTACTTTTTTCATGAGTTTTCCCTTGAAAGGTTGACGGTGGTTGGTGCCTGTCAGTATATATTTATTTGTGTCCCGCGCAAGTGGGATATGCACACACCCGCAACCTTGTAATTCCCGGAGATACTCATGTCTACATTCAATAATGTCACGGTCACGAAAGCGGCCAACATCTACTATGACGGCAAGGTTACCAGCCGCGTGGTCTCTTTTGCCGACGGCAGTACCAAAACGCTTGGTATTATGCTGCCAGGCGACTATGAATTCGGCACGGAAAAGGCTGAACTCATGGAGATTCTGGCCGGTGATCTGACAGTGAAACTCCCCGGCTCCGATGCGTGGCAGACGATCAAGGGCGGCGATTCTTTCGATGTACCGGCCAACTCTAAATTTCAACTGAAAGTTTCAGCCGTTGTCGATTACTGCTGTTCTTACCTCGATTAAAGGGAGCGTGCCATGAGTGATGATGGTCAGAGAATAGAATTCGGAACCAAAGGTCCGTACCTCCTGCAGGAGTTGACAGAACAGCCTCAGGCCATGCTCCTTGAGGACCACGCTGTCTGTCTTCTTCAGTTCGGTCAGCTCTATCTGCCTGTGGCGGTTGACGCCTGTGCGGTTGTGGCTGGTGCGTTGTCCAATATGAGTCAGGCTGACATCGGACCGGAAAAGGAAGGCATGATCCCGCTTGATTTTGATCTTTCAGAGACCACGGAACTGCCGCTTCTGACAGGAGCGGCCGGTGAGAGTTTCCAGCATGGCGAGATGGTTTATCTGGATGTCCATTTCGGTGACACCGAAGCCAGGCTCTGTTTTTCCATCATGGCCGCAGCCACTGTTGGTCAGGTCCTGTCACAAGTGCCTGCCGAATAGGGCTGGAGGCAACGAGCCAATGGCCTCTTGGTCAGCGACAGGCGGCGTACCCTCTCTTCGTCTGAGAGGGTGGCCCGGGGGAGTCCGTATGATTCAGCGACTAAGCGTTCTGTGTGGGCTGTGTTTGCTCTTCACGGTGTGTTTGTGGTCACCGGGTCGGGCCGAGTCCATTCTGCTGACCACCGGCGAATGGCCCCCGTATTATTCTGCCTCCATGTTACATGGCGGCATCGCCAATCAGATTGTTGCCGAAAGCTTTGCCTTGGTCGGTATAGATGTGCAGTTTCAGTTTCTTCCGTGGAAAAGGGCTTTGGTAGAAGCGAGTCAGAAACCGTATCAGGGGAGTGCTGGCTGGCTGTGGACTCCGGAACGGGAAGAGACCTTCTTGTTCAGTTATCCGCTTTTTTCGTCATCCCGCGTCTTTTTCCACCGCAAGGATTTCCCCTTTGACTGGAATACCCTGGAAGATCTCAGGAATCTGCGCATTGCTGTGACCCTCGGAAGTGAGGACGAGTTTTCATTGAAGGAGATTGTTGCCCGGGGGAAAGGGGAGATTGACGTTGCCCAGACCTATCGGTCCGGTTTGAAGAAGCTGCTTGCCGGTCGGGTGCATGTGTACGCCTGTAATCGAGAGGTTGGGTTGCATATCCTGCGCAACGAGTTTGAACAATACGAAGCACGCCTGCTTACATTTCATTTGAAATCGATATTCGAGGAAACGAACCATCTGCTTATTTCAAAACGATTGGACAATGCCAATGAGTTGATGGAACGCTTCAATGAAGGGCTTCGCCAATTGCGCGAGTCCGGAAGATATTACGACATTCTGGATACCTTCTATCGTTTGGAACCAGGCTGGTAGCCGGGCTGCATGCAACTCCTTTTTATTTCATCGTGTTCGACCTGCTTTCCAGATTCATCCTGTCCGAGGCATACAATTCAGTGCCTGACAGGAATCCCATGCAGGCGTGTTTACATGAATTATTGGTATGGATGTTCAACTGTTCCGGGTGTGATTAAGGGGACAGCCTTTTGAGGAGAGCATATACTTGATGAAATCATTTGCCGAGAAATTCATGGCAGGATACTATCGTGGTCCCATGCGTGGGATTATGATTTTTTTGAATACTCTAGCGCAGAAGGCATTCAATGAATTTTGAAGAGAGTCCACATAGGCGGTTGAATCAGCTCACCGGTGAGTGGGTGTTGGTCTCCCCTCATCGCACCAAGCGGCCCTGGCAGGGGCAGCAGGAGAAGCCTGACATGGCGACTCTGCCAACGCACGACCCTGAATGTTATCTCTGTCCCGGCAATGAGCGGGCAGGTGGGGCTGTGAACCCGGAATATGCGTATACATTCGTCTTTACTAATGATTTTGCGTCATTGTTGCCAGATATGCCCGTGGGCGATTTTGAGACATCCAGCGCGGATGATTTGCTTGTGGCCGAGCCGGAGACCGGTGTCTGCCGGGTGATATGCTATTCACCCCGTCATGATCTGACCATGGCGCGTCTGGGCGTCGGTCAGGCCAGAAAGGTGGTTGATCTGTGGTGTGAGGAATTCGAGGAATTGGGCAATCGTGACACCATCGGTCATGTGCAGATCTTTGAAAACCGGGGGGCGGTCATGGGCTGCTCGAATCCCCATCCCCACGGTCAGATCTGGGCCACGCGGAACGTCCCCATGTTCCCGGCCGCCGAGGACCTGCGGCAGGATGCATACATGAAGGAGCACGATGGATGTCTGCTCTGTCGGTATCTGGAAACAGAGCTTGCCAAAGGTGATCGGATCATCTTTGAAAACGATTCCTTTGTGGTGCTGGTACCGTTCTGGGCGACCTGGCCTTTCGAGACCATGATTCTGCCCAAGGAGCATATGGGGTCCATCCTTGCAATGAGCCCGGCTCAGCGGGATGACCTCGCCGACGCCATGGTCCGGCTGAATATCCGTTACGACAATCTTTTTCAGACGTCTTTCCCCTACTCCATGGGAATTCATCAGGTTCCCACGGATGGCGGTGATCATCTCCACTGGCATTTCCACCTTCATTATTATCCGCCGCTTCTTCGTTCCAAATCAGTCAAGAAGTTCATGGTCGGCTTTGAAATGATGGCCATGCCGCAACGCGATCTGACAGCTGAAGGGGCGGCTGCGCGTATCCGTGAACAGCTGGAAACGCATTACATGGAGGCCGAATAATGGAATCCACCGGAGTCTTGTTACGCGCTCTTGGCGCGGGAAAACTCAATGCGACTTTGATTGAAATGTATGGTGAATCCGCACTCCAGTTTCAATTGCAGCGGTATAATAACCTGTTGTTGCGAATGGAGAAATATGGAAACGACCCCCGCTGTGTCGTGGTGTCGACTCCAGGGCGCACCGAGCTTGGCGGTAACCATACGGATCACAATAACGGCGTGGTGCTCGCTGCGGGTATTCATTTTGACTGCCTTGCTGTGGCGACCCCCACAGATTCCTCCCTCGTTCATTTGCGCTCGGAAGGGTTCAGTGCGGAAATAGAAGTTGATCTGGCTGAACTGGACATGAAGTCCGGCGAAGAAGGAACCTCAACGGCATTGGTGCGCGGCGTACTCGCCGGGTTCCAATCCAGAGGGTGGCCCATTGGCGGTTTTGATGCCTGTGTGGCTGGAGATGTGCCCATGGGGGCGGGGTTGAGCTCCTCGGCTGCCTTTGAAGTTTGTGTGGGACAGATTCTCAATCAGCTTTTCAATGACGGCGCACGGACACCGCTCGAACTGGCGGAAGTCGGGCGTGAGGCTGAAAACACGTATTTTGGCAAACCGTGCGGGTTCATGGACCAGATCGCCTGCGCGGCACAAGGGATTCTGTCCATTGATTTTGAAACCCCGGAACGCCCGCAAGTAAAAGAGGTCGATTTTGACTTTGCAGAGACCGACTATCAGCTCATGGTGGTGGATACCGGCGGCAGCCATGCGGACCTGACATCGGAGTACGCGGCCATCACCGTGGAAATGGGGCAGGCCGCGCAAGTGCTTGGGCGGGAGAAGGCGCGTGGGTTGACGCTGGAACAGGTCATGGATGCCGCACCGGAGATCCGGCGAGAAGCCGGTGATCGCGCCTTGCTCAGGTTGATCCATTTTGTTGAAGAAAATAAGCGGGCG
Organism: Pseudodesulfovibrio sediminis; assembly: GCF_020886695.1. Taxonomy (NCBI): domain Bacteria; kingdom Pseudomonadati; phylum Thermodesulfobacteriota; class Desulfovibrionia; order Desulfovibrionales; family Desulfovibrionaceae; genus Pseudodesulfovibrio; species Pseudodesulfovibrio sediminis. Next base: position 3,021,983 of record NZ_AP024485.1, read on the forward strand.
GAACGGCAGGCTGCTGCGCTGAAAGCCGGGGACATGCGGTTTTTCCTACATCTGGTCAAACAGTCCGGTGATTCGTCATGGCGGCTGCTGCAAAACTGCGTCAGCACTAAACGGTTTCTAGAGCAGGGCATCCCTGTGGCCCTCACGTTGACGGAACGATTTCTGGAAGGCGAAGGGGCCTGGCGCATGCAGGGCGGCGGGTTTGCCGGGACCATTCAGGCGTATGTTCCCAAATCCAGAGTGGGTGCCTACATGGCCTACATGGAAAACGTCTTTGGCAGGCGATCGGTCCTGCCGTTGCGGATCCGCAAGCCCGGGCATGAACGTCTTCGGCTGTATGCAGACAGCGCTCGATATCCAGGCCAGCAATGACCATCACAAGTACGCAGTGGGGAGCACTCCCTGATGGGACGCCTGTAGAGCTGTATACCCTGACCAATGACCATGGACTGGAAGTGTCCATTGCCACATACGGTGGCGCGATTACGCGCCTGCTGGTACCTGACGGTGCCGGAAATCGGGTGAATGTCACGCTCGGGTATGACTCCCTTGCCGGGTATTGTGCGGATCAGTCCTGTATGGGGGTTTTGGTCGGGCGTGTGGCCAACCGAATCGCACAGGCCCGGTTTACGTTGAATGGGACCAGGCATGTCTTGGATCGAAATCATGGGAAGCATCAATTGCACGGGGGCAGTCGAGGCTTCAACTCCCGGGTCTGGGAGGCGGAAGCCAATGAGACGGACGCCGGTCCACAGATCACATTGACCCGGGTCAGCCCGGACGGGGAGCAGGGGTTTCCCGGTACACTCCGGGTTGCGGTCGATTTCACCTTGGTAGGTGACAGCCTGCACCTTGATTTCGGGGCTATCACGGACGCCCCCACCATGGTTTCCATGACCAATCATAGTTATTTCAATCTGGCTGGCCGCCCTGGAGCGGACTGTCTGGATCATTGCCTGCGCCTGGCATCCGGTCAGTATCTGGAAACGGATGCAGACCTCGTGCCCACCGGCGCGGTGGTGAGAAGCTTTGGAACTCCCCTGGATTTCAGGGAGTTGACGCCAATAGGCAAGCGGATTAAGGCCCCCTGTGCGGCACTCACCAATGGTGCAGGTTATGACCATTACCACGTACTCGCGGACACGACCCTAGGTCTCAAGTTCGCGGCACAGGTGCTGGAGCCGGAGTCACGACGCGAGATGGAAGTCTGGACGACCGCACCAGGAATTCATTTTTATTCCGGAAATCATCTTCATGAAGCATTGTCGGATAAGCACGGTATGGTGTATGGTCCTCATTCCGGTTTTTGCCTGGAGGCACACGGATATGTGGATGCGCCTAATCAGCCGGGATTCCCTTCGATTCAGTTGGATCCAGGCGTGGCATATTCTCAGACTACGCTGTACAAATTTCCGGTGAAATAGCATAGTCGAAATTGAAAAAGAGAGAGATGGACGTATATGGCAAATGTACAGTTAAAGAAAGTCGTCAAGAAGTATGGTGACGTGGAGGTTGTTCACGGTATCGATCTCAATATCGAGGACAATGAATTTATTGTACTTGTCGGGCCGTCCGGCTGCGGCAAATCCACGGTATTGAGGATGGTCGCGGGACTTGAGGCTATCAGTGGCGGTGAGGTCTTCATCGGTGACAGGATGGTCAATCAGGTGTCGCCCAAGGACCGCAACGTGGCCATGGTCTTTCAGAACTACGCCCTGTACCCACACATGTCCGTGCGGGACAACATGGGCTTCTCCTTGAAAATGCGCGGCCAGACCAAGGATGAAATCGCCTCAAAGGTGAATGACGCCGCGACTATTCTCGAGTTGGAACCATACCTGGATCGCAAACCATCAGAACTCTCCGGCGGTCAGCGTCAACGTGTGGCCATGGGACGCGCCATGGTCCGCAATCCCGATGTGTTTCTGTTTGACGAGCCGTTGTCCAATCTGGACGCACAGCTCCGCACCCAGATGCGCATGGAGCTGCGCAAGATGCATTTGCGTTTGGCCACCACCACTATTTATGTCACGCACGATCAGATCGAGGCCATGACCCTGGCTGATCGTATCGTCATCCTGAAAGACGGGTATATTCAGCAGGTTGGCACGCCCATCGATGTTTTTGAACGGCCTGACAACGTGTTCGTGGCCCAGTTCATCGGCAACCCTCCCATGAATATTCTTGAGGGCACGTTCAAGGTGGCTGACGGCAAACGAAGCGTGCAGGTCGGCCCGTCCTCCTTCCCTGTTGTTGACGGCAGAGCCGAGTCGCTGGCTGACGGCGCATCGGTCCTGGTCGGTCTCCGGCCCGACGCCATCAAGATGGGGGAACATGTCGAGAAACTGCCCAAGGATTGGCTTTGTCAGGGAGAAGTGGTGGTCTCGGAAATTCTGGGTGGGCATTCCCATCTGGAGATCGTGGTGGACGGCCAGAATGAACTCCTCGCCGAGGTTGAAGGGCGCATTGTCGCTCACCCGGGCGAGGTGGTTCCCATTGGCTTCGAGTTTGATCGCATGGTCCTGTTCGACCCAGAGTCTACCAACGCTGTTTATTGATTCATCAGCTACGGAAGTAGCTGTTATTGTAGTTAATTGATTATGTGTGGTCTGTTTGCAAACCTTAGGAGGTATCATGAAAATGAGCTTTGCGAAAATTCTTGTTGTTCTTGTTGCCGCGCTGGTGCTGGCTGCTCCGCAGTCTGTGCAGGCTGCGGATTTGAAAGGGGATCTGGAGATCTTTTCCTGGTGGGCAGGTGACGAAGGCCCGGCACTGGCAGCTCTGGTCGAAATTTATAAAAAACAGAACCCCGGTGTGAATGTCATCAACGCGACCGTCACTGGTGGCTCCGGCGTCAATGCCAAGGCCGTTCTGAAGACCCGCATGCTCGGTGGTGAGCCGCCGGATTCCTTCCAGGTGCACGCCGGTCAGGAACTTATCGGTACCTGGGTCAAGTCTGACCGCATGGAAGACCTGACCCCCCTGTTCAAGGAAATGGGCTGGATGGAAGTGTTCCCCGAAGGACTGATCAAGCTGATCGGTACTGACAAGGGTATCTGGTCCGTGCCTGTCAACATCCACCGCTCCAACGTCATGTGGTATGTCCCTGCCAACCTGCAGAAGTGGGGCGTGAATGTCCCACAGAACTGGGACGAATTCTTCGTTGCTGCCGACAAGCTGAAGGCCGAAGGCGTCGTGCCTCTGGCACTGGCTCAGAACTGGACTGCCAACCACCTGTGGGAATCCGTTGCGCTGGCTTCCATGGGCGGAGACAAGTGGGACGCTCTGTGGTCCGGCAAGCTCGCCTTTGATTCTCCTGAAGTCGTCAAGGCATGGGAACTCTTCGGCAAGGTGCTTTCCTACACCAACACCGACGCCTCCTCCCTGTCCTGGCAGCAGGCTACCGATATGGTTATCAACGGCAAGGCCGCTTTCAACATCATGGGTGACTGGGCAGCCGGTTACATGACCGTGACCAAGAAGCTCGTGCCTGGCGAAGGCTACGGTTGGGCCGCATCTCCCGGTACCGCCGGACAGTTCATGTTCCTGGCCGACTCCTTTTGCCTGCCCAAGGGCGTGAAGCATCGCGATAACGCCATTGCCTGGCTCAAGGTGCTTGGTTCCAAGGAAGGTTCTGACACCTTCAACCCGATCAAGGGTTCCATCTCCGCTCGTATTGACTCCGATCTGAGCAAGTACAATGCCTACCTCCAGTCCGCTGCCTCTGATTTCGGCAAGGACCATGTGGTTGGTTCCCTGGCTCATGGCGTTGCCGCCAATGAGACCTTCATGGGTGGTTTTGCTTCCGTTATGGAAATGTTCTTGAAGTCCAAGAACCCCACCGCAGCCGCCAAGGCATGCGCACAGCTCGCCAAGAAGGCCGGCATCTAGTTAATTCAGGGCATGTGTGCGCCGGGGCTTGTCGCTCCCGGCGCACGCTCCCCTTTAACCTCTTGAGTTGAGAACTATGCGGGAAGCTTCGTTAGATAGAGTCAAAGCCTTCTTGGCGCTGTTGCCGTCCATGATCCTGATTGGGATTTTCGTGTATGGCTTCATCGGCGAGACCATCTGGACCTCCATGACCGATTGGGGCGGAACTGGCGCACTGGCTCTGGAACCCCAGAAGAATTTTGTTGGTCTGGAGAATTATGTCGAACTGTTCACCGGATTTCTGGGCGGGAATTTCCGTCAGGATCTGGTCAATGCGGTCTACTATTCCGTCATGTTGCTGGTGGGCGCCATCGGTCTGGGCATGTTCATCGCCATCCTGCTCGACCAGAAGCCCAAGGGCGAAGATGTCTTTCGGACGATCTTTCTCTACCCCATGTCGCTTTCCTTCATCGTCACCGGTACCATCTGGCGCTGGCTGCTCGCTCCACAGGGCGGGGTCAATGTCCTGCCGACATATTTGGGGATGAAACCCCTGACATTTGAATGGCTCTCCAGTCAGTCTGCCATTCTGGTCTTCAACTGGCAGGATATCCTTCGGATCATGGTCTACATCGCGTCCTTTGTGCTGATCATGGTCGGGGTGTTCGTGCTCAGGAAAGACGTCAATCGCGCCATGAAACGGTGGCTTGTCCCCGGCATAGTGCTCGGCGTAGCGGTCTGGCTCTTTGGCGACGTGCTGCCCGATGCCCTGTTCATGGAAGAGGATCACGGCTTTAACATGGCCACGCTGGGTATCATCATGGCTACGGTCTGGCAGTACGCTGGGTATACAATGGCCCTGTACCTGGCCGGGTTCAACGGTATTTCCCAGGACCTTCGTGACGCGGCCATGCTCGATGGCGCTTCCCAGGTGGGGTACTACAGGTTTGTGGCCATCCCAATGCTCAAGCCCATCACCATCTCAGCGGTCATCATTCTGTCTCATATTTCACTCAAGATGTTCGACCTTGTCTTTGCCATGACCGGCCCGGACAACGCCGAGACCGGCCATCCGGCCCTGAACATGTATCTGACCACGTTTCGGGGAAATGAATTTTCCAAGGGCGCGGCCATCGCCATCGTGCTTTTCCTGATCGCGGCCATGTTCATTGTGCCGTACCTGATCGGCCAATACCGGCAGAGAGGGAGGCGGTAATCATGGAAAACAGAAAAATAACTCCGGGCACCATTCTGCTCTACGGGACGTTGATCGTTCTGGCGCTTCTTTTCCTTATGCCCGCCTACATGGCAACCGTGACCGCGCTCAAGATGCCGGTGGACATTGATCTGCCCACATCATGGGAGTTCCCGTCCGTCATCAACTGGGCGAGCTTTTCCGAGGCCATCACGCTGCTCAAGCCCAACTTCGTGAACTCGATCATCCTGACCATCTGCGCCACCATAGGCTCCACGATGCTCGGTTCGATCAACGGCTATGTCTTTTCAAAGTGGAAGTTCAAGGGCTCGGATATCATATTCACCCTGTTCCTGTTCGGCATGTTCATCCCGTATCAGGTCATTCTGATTCCTCTGTTCCAGACATTGCGGGCCATGAACCTGTATGGCGGACTGCCGGGCCTGATCCTGGCGCACATCGTGTATGGCCTGCCCATCACGTCGCTCATCTTCAGAAACTTTTATTCGCAGATTCCCACCGCGCTTATCGAGTCCGGTCGGCTGGACGGAGCAGGTTTCTTCTCCATTTATCTGCGCATCGTGTTTCCGCTGTCCATTCCCGGATTCGTGGTCACCAGCCTGTGGCAGTTTACCCAGATATGGAACGAGTTCCTCTGGGGCATCTGCCTGACCCGGCATGCGGACAATCCCATTACCGTTGGATTGGCCAACCTGGCTGGCGGTCAGGCGGTCTCGTGGAACCTGCCCATGGCCGGGTCCATCATGGCGGCTGTCCCTGTTCTGTGCATCTATATCTTCCTCGGCCGCTATTTCATCCGGGGCCTGCTCGCAGGGTCTGTGAAAGAGTAATCACTTCATTTACACGTCATAAAAAAAGCCCGGACAATGCGTCCGGGCTTTTTTTATGACGTGTAAAGTGGGGTTACTTCTTTTCATCCTTGTTATCGCGCTTCTTTTCGTCCTTCCTCTCAGAGAGGTTCTCATCCCACAAGCCACAGGTGTGGTCGATGCAGGAGAGACACGGTCCGGGATAATCCATGTTGGGCATAGCGTCCTCCACAGTGTATGCTTTGAGGTTTCGGGTCATGCAGCCCGGCCTCGTTTTTTAAATGAATACTCATTCAAATATAAGCACCGTGTCGGGTTTGGCAAGAGGGCGCGCTACACCTGGATGCACCGGAAGGTGACCGTCAGGCGTGCTTTTGACAATACTTGAGGAATTTCTGCGCTTCTACGAATGCGGGATTGATTTTCAAGGCATCTTCCAGACGTTGTATACACATGTCATTCTGTCCCTTTTCAAAAAAGACACGGGCCAGGTTGAAATAGACGTTCTCATCTGATTTCTCTATTTCAAGCGATTTTTCATAGTAGCGGATGGACTCGTCATAGTGTCCGTTCTTGCGCAATGAGATGCCGAAGTGATTGAACTTTTGGCGATGTTCCTGTTTGAAGGCTTCGTCCAGGCCGAGCAGGGTGTTGAGCACTTTTTTCAGCTTGTCGAATTCTTTTCTCTCGGAGTAGACTTCGCCCAAGCCGTAGTTGGCTTCGATGTTCTTGTCATCAATCATCAGCGCCTTGATGAACTGGGCTTCTGCTTCGTCGAGTTTGCCTTCGGAAAAGGCTTTTTGCCCCATGTCTATCTTGCGGATCAGCGTTTCCATTGCCGGAACGGTGTGCAGGCGATAATAGCTCGGTTCGGGGGTGTACTGTTTGAGAAAGTCCATCTCGTTGAGCGTGCTGCGAATGCCGGATGGAACATGGTGCGCATTGAGCGGTTGTATCTCGAATATGTTGTCTGCGAGATGGCGTGCATACCAGTAGGTGATGGTCTCTCGGGCGTTGGCTGTCGTGCCAGTTCCAACCTCAGCTTCAACCTGAAGTGAATATACACCGAGTATTTCGGGGAAGTCGTTCACCTTCCATGTCTCCTTATCATCCGCACAAACACAGATGGATATATTTAATTTATGTGTAAATATATCTTACTGACTTTTGAAAATCAATAATTCTTCATGTTTATTCACATACTATATATAGGCGCATGATGGTAGACTTGGGACGGTGTTTGCCGTCCTCTCCAAAAAAAGCCCCATGCGGGGCTTTTTTTGGAGGGTGGGAAGCGGTGTGGATTAGTCACAAGGCTTCCACGGTTCGTTCACCTTTCGATCGTACCCACGCAGAGGAATGGAGTCTGGCAGGAGTGGGCTGATCAAGGGGGTGAATGGCTCATAGTTGTAAACCACGGCGACTTCCACCATCTGGCAGGGAGCGCCCGGGTCGTTTTCAATGCCGTCACCTGCGGCAGTCAGGTCGGGCCAGGAGCGGACGGTGACGACCAGTTTGTCCTGTTCCAGAGAGCGGGCTCCGGCTTCAGTGGCCGTGATGATCTGCGAGAGGCGTGTGCCTTCATCCTCACCGCGCCCGGTGACGGCGAAGTGTGCTCCGATCTGGGCGGATTTTTGTACGGTCAGCCATGCGTAGAAGCCGTTTCCGCCTTCCACTATGGCCATGGTCACCATGAACAGGATGGGCAGGATCAGGGCTGTCTCGACGGCAGCCAGTCCCCGGCGGGAGTTTTTTGAACGTATATGCATTGTCATGCCTCCCTACAGCAGGCGCCAGCCGAGTTGCTTGCCTATCTGCTTGAATATTTCTGGAATGTCGTACACGGACGGCGCATCGAAATAGTGATCGTCGGTCCCTTCCTTGCTGGAGGCGATCGCCTTCATGAGGTTGATGTCCGTGTTGTCCGAGTTGCCGAAGCGGATTGCGAATATTTCGATCCCTTCATCCTTGGCTGTTTGGGCTTCAGTAATCATATCGGCATTGAGTACGCCGCCATCTTCGCAGTGTGCCGTGTCGACGCCCATGCCGAAGTAGGCGTTGGTCCAATAGTTGTTAGGGCGATATGAGGCCCGGTAACTTCCGCCGCATTCTCCATCTTCCGTGTCGCCATCAGTCAGTACGATCATGATTTTGCGGTAGTCATCCTTGTCTCCACCCTGAGTATACGGGGCTTCGGGAGTCAGTATGTGGCGAGCCCACTTGATGCCTTCGGGAATGACTGTTCCCGACCATGCGCCTGTGGCGGTCTGCGTGTTGATGGAGTTGATTATCTGGCCTTTGTCCTGACTGAGCGGGAGGGTTTCGGGCAGGTCGGAGCAGGTGTCCAAGGTTATATATCTTCTCTGATAATCGGAAAGTGCCCAGTAGTCGTCCATGAAGTCTTCATGAATCCCTTCGTTGAGGCTTCCGTCGGCGTTGTGGCAGCCAGCTTCAAACCCTTCAACACCTTCTCCGAGACGCACCTTGCCCCTGAAGGCGACCATGCCGACCTTGGTGTCTGGCGTGGTGCCGTCGGGAATAAGCAGATCGGTGAGCGCTATGGAAGCCTCTTTGACCATGGTGATGGGGGTTCCCTTCATTGAGCCGGAGTTGTCCACGACAAAAACGACTTCGAGCTTGTTGAATCCGGCGGAAGCCTCTGCTTCAACAGCTGAGTCCGCCAGGCCGAGGACGGACATGAGGATCATGTTGACCTCGGCCGTCCCTTTGACGATGACGCTCCGGACTTCGGTTCCGGCGGTGACGGATTCGACGACAGCGGAGTCCATGTTGGCGGCGACCATATCCTCTACAGCCTGCTGCACGATGCCTTTGGACAGATCCGGGTCATATGGAAGCTCCAGGCTTCCGGCCAGAGCCCCGGCATCCACTGCGGCCTGGAGGCGCGTATGGGTCATGTACATGTTGCCCATATCCACGGCGATACCCGCTATCCCTATGAGGATAGGGAGGAGCATTGCCACGATCGCGCTTGTTGAACCTCGGCGGGACTGCTTAGGGGAGGGGCATTGTGGTCTGTGCGACCAACTGGATCGAGTCATTTTCGCCTCCGAGTATGCCGGCGCCATCATTGCTTCCGAACGGTTGATAGTCATAGGAAACCTCTACGGTAACGGTGTTGGCAACAGGGTCTGTGACCACATTGGTGGTGATGTCCTGGGTGTCGAGATCGTTGATCAGTGCGGCGATGAGCGCTTCGACATTGGCGGAGTCTCCCTCCATGATCACATGGCGGGCACCTTCCCGGCTGGCTTCCACCAGTGAGGAATAGGTGTGCATCGCTGTGGCGCCTTCGGCCAGGAGCATGATGAGCAGAAGCATGATCGGCATGAGCAATGCGAATTCGACAGCTGCCAATCCCCTGCGCTTTTCGTTCTTGTTTATCATTCCCCTCACTCCTTGTTGTTCGGTAAGCTGCGGATGTGTATCTGCATGCGGTGTAATAACAGCAATAGGCATGCCTAGTGGTGGCGACAGGTTGGTATAATGGTGTTTACTCGCTTAAGATAAAAGAATAAAAAAAATTGTGACCAACCACAAAGTTTGATCGTATGGCTTAGTATTGGTCTCGTGGTCTATTTTTTGTGGATAGCTGCAGTCTATTCATGTATACTGAAAGCGCGAGAGGGACTTATACTAATGAGGGGCAGTTGAATGACAGAGCGAATTCTTGTGGTCGATGATGATCGCGCTTTTCAGGGGATGTTGGTCGAGGCATTGACTGACAAGGGGTACGATGTTGATACCGCCTCCACGGCCGAAGAGGGAATCAAGAAGGCCGGATCTGGCAAATTTGATCTCATAGTGCATGATATCAAGCTGCCAGGCATGTCCGGCCTGGATGCGCTTCCTCATCTCGCAGAGGCTGCCCCCGGCGTGGATGTGATTGTCATGACAGGATATTCCTCCAAGGATTCCGGTGTGGTCGCTATGCAGCGCGGGGCCTACGATTACTTCTCCAAGCCGTTTTCCCTGAGTGAAATGGAAGTGGTGGTCCGCCGAGCTTTGGAAAAGCGGCGGCTCCAGGTAGAGCTGTCCGAACTGAAGCGGCAGGGCGGTTCCAGCCCGTTGAACACTATCATCGGGCAATCTGCTCCCATGATAGCCGTGAAGGAGCGGATCGCCCGTGTGGCCGGTCTCAATACGGACGTTCTGGTCATGGGAGAAACCGGAACGGGTAAGGAACTGGTCTCCGATACCATTCACGCCCTGTCCAGCCGCGCCAAGGGACCGTTTATCAAGATCAATTGTGCCGCAATTCCTGAGAATCTCATTGAATCCGAGCTGTTCGGTCATGAAAAAGGCGCCTTTACCGGTGCCACCACCATGAAGCAGGGCAAGTTCGAGCTGGCCAAAGGCGGCTCGGTCATGCTGGATGAAATCGGCGATATGCCCATTCACCTGCAGCCGAAGTTGCTGCGTGCAGTGGAGCAGAAGGCTGCCGAGCGCGTGGGCGGAGCCAAGCCCATTCAATACGATGTGCGTATCATCGCGGCCACCAACCAGGAATTGGAACAGCGGGTTGAAGAGGGCAAGTTCCGTAGCGATCTATATTATAGACTGAATGTGGCCACCTTGATTTTGCCGCCGCTTCGGGAACGCATATCCGACCTGCCGCAGTTGGCCGAGTTCTTTCTTGAGCGTGCCAACAGACGGTTGGGAACTGATATTGCGGGGTTCTCTTCCGACGCCATGGAGATATTCTTCAACTATAGCTGGCCGGGTAATGTCCGGCAGTTTGCCAATGCCGTGGAGCGGGCAGCCATCTTCTGCACCTCCACCATGATCACTCCGGCAGAAGTGGATCAGGCCTTTTCCAATGCCCAGCCCGTGGTAGATACAGGGATGCATATGCCCACAGGTGAAGGGCTGTCGCTGAAGCAGGCCCTTATGGAGTATGAAAAGGCGCTCATTCAGAATGCACTGCGCGCCTGTTCCGGTACCCAGACAGAGGCTGCAAGCTCCCTGGGCATCTCTGCGAAGAATCTGTGGAACAAGCTCAAAAAACACAGTATCGATCCGGTATTATTTAAGAATTAGTCTTCCTCTCGTCCCCTTTTCCACCTCCGTTTGCTGAGAACGGGCTGATAGCGTCTATCTTTTGTGGTTTTTTGCCCTCAAGATAGGCGCTGTTTTGTTTAAAACACGCCGTATTTTCGCGAAATCCTCCTTCAATAGTGGGGAAACGGGCGAAACTCCATAATTTGTGGATGCATGGAACTAGCTGAAATATAACGGTAAAAAAATATAATTCAGAGCTTTTAGGTAGAAATTGAATCTATTATTTGTGGATTACTGGCTATCACTATCCGTGTTGTCAATGGGTTTTGTTAGTTTGAAATTTTTTATAGTCAATTATTCCAAACATTTAGAAATTAATTTTTGGAATTCTGTTTTAGTCTGGCACACGGGTTGCTTTATGGAGTGCGAGGCTGGTGAACAACACCAAAAACAAATTTCAATTTTTAACGCAAAAAACCGAGGAGAAACACAATGACAAAGCTTATCAATCTGATCCTGGATGAAGAAGGCGCAACCGCTATTGAATACGGTCTGATCGCAGCCCTGATCGCAGCCGGTATCGTCGCAGCTACTTCTGCCCTGGGTGACCAGGTTGTCGCAACCTTCGACTACATCACTGCCCAGATGCTGGCAGCTACGACCACTCCGTAGTCGAAAAACAAAGTATAGAGCTAACCGTTTAACGGAAGCAGCCAGAGCAGCCGAATCGGGGCTTGCGGGACGGTCCCGTCAGCCCCGATTTTGTCTTCAAGGGAAAGTGGAGACAACGAGGGCAGCCCTGGCACCATCGGGGGAACCATGAATCTTATCGTCACGAGCGTACTCGCAGTCGCACTCGTCACTGCTACCATCACAGATATCAAGAGCCAGCGTATTCCGAATTGGCTTACATTTCCGCTCATGCTGTCCGGGCTTGCCACACATACCGTGTTTGGCGGCTGGGACGGTCTCTACTTCTCCGCAGTCGGGTACGCCTTCGGATTTATCGTCATGGCCATCCCGTATTTCTTCGGGGTCATGGGCGCCGGAGATGTCAAGCTCATGGGCGCCATAGGCGCATGGCTCGGCCTGAACGCAACCCTGACCGCTTTCCTGTTTACCTGCATCGCAGGCGGCATCTACGGCCTGGCTGTTCTGGCCATGAACTGGCAGCTGCTCGTCGCCGTACTCCGCAATATCGGCAATACATTTTCTGTCCTGGTGGCAACCCACAAGTTCAATTTCGCCCCCATCGCAACGGAAAAGACCCTGCCGAGATTGTGTTACGGCGTAGCAATCGCCGTCGGTACAGTCACTTCCATGGCGCTGCATGCGTGGATGACCGGTTCCATCCATACCGGTTACTAGAAGGAGGCATGACATGAGTAAGTCCAAGAGAGCCCTCATCCAAATCACCCTGTCCCTGATCCTGGCCGTGGTCGCCGGTGTCCTGATTTTCAAGTGGACCAGCGGCGTTTCCACCAAGGCCCCTGTGGCTCAGGTTGCCAAGACGGTTCCCGTGGTCGTGGCCAAGGCGGACATGACTCGTGGTATCAAGCTGACCTCCGATATGGTTGAAGTCCGAGAATTTACTGCCGACTCCCGTCCTACTGGCGCGTTTGCCAAGTTGGAAGACCTTGAAGGGCGCGTGCTCAACCAGGCCGTCGGAGTCAATGAAGCCGTGACCGCCATGAAGCTGGCTGATGAATCCGTCATCGGCGGTGGCGTCAGCGCATTGATCGAGCCCGGCAAGCGGGCCATGGCGGTCAAGGGTAATGAGGTTATGGGGCTGTCCGGTTTCGTCCGTCCCGGCGACAGGGTCGACGTCATCGTCACGCTGACCGTTGGCAAGGATGACGATCCCGTGACCAAGCTCGTACTGGAGCGGGTCAAGGTCATCGCTACCGGCACGCAGCTCACCCCGCCCAATGAAGAAGGCAAGACCGCCTCGGTCGACGTGTACACCCTGGAACTGACCCCGCCTCAGAGCGAGCGTCTGGCACTGGCCGCCACACAGGGAACCCTCCATTTCGCACTGCGCAACGAGCAGGATGAAGAGAACATCCTGACCACCGGCTCCACCATCCCCAAGACCCTGGCTGCGCTCAGGCCCATGTCCAATGTCGTCCACGTCAAGAGAAAGCCTGCCGAGCAGGTCGAAGTAATTACCGGAACCGCCCGTCACTCGGTCAAGTTCTAGGGGGAATGGACATGCGTACTCATTTTACACATCATATCCTGACCGCGCTGGTCTGCTGCCTGGTTCTGCTGGCAGCCGTTCAGGTGCAGGCCAAGGCTGTTGACAAGACTCCCGAGATGCTCTCGCTGGTCATCGGCAAGTCCACGGTGATAAGCACCGATTTCAAGGTCAGCCGGGTCTCCCTGGCGTCCGAGAGTCATGTCTCCATGGTTGTCCTGTCTCCGTGGCAGATCTACCTGACCGGCAACGCGCTTGGTTCCACCACCATGACCCTGTGGGCCGAAGGTGAAGTGGCCGGCGTATACGATATCACCGTGGTCCCGGACATGACCCATCTCAAGCGCATGATCCATCAGATCATGCCTGACGAGAAGAACGTCAATGTCCTCTCATCCGGTGATTCCGTAACCCTGTCCGGCTACGTGTCCAATACGACCAACCTGACCTCTGTTCTTGCGCTGGCCGAATCCGCGGCTCCGGGCAAGGTGGTCAACCTGCTGTCCGTGGACGGCATCCAACAGGTCATGCTGGAAGTTCGAGTGGCCGAGATGTCCCGTTCCGTGACCAAGCGGCTCGGCATCAACTTTGCGGCTATCGGCTCCAATTTCACCATCTATAATATCATTAACAACCTGACGAAGTTTGATGACGGCGTCTTCAACCTGACCGAGAACATCAACTTCACCGGGACGTACTCCTCCGGCAACACGCAGATTTACGGCATGATCGACGCGCTCAAGGCCAACGGTCTGGTCCGCATGCTGGCCGAACCGAACCTGACCTGCGTGTCCGGTGAAGCGGCCGACTTCCTGGTCGGTGGTGAAGTGCCCGTGCCCATGCCCGGTACGCTCGGCAATGTTTATATCGACTACAAGCCGTTCGGCATCGGTTTGAAGTTCACGGCCACGGTCATGAGCTCCGGCCGTATCAACCTCCAGGTCAATCCCGAGGTTTCCGAGCTCGACTATTCCAAGTCCGTGAACGTGTCCGGTTACGAAATTCCGACCATCTCCACCCGCCGCGCCAATACCGTGGTCGAGCTGGGCGACGGCCAGACCTTTGTCATCGCCGGATTGATCAGCGACACGCTCAAGGAAAATGCACAGAAGATTCCCGGTCTGGGTGAAATCCCCATGCTCGGAACCCTGTTCAGCTCCAAGGAATACGCCTCCAACAAGACCGAGCTGGTGGTCATGGTGACCGCTCATCTGGCCAAGCCCGTGGATATGGCCCACCAGACTCTGCCCACTGACGGTTTCAAGGAACCTTCGGACAGGGAGTTCTATCTGTTCGGTCTCATGGATGGTCAGGGAGAGTCCACGACTCCTGTCGGTTCCAGCGCCGGATACGGTGAGCCTCAGGGCGGTGCCGTGGTTCGTCCCGAATCGGGTTTTGACGGCGAAGTCGGTCATTCCTGGCCGCAATAAGCACAAGGAGAACGTCATGAAGAATATCAGAATATCACTCGTTATCATCGGAGCATTGCTCCTGTCGGGATGCGGCTCCCTGTACGAAGGCACGCCTTCCACACCCGAGTTCGGCAGTTCTGTCCGCATGGCCATTGCCAGTCAGACAGCCAACCCGGAAGCCGGATCAGATGCTCCGGTAGTGGGAATCGACGGCAGATATGCCGCTGCCGCTGCGGAGAATTATCAGTCGGGTCCCAAGGACAGGAAGGAACGTGAGTCCACGTCCACATTCGGAGTGGTGGAGGGCAAGTGATGATCAACCTGCGACGATTCGAATTCTGGCCGGAGCTTGTGCTCGTGCTCGTAATGCTGATCGTCCTGGTACTTGATTTTACACTGTTTGAAGGTCTGTGGTCGTCCGGGGAAGACGGCGGACAGGTCGCCACCACCATACAGGGAACGTCGCTTTTTTAGGGGATAAAGGGGGAACCATGAATACTAGAATCATTCCGATCACGCTGGCACTCAGCGACAAGGAACAGAACAAGCGCATCGAACAGATGATCGCCGCGAACCACATGGTCCGCCTTGTGGACGATGACGCCAGTGAGATGGGCGTCCTCATCTACGAACCGGGCGATCAGGTCGATGACGATCTGCCGCATATCATTCATGCCCTGGAATCCGGTGCAGCCGAAGACGTGTACCTGGCCGGTAATGTGGCCAACCCCGAAGTGTTGATTCGGGCCATGCGCAGCGGCATCCGTGAATTCCTCCAGTATCCCATAGAAGAAAACGATTTTCGCGCCGCCCTGATGCGGACCGCAATGCGGGGCAGCCTGACCGAGGATCAGGGCGAGAAGGGCAAGATCTTCACTCTGGTCGGCGGCAAGTCCGGCCTCGGCACCACCACGCTGGCAGTGAATCTGGCCTGTTGCCTCAACGCACAGGCTCCCGGAAGGACCGTGCTGCTGGACATGCGCCGTCCCGCCGGTGAAGTGCCGTATTTCCTGGACCTCAAGTATGAATACACCTGGGGCAATCTGACCGAGGACATCACTCGTCTCGACTCCACCTATCTGACAAGCGTCATGGCCCAGCATGAGTCCGGTCTGCACGTGCTGCCCGGTCCCAGCGGAACCGATCGGCCCGATGAACACTCCCTTTTGCTCATTCTCGAGCAGCTTCGCCGTCTTTATGACCATGTTATCGTGGATACCTCCTCTCCTCAGGGCGACAGCATCCCCAAGGAAGTGGAGCAGGCCAATGCCATCATCATGACGCTGCAGCTCTCCCTGCCGTGTCTGGCCCGGACATCCAAGCTGGTGGAAACCATCCGCAGCTATGACCCGGACGCGGAAAGACGGCTGCATCTCGTCGCCAATCGCGTGACAAAGAATTCCACCATCGGCGTGTCCGAAGCCGCCGAGGTCCTGGAACGGAAGATCCAGTGGATCATCCCCGAAGATGGCGACGCCACGCTGGCAGCCATCAATCAGGGAACACCGCTGGTGATTGCCTACCCCAAGTCTCCGGTCTCCAAGGCCATACACTCCATTGCCAAGTCTCTGGCCCCGAGGCCCAAGAAGACCCGCAAGGGTCTCTCCCTGCCGTTCGGTTCTCTTTTCAGGAAGAAGACCAAGTCGAGCGACAAGAACGATAACCTCGCCGGAGCAACCTTATGAACCTCGCACAACGACTGAATAGAAGCAGTGCCAAGCGCGGTCCTGTGACCGTGGACAAGGCGCAGGCCACCAAGGTCCAGGCGGAGAATCATTACTTCGAGATCAAGACCAGCATTCATGATCGTCTGATCGACATGATTGACCTGTCATTGCTGGACAGCCTGAAGGAAGAGGACATGCGCAGGGAGATTTCCAAGGTGGCCGAAGGGCTGCTGTGGGAAGAATTCCAGAATGCTCCGCTCAACCTGGCTGAACGCAAGCGCATGCTCTCCGAGATTCAGGACGAAGTCATCGGGCTGGGACCTCTGGAACCATTCATTAAGGATCCCACAGTCAACGATATTCTGGTCAACGGCCACAAGCAGGTCTATGTGGAACGTTCCGGCAAGCTGGAACTGACAACGGCCCGTTTCAAGGACGATAATCATCTGCGTAAGATCATTGACCGGATCGTGTCGTTGGTCGGTCGTCGCATTGATGAATCTCAGCCTTTGTGTGACGCTCGTCTGCTGGACGGCTCCCGTGTCAACGCGGTTATTCCGCCGCTGGCCATTGACGGTCCGTCGCTCTCCATTCGTAAGTTTTCCAAGGACCCGCTGGAGGTCGCCGACCTCATCGGGTTCAACTCCCTGACACCGCAGATGGCCGAACTCATGGACGGCATCGTCAAGACGCAGCTCAACGTGCTCATCTCCGGCGGTACCGGTTCCGGTAAGACCACCTTGTTGAACTGCCTGTCCCGTAATGTCCCCGAAGACGAACGTATCGTCACCATCGAGGATGCCGCGGAGCTGCAGCTCAAGCAGGAGCATGTGGTCCGACTGGAAACCCGGCCTGCCAATATCGAAGGCAAGGGCGAGATCGCCATGCGCGACCTGGTCAAGAACTGTTTGCGTATGCGTCCCGACCGTATCATCGTTGGTGAGGTCCGTTCCTCCGAGGCCCTGGACATGCTCCAGGCCATGAACACCGGTCATGACGGCTCCCTGACCACCATTCACGCCAATACCCCGCGCGATGCCCTGATGCGTCTCGAAACCATGATCTCCATGGCCGGGCTGAACCTCTCGCCCATCTCCATGAAGCGGTACATTTCCTCGGCCATCGACGTCATCATCCAGGCCACCCGTCTGGTGGACGGTTCCAGAAAGGTCATCTCCATTCAGGAAGTGACCGGCATGGAAGGCGAGATGATTACCATGCAGGAGATATTCGCATTCGAGCAGACCGGCGTCAGCAAGGAAGGCAAGGTGGAAGGGTACTTCACGGCTCGCGGCATCCGTCCCAAGTTTGCCGAAAAGCTGGAACGCATGGGGCATACCTTCCCCACAGAGATGTTTCATGCTGCTCCCCGTGGCATGGGGAAGGAGTAAGTCATGAACCTGACCATCATCATCTCCGTCATCGCCGTGTTCATCGTTTTCCTGCTTGTCATGGGTATCGGATCGCTGATGCAGTCCGGCTCGGACAAGGCAGACCAGCGCGTCAAGAGCAGATTGCAGGCTCTGGCCATGTCGGACGTTGACGCCGAGACCATTGATCTCGTTCTGCGCGAGAACGCCATGAGCGAAGTCCCCTGGTTCAACCGGATGCTTGAAAACATGCAATGGGCAGCCAAGTTGGAAAGACTCATCCAGCATGCAGATGCCAAGGGATCAGCGGGCGTGTACTTGCTCGTCTGCGCCACGCTGGCCGTCATCGGTTTCTACGTGGGCTCCTTCTCCGGTCGTCTGTGGGTCAGCATGGCCGCGTTCATTCTGCTCGGCGGCATCCCCATCTGGCGTCTCAACAGCATGAAGCGGAAGCGGATGGATCGTTTCCAGCAACAACTGCCCGAAGCCCTGGATCTCATGGCTCGTGCGCTCAAGGCCGGCCACACCTTTGGCGGCGGCATGCGCATGGTGGCAGATGAATTCGACACTCCCATCGGCCCCGAGTTCGGCAAGACCCTTGATGAAATCAACTACGGCATGGACGTGGACAAGGCTCTGGCAAACCTGCAGGAGCGCGTGGAATGTGCCGACCTCAAGTTTTTTACCGTGTCAGTGAACATTCAGCGTGAGACCGGCGGTAACCTGGCCGAGATCATCGCCAAGATTTCCGAGCTGGTGCGCGAACGGTTCGCCCTGTTCGGCAAGATCCGTGTCCTCTCTGCCGAGGGCCGTGTCTCCGCCTACATTCTCGTGGCCCTGCCGTTCGTGCTCGCCAGTATTCTGTACTTGGTCAACAAGGACTACATCAGCCTGTTGTGGACCCGTGAACTGGGGCAGAACATGATGTGGGGCGCGGGAATCTCCATCGTCTTCGGTATCATCGTCATCCGTAAGATCATCACCATCAAGGTCTAGGAGTACAGTCATGAACGAAGCACAAATGATCCCCCTGATCGCGGCTGGTATCGGCTTTATCTCCGTACTCCTGGCTGGTTACGGTCTCATCGGATATTTCGGTGGCGCAAGCGAATCCGCCCGCCTCAAGGAACGGGTCTCCGGCACCACGGTCAAGCGGTCCGCCGCGCTGACGGCCCCGGTGACCACAGCCCTCAAGAGCTCCGTGGATATCTTCAGCCGTATCGGCTCCAAGATCGGCCCTACCGAATCAGAAGAAATTGACAAGAACCGTATGCGTCTGGTCCAGGCCGGGCTGCGCAAGCCGGATTCCCTGAAGATTTTTCAGGGCGTCAAGGGGGGCCTGGCCCTGTTGCTGGGCGGTGGGTTCCTGCTTCTGCGGTACCTCTTTTTCCCGGACATGGGCATGGCTGCCATCGGTTTCGGTACGGTGCTCCTGGCAACTCTCGGCGTCTACGGCCCGGAATACTGGCTGTCCAAGAAGATCAACCAGCGCAAGCTCGCGCTGAGTGATGAGCTGCCTGACGCCCTCGACCTCCTCGTGGTCTGTGTGGAATCGGGGATGGGGCTTGATCAGGCCGTGGATCGCGTCTGTCACGAGATGCGTACTTCAGGCCCGGTCATCAGTTCCGAGTTCAAGCTGCTGACATTGGAACTCCGGGCAGGCAAGGCTCGCGGGCAGGCCCTGAGATCGCTGGCAGAGCGTGCGGGACTCGACGACCTGAACAGCCTCACTTCACTTCTCATCCAGGCCGACGCTTTCGGTATCAGCGTCGGACGAACCCTGCGGATTTACTCGGACGCCATGCGCACCAAGCGCTCGCAACGGGCCGAGGAAAAGGCCGCCAAGATGCCGGTGCTGCTGCTCCTTCCTCTTGTGATGTTCATTCTGCCGTCATTGTTCGTGGCCATCCTCGGACCGGCGATCATCATGTCCATGGACATGTTCACCCACATGAACAAGTAAAGTTTCAGTCAAGGAGAAAGAAAATGTATACGCGTATCACCACCACCATGATTCTGATCGTCGGACTCGCAATGATCGGATGTGTGCCCAAGTCCAATGATATGACCTTTAATGAACTGGCGTATGGCAACGGAAGCACCATAGATTTCACCAGTGCCCAGCATGAGCAGGTCGGCGACGGCTACATGCGTCGCGGTCAGCCAGAAATGGCCATCATGCACTACAACAAGGCCATCGAGAAGGACGAAAAGAATCTGGACGTCCGCGTCAAGCGGGGCAACCTGCTTATTTCCCAGCATCTGGATGAACAGGCCCTGGCTGAATTCAACAAGGTCCTGCAGATCAATCCCGATCACGCCATTGCCAATGAATCCATCGGCGGTGTCTACTTCCGTGCCGGTCTCTTTGATGAAGCCGAGATCTACCTGACCAAGGCCGTGAAGCTCAATCCCATGTTGTGGAAGGCCCACAATTACCTCGGCATTCTCTTTGATCGTCAGGGTAAGTATGCGCTGGCATCAGAGCATTTCTCCACCGCGCTGGAGTTGCATCAGGGTAATGGTACGGACGAGATCAACAACAATCTGGGCGTGGTCCACCTTGCCCAGAAGCAGTACGCGCAGGCAGTGGAATGTTTCCGCCGCGCCCTGAAGGCCGGTGGCGTTTCCGCCCGCACGTACAACAATCTGGGGCTGGCCCTGGCTCGCATGGGGCGTCTTGATGAAGCGCTTGAGTCCTTCAAGTATGCCGGTGGCGAAGCCAAGGCCAACAACAATCTGGGCTATGTGCTCCTGTCGGACAATCAGCCTGCCAAGGCCGTGCCGTATTTCGAGAAGGCGCTTGAGCTTTCTCCCAGTTACTATGTCAAGGCTGCTGACAACCTGAAGCGCGCCCGCTTGGCCGCTCGGTTTCAGGCAAACTCTGACCAAGAATTGAGTGGTTCCACCCCGAACCCTCTGCTTCGTAAGTCTTTCCCCGACACGAAGCAGATCCCCGGCGAGCCTGCGGCATCTCCCGCGTCCGCAGGTTCGCCTTCCCCTTCCGCCACAGTGCAGAATGTCGCGCTGGTGGTGCCGGGTGCCGGGGTTCCCAATATATCCGAAAAGTCCTACGGGCTGCATGTCAGCTCCCTGCGTGACCACAAAGATGCCTTTGATTACTGCGCCGTCTTGCGGAAGCAGGGCTTTGACACCTGGATCAATCAGGTGGATCTGGGCACAAAGGGCATCTGGTACCGCGTGTTGGTAGGCAAGTTCTCTACAATCAAGGAAGCGAAGGCTGAACGTCCTGACGTGCTCGACATCCTGAATCTTGGCCAGGCCCCTGTGTTTGAACGTGTGAACCCCAAGGTTGAGGGGACCTATATGTAAGGTAGATCCGTTGTGAGAACAGAGAAGAACAGAAAGATGAAGCGTACCCCGGGCGGGCGGATGATACCCGTTCGTTCCGGGGTGTTTCTTTTGGACCGCGATCTTCCCTTTTCCGGCAGATTTCAATATGTTCCATCTAGGAAAAGAACATTATCCGGGGATACTTCCCCACTTGGGAGGGCCTACTTGGGAGACAACGCACGTCGCTTTCGCGTTCTGGCCGTGGACCATGACGAGGACATGCTTACCCTGTACAGGGATATTCTCTGTTTTGAGAGCGAGGAACCCTCTGTGCTCAAGGCGCTCTTTGACGAGGACATCCGGCTCCCGTCCAGAGAAGAGATCAACGAAGACGCAGGACGACCTGTGTTCGAGGTCGTGCCTGCCACCAGCAGGAGTCAGGGCGCCAAGGTCATGCGTCAGGCCATTGAGCTGGATCAGCCCTTTACCATAGCGCTTATCGACCTGGATCTATCCGATAAAGAAAATGCAGAGGCCGGGCTGGAACTGGCTGCGGATATTCGGTCTCTGGACCCGCATATCGAGATCGTGCTCGTGTCCGGACAGCATGACATCCCGCTCAAGACAATCAACAAGCGCGTCCCGCCGCCCGAGAAACTGCTGTTCATACAAAAGCCGTTTCGTTCTCCCGAATTGAAGCAGCTCGCCACATCCCTGTGCTCAAAATGGAATGCGGAAAACCGACTGCGCGATCTGAACGAGACCTTGACCTCCAAAGTCGCGGCCCGTACCTCCGACCTCAATGCGGCCAACCGGCGGCTCCGTCTGGATATTTCCAAACGCGCTGCCGTGCTTCGGGAGCTTCAGGCCAGTGAACAGCGGTATCGTCTGTTGTTCGAGAAGGATATTACCGGCAACTTTGCCGCGGATCGGGGCGGACTCATTCTGGATTGCAATCAGGCCTTTGCCAAGCTGTTCAATTTCTCCTCTCCACAGGAAGCCCTTGGCGAAAATATTTTCATCTTGTGGGACACCATGGGTGCCGATGAATCCCTGCGTGATCTGGTGTCGGGTTCCGGTCGTCTCTCCAACTGTGAAGTGGTCTTCAAGAAGGGGGCCATCAGAAGACATCTGCTCCTGAGTTGTGATTCCGTGATCAACTCGGCAGGGGAAGTGGACGAGTTGCGCTGTTACCTCTTTGATATTTCCGAGCCGAAGCGGCTTGAGGATCAGCTCCGGCAATCCCAGAAGATGGAGGCGCTTGGTACACTGGCAGGAGGCATCGCGCATGATTTCAACAACATCCTTGGGGTCATTCTGGGGTATTCCGAGATTATTGAGGCCAGCGCCGAGCCTGATTCCGGGTTGGACAGGCGCATCAAGGAAGTTGCGCGTGCAGGCAGACGCGCCCGGGACCTCGTGACCCAGATTCTGAATTTCTCCCGTCAGGGACCTCAGGAGCGGCACGCCATGACGCTTACTCCGCTCATCAAGGAGGCCCTCAAGCTTCTGCGGTCGTCCGTGCCTTCCAATGTGGAGATCATCTCTCGTATGGAGACCGATTTTGATCATGTCATGGCCGACCCCACCCAGATGCACCAGATCATGCTCAATCTCTGCGGCAATGCTTCTCAGGCCATGCAGGAGACCGGTGGCACATTGACCGTGACCCTGGCCGACGTGCAGAATGCCGATCCGGTCACGCCCCCCAGTGATCTGGGCAAGCCCGAGCGGTTTGTGCGGCTGACGGTGTCGGATACCGGTCCCGGTATTGATCCTGATGTGGTGGGACGTATTTTCGATCCGTTTTTCACCACCAAGAAGCAGGGCGAAGGCACGGGTATGGGCCTGGCCATGGTGCATGGCATCGTAAAACGCCATGATGGCTATCTCGAATTGGAGAACGTTCCGGGCGAGGGTGCCGCTTTTCATGTCTTCCTGCCCAAGAGCTCCGAGATTGAACGGACGGAAACCGACATCCCCGCAGATCTGGTCTTTCGTGAAGGACGGATTCTGTTCGTGGATGACGAGAAGCCGCTCACGGATATCGGGCGCGAGATGCTCGAATCCTGCGGGTTCGATGTGGTCACTCGCACCTCATCCATCGAGGCGCTGGAAGCCTTCAAGTTCAAACCCAATGATTTCGACCTGATCATCACCGACCAGACCATGCCCAACATGACAGGTATGGAGTTTGCGAGGGAAGTGCTCAAACTGCGGCCTGGTCTGCCGATCATTCTGTGTACCGGGTTTTCTGACGCGGTGTCCTATGATCGGTTGCGGGATATCGGCATTGGCGATTTCATTATGAAGCCGATGCTGAAACAGGATCTTATGGCGTCTATCAGCCGGTTGTTAGCCAAGGTTTAGTATGGGTGGCCTGCGCGGCCGGCTATGAAGAATGAGAGGCACGCATCTGCGGTGCGAGAGCCTCTCTTGGGTGCGTGCCGCACCCAAATTGTTCCAGCCCTTCGCGGGCGGCGGTCTCTTTTTGAGGAGCAAAAAGAGACGCAAAAAGCTCCTTGCACTATCTTGCCCGCCCGGGGTTTGACGGCAAGAAGCTGATCAACTCGGGACGGCTCCATGCCGGAATAATCAAAGGATGCCCCCTCCGTAACCCGCCGGGGTGAGTTCGTGCATTCGTATTGCCTTACCGGAGCCGCCGTCCTTTCGTTGTCAGCTTCTAGGCCTTGCAAACAGGGCTAAGCTAGGGCGACTTGAGTAGATTACAGGCGAGATCCAAGGCTGCCCAATAAGTTGTCGATAGCCTAAAATCTACGCCTCGCATACCAAAAGTGCATCTCCTTCAACGACGAGTAATCGGAAGCGAATCTTAGAGCCTGTCTCGGGCGACGCAACGGAGCCCGACCGAGTTTGCGTCGCAGACATCCTGTCGGGCAGTGCAGTCGCCTACAGGCTCTTGGGTGCGCTTCCTCGCTCACACACAAAAAAGCGTTTTTTGCCTCCTTTTTGCCGCTTCGCAAAAAGCAGGTCGCCGTAAAGGCGAAATCTTTTGAATAAATTTGGATTGAACTCTCACCGCGTAGCGCGCAAATCCTTGAGATTAAAAGGCACGCACCTGCGGTGCGAGAGCCAGTTTTTGGGGCGTGCGCCCCAAAGCCCTTCCATGCCCTACGCGGGCGGCGGTCTCTTTTTGAGGAGCAAAAAGAGACGCAAAAAACTCCTTGCACTATCTTGCCCGCCCGGGGTTTGACGGCAAGAAGCTGATCAACTCGGGACGGCTCCATACCGGGAAAAGTACTGGGAAGGTCTCTCCGTTACCCGCCAGGTTGAGCTGGTGCATTCATATCTCCTTACCGGAGCCGCCGTCCCTTCGTTATCAGCTTCTAAGCCTTGTAAACAGGGCTAAGCTAGGGCGAATTGAGCAGACTGCATTCGGTACCCAACGCTGCCCACTAGGTCGCCGTAAAGGTGACAAATCCGCAGGACAGCAGATTTGGACGTCGGTTCCTGCCGACGCCCCGAAGGGGTGAGCCCCAGGCCGGGGCGAATCACAATTTTTGAATACATTTCGATTGAACTAATACCGCGTAGCGCGCAATCATGAAGAGCACAGAAAAGCCCCATCCCCTTTCAAAAAATGAATGAAAAGGGAACAATTATACGCATTGATATTGCCTGAAAAAAGAAAGAGCGAACGCCCTAAAAAATACAGCCCCGGTCCAAGAACAATTTCCTGGACCGGGCCTATGAGAGAGGGAGAGAGTCCCTATTGGGTAGAATAGTGCCTACATCCAAAAAAAACGGCTGTAAAGCGAAAAAGAAACACGAACAGGTCTTGTTTCGTGAATATAATTTCGCATTACAGACCAATGACCGTTGAGTGTGCTTTTTGGGCTTGTGTGGCGTCTAATGCACTGTTTGTCTTCAGTGCCGGACTCAGTCTTCCTTTCCGTGGATAAGCATATGCAGGGCCCCCCTTTTCTCAAGGAGTTCCTCGTAGTTGCCCTGTTCGACCACGCGACCGGCCTTGAGCACCACGATCTTGTCGTAGTAGGGGAGCATGTCGAGTCTATGGATGACCGCCAGCACTGTGGACTTGCCTTTCCAGTTGTTGGTCAGGATATTCTGCACACGTCCCTGCGACTTGTTGTCCAGTGCGGCCGTGGCTTCGTCCAGAATGAGAATGGGCGGCGTCTTGAGAAAGGTCCGTGCCAGGGCGACTTTCTGTCGTTGACCACCGGAGAGGCGGTCGCCCATGGAGCCGACCTGAAAGTTGAGTCCCATTTCGGCCACGGGTTCCAGCGCACCCTGCATGATCAACGCCTGCATGATGCGGTGGTTGATCTCGTCTTCTGTTCCTTCGACGCCGGTGCGCACGCGTCCGAACAGGATGTTGTCCTGAATATTCAATGAATCGATATACTCGTCATTGGTGAAGAAACTGAATGCCCCTGGATAATCGGACGTCACGCCTTCCATGAATTCCCGACGAGAGCGAACGACCCTGTTGGCGAAACCCTTGTCCAGTTCGGCCTGCTTGTGCACGCCGGGGGTATACGCCAGCGCGAGTTTGAAAATGAGGCTGGTTTCCTTTTCGGAGAGCGGTTCGCCGGAATCGAGTCGGTTGGCGACTTTCTGGTATTCGGTGTATTCGGCTTCCGGAATAGGGCAGTTGGTGAAGTCCTCGTGTTCCGGTTCCGGTCCCAGTTCATCCGTGACCACGCGGGCCAGGGTCTCACCGAGCACCTGAAGATGTGCCATCAATCCGTGATTCTCCACGAATTCCATGAAACGGGGGTGCTCGTGCAGGTGTTCCTGGTCGAATCGACCATCCGAAGCCGCGCCAAAGGCGATGTTTTCAGCAACGGTCATGTACCGGCTGTATTTGTCCATGTCGAAAAATTCGATGTACTCGGCGACATCGGCATACATGCCGTCCTGTCCTTCCTGGAATTCCTGTCGTGAAGCGAGGATGGCATCCTTGAGTGACGCATAGTTGGTTGCCTCGTCACAGAGCCTGGAGCGCAGGGCAAAGGCGAGTACGTCTGTGAACAGGCCTACCTGCTGGGTGATCTTGATGAGGTCGTCAAGTGAGGGCTCTTCGCCGCTGTTGCCGCATGCCCCGCCCTGCATGCTCAGGGATTTGCAGGAGTAGAGCAGGTTCTCTTTCACTGTGCCGTCAAAGATGAAGGGATGCTGGGCCACCATGCCGAGGTTGTAGGAGATGTCCTGCTTGGTCAGCTCCGAGACTTCTCGGCCGCCCACCAGGACATTGCCGCCGGTATACTTGTAGAGTTGGGCCACGCAGAGCGCCAGTGTGGACTTGCCGGACCCGGAAAAGCCCACCAGAGCCACATGCTCGCCGCCCTTGATCTTCAGGGACACATTGTCAAGCAGTCGAATGTTGCCGCCCACCACGAATGAGAGGTTGCGGATCTCGATGTCGTTGTCCAGCGCGTAGGGTTCGCGTCCTTCCGCCACCTGTTTGAATTCGGGATTGTGATCAAAGGCGCGCATGATCTGTTCGTAGCGCACCGAGCTGTCCTGATAGACCTGCCAGAACTCCATGAGTTCCTTCCACGGGTCATAGAGTTTTTCGTACGCTGTCAGGAAGGCCACGATGGCACCCACGTCAAAATGTCCCTGAATGGCGTAGTAACCGCCTATGAGAAAGAGGACGAACGGTCCGAGGCTCATGAAGAAGTTGTTCACGAACTTGATGCCGAATTTGATGCCGTTTTGTGTGACAGTGGCTTTGTACAGCTTTTCCAGCACTTCGGAGAAACGCCCTTTCTCAAGGGGAATGGATGCGTTCGAGTGTACTTCGTGCACGCCTGAAACGGCTTCACCGACCAGGCCGGACATGGCCTGTGTGTGGTGGATGCGGCTGCGATTCGCCCTGCGGAAATGTTTTTGGATGCGAGGCAGGATGAGGAGTTCGATGGGATAAATGGAAATGGAGATCAACCCGATGGTGGGGTTGAGGTGGATCATGTATCCGGCCATGGCCAGGAAGGTGAGCACGTTGACGGCCGGGACGGCCACGGCCTGCCCGATGAACGTGGCTACCGGGATGAACTCGGTGATGAGATAGGAAATGACATTACCGGGTGATGTGCGGCGATAAAACTGAATCGGGAGAGAGAGCAGGTGCTCATAGAGCCGTTCGCGGACCACTTTGAGGGTCTTCTCGCCGATATAGACCTGCATGAGATTGATGCAGTATTTCAGGATTCCGGCCAGGGTCACCGCGCCGATATACAGTGCGCAGTATCGCCACAGGGCCGGGAGGTCCTTCATGCCGATGGCTTCGTTGATAATCCGTTTCTGCATCTCCAGAGGGAGAACGCGCATGGCAACGGTGACGACGATTATTCCGACTATCGTAATCTGCAGAGAGAGGTTCTTGTAGAGAACCCACGAGTAGAGGGAGGTTTTTGTAATGCGTTTTTGTTCGTTGGGATGCGGCATGGAGGACCCTTTGGTTTCGTGCTTAATACCGCTTCCCTATAAACGTATTGATCGATTATTCCAAGTAGAATCATTAATTTGGCTCTTCCAAATAGTGGACATTTACACCGTCTTTATGTTCAAGATGAATGTGGTGTGCAGTGGTTCACACCGGATATAGGTACCGATATGAAAGTTTCCATTCGCATAAAATTCTTTGTTGTGCTCCTGGCCTTCAGCCTGGGGCCCATATTCATTACGCGTGGGCTCATGAGCAGAGTGTCAGAGGATGCTATCACAAACATGAGTGAGCAGACGCGTAAGGAACTGCTTCATATTGTGTCTGCCGAACTGGAGCAGAACGCCGTTTCCCTGCTTCTCCTTTTGGAGCGTGGGGGGCAGGTCATGACTCTGGCTGTACGAAATCTGGCCAAGGAGACGGGATATGCCTTGAGCCAGGAGCAACCTGAGTTCGGCGTTTTGCCTTATTTTACCATTGATTTTGCCGACCCTGACTATGAGCCTCCGGATGCAGAGAAAAATATTAAGTATTTCAAGCTGTCCAGGGGAGGCACGCATCGTCCCATAAAGATCAGCCTTGATCACCCTACCGCCTATATTGCTCCCGGGGTGTCGCAGAAAGCTGTGACAAAGGATCTCTATATGCTGCAACGCATGGAAGAGATGTTCAGGAGCGTGTATGGTGAATTGCCTGACCGCCCGTTTTGGCTCAATGTCGGGTTGGAGTCCGGTGTACTCATGACCTACCCCGGTCATGGAAACTTTCCGCATATGTATGATCAGCGGACCCAGGATTGGTACAAGAAAGCTTTCTGGGTTGACGGGAGCTGGGTCGCTCAGGTGAATCCCATTACCCGGACCACTGTGTCCACTGTCTCTTATGCGATTCGTGACCCAAAGGGCGGATTCCTGGGGGCAGCCTCCCTTGATGTCCCTGTCCATGCCATGTTGCCTGAAGATCAACTGGAGGAACAATGGCAGGGGAAAATCAAGACCGTCATGGTGTATCGTGATCCTGACGGCGATGCAGACGGCAAGGGCTTGCCCATATTGGCTCAGCAGGAGTCGAAGACCAATGGTCGTCATCACTGGATGTCCGGCGTGGAGCAGGAGTGGCTCACCTTTGATGATCCCGTCGGCTATGAGGTGTTGCTCAAGGCCATGGACATGCAGTCGTCCGGTGTGGTCGAGCTGACGTACAAGGGGGAGGATTCGGTTTGCGCTTTTGCATCCAATGATGTGTATTCATTTCTTCTTATCGCTCCAAAGACCGTCGTGCTTCGATTGCCCAATGATGTCGCTGATACCATGAATAGCGTCTTTGCCCAGGTGCGGAGCCTTTCCTTGATTGTTTCGGGCGTCATGTTCCTCGTTACCGGTCTCATCGCCTGGTTCGGTTCCCGGGCAATCACACAGCCGCTGCTTTCGATGACTCGTGTGGCTCGGAAGTTGGCCGGGGGTGACTTCTCTGCCCGTATTGCACAGAAAACGGGCGATGAACGCGATGACCTTATCGAGTCGTTCAACGAAATGGGGCCTCAGCTCGAAAAACTCATGCAGTTTCAGAAGGACATGGAGCTGGCCAAGGAAGTGCAACGGCTGCTCCTGCCACACTCGGAACCTTGTCTGGCTGGATACGATCTTTCCGGTGGTATTGCCTACTGCGATCAGACCGGGGGCGATTATTACGATTTCGTCGATGCTCTCAACGAAACAGGCAAGGGGCTGGGGGTCGTCCTCGGCGACGTGTCCGGTCACGGTGTCCCCTCGGCGCTGGTGATGGCTGCGGCCAGAGGACAGCTGCATACTTTGGCCAATGTGTCGCTGGCTCCGCATGAGCGCATGCAGTCCATCAACGAAGTGCTCAGCCGGGATCTGTTCGGGACAGGGCGTTTCCTGACCATGTTTTATCTGCGGCTCAGGGAGAATGACCCCAATGTGAAATGGGTGCGGGCAGGGCACGATCCAGCCGTTCGTTTCAACCCGGCCACCGGGGAATTTGGTGAGCTCAAAGGAGAAGGGCTTCCCCTTGGGGTCATGGAAGAGTATGAATATCAGTCTTATGAGACGACACTGGCCGATGGTGAGGTGCTGGTGGTTGCCACGGACGGCGTCTGGGAAGCCCGGAACAAAGAGGGCCAGATGTTTGGCAAGGAGAGAATGCTTGCCATTGTCAGGGAGAATGCACATAAAAGTGCTGAGACTATTCGTCTTGCAATAATGGACGCCGTGAACGACTATCACGGCGGCAACCAGGAAGACGACATCGCCGTGGTGGTAATAAAAACAGCAGAGAATCGGCAGATCATGAAGCGCGAAAGTATTTCTTTCAGGATGACCAACAAGGACAATTGCTTTAAGTGCTTCCAGCCCAAGGTGGAAGAGTTCGGCAACGCGCATGGCCTGCATCCGAAGATCGTCTTTCATCTCACGCTGGTTCTGGATGAACTCATCACCAATATCATCTCGTACGGGTATGCGGATTTTGATGAGCATCCCATTGATGTATCCATTTCCATTGACGGGGATATCCTGACCATTCAGGTGGAAGACGATTCAACGCCTTTCAATATCCTTGATGCGCCCCCCCCGGAACTGGACGTGCCGCTTGAAGAGCGGGGCAAGCCTGTTGGAGGCATGGGCATTCATCTGGTCAAGAATATGGTGCATCACATCGACTACAAGCGGGAAGGCGGCAAGAACGTCCTGACCCTGTCCAAAAATATCAGCAAAACGCATTGCCCCCTGAAGGGGTAAATTGCATACGGAGGCTCCAATGGCACTGACTCAAGCAGCGGAAAACGGCATCACCATCCTTACCGTGGATGGCAATCTCGACGGCGAAGGCACGCAGGCTCTGGAAGAGAAGGTTCTGGGTCTGCTCGAATCTGGTGAAACCAAAATCCTGTTCGATTTTTCAAGTCTTGATTATATCAACAGTTCGGGATTGCGTGTGCTGGTCCTTGCCTATCAGCGGCTGAAAAAGGCATCCGGCACGGTGGCCATTTGCGGCGTGAAGGATTATATTCAGGAAGTGTTCGAAGTCTCGGGATACGACAAGATCTTCCCGCTGTATCCGGCACAGACGGATGCCATCGGCAAAATGTAGACCGTACCGATACGACCGATTCTCCGGCCCTGCTCCTTATGAGCAGGGCCTTTTTTGTTTTTCCTACTCCGACAGTCGAGCTTTGAATAAAATATTTGACCATGAGTAAAAAAGGTTGCATATCGTATGTCAGACTTCATACCGAGGAGGATCAATGCCTGGAGCATATGCACATTTGACGATGGTCAATAGGTTTAAAACCCCTCAAGCCCTGGATGGCATTCCGGGCTTTACCGGGGAAATGGCGTTCCCTGTGACGCAGTGGCTGAAATTTCTGGAGTTGGGCGCAGTCAGCCCTGATTATCCGTACCTTAAGCTGCTCAATGACGAAGCCGAACATTGGGCCAATGCCATGCACCACCATAAGGTTGGAGATCGGTTGAAGGCGGGCATCAGGTATGTTCGCGATCTGGACGGCGTGGCCAAGTCGAAGTGCTTTGTCTGGCTGCTGGGGTTTGCCTCGCATATCGCCATGGATGTCACCATCCATCCCGTGGTCAACCTCAAGGTGGGCAAGTACGAGGACAACAAGACCGATCATCGCATTTGCGAGATGAATCAGGATGTCCATATCTTTCGGGAGCTGAATCTGGGTGCCATGGCGGAAGCCGAGATCATCCGTGCCAGGATAGCCAATTGCGGGGCACAGGACGACACGAACAACCTTGATCCCGACGTGAAGGAAGCCTGGACGCACATGATTGTGGAGACCTCCGATGCGCAGGAGCGGAAGAAATACCCGCTCAATGTGGGGGGGTGGCATGGCAACTTCGTGTCCATGCTCGACAATGTCGAGGACACATCCCGGCTTCCCGCCTTTGCGCGCCATGTCCTGTCCGGTTTGGGGGTGGGATATCCGAGAGAGGACGAGTTGCAGGAGACCTTTCTCCTCAATCTAAAGGTGCCTGGCAACAGGCGCATGGCCTATGACGATATTTTCGATAAGGCCCAGGGAAACGTGGCCATGCTCTGGTCGCTCATCGGCCGTGGATGCTACGGCGTTGATGATGATTTTGAGAGCAAAATTCATAACTGGGACCTGGATTCCGGTAAGGTGCAAGAAGATGAATCCTGCGTGTTTTGGAGGGATTGATATGAGAAAAGTTGCAGTGTTGTCGGCCTTGATAGTTGTCTCCCTGTTCGCGTTTGGCTGTGCGTGTCAGGCTGATGAGGATATGCGCAGTCTGGCCACAAAGTTGAACTCGCTGACCACGGCGGCGCAGGGCTATGAAACCTACATGAAACCGGACCCCGCCATGAGTGATCAGGCGTTCCTTGAGGCGGCCACAGCCAATGATCCCTCGCTGCTGACTCCTTTTGCCGACTACAAGCTCGACGTGGAACGGCAGGATGGATTCGTCAGTATTCTGGTCTGCACCCCGGACGGCAGCAAGGCGCTTCTACAGGATGTGGGATGCACCGGGGAATTCGACTTGCCTTTATGGGAAAATGATGAGCCTATTCCGTGTGATATGGTCCCTTCGGCCTTTTCGCTGTGTCCCCAATAGCGGGGACGGCGGGGCTGCCGGTCATACGTTTTTTCAATAAAAAGCCGCTCCATGGAGCGGCTTTTTTTATGCTTTGAAAGTGGACACCACAGATCATTCGGGGTAACAAATAAAAAGTCTCAAATTTATCTAGACTTTAATCACGGTTGGCGGATGTATGGTGAAACAGACTCTATTTGCGGGGATTCCCGATGTTCTGGATGAGCAGAAATATGCTCATGGGGGAAACGTGCGGCGACTGGCCGAAACTGCCGGATGCCTGCCCGAGGAGATTCTTGATTTTTCTGCCAACGTGAATCCGCTTGGTCCGCCGCCGTGGCTGGGACAGGTGGTTGGGCAGGCGTTGCAATCCGTGGATGCCTACCCGGACCCGGACTGTTATGATCTGCTCATGGCCGCGTCGGAATTGTACAAGGTCTGGCCGACACAGGTCATCGCCGGCAACGGCGCGTCCGAGCTGCTTTTTGCCATCGCGGGCATGGGCCAGCATCGACAGGCGATCATCCCTTCGCCCACCTATGTTGATTATGCACGGGCATGCAAGGCGCATCGACTGCCCATTGTCGAAGCGGGCATGACCGAGGACTTTCAGGTGGATTTCCCGGCCATGGCCTCGTTGTTGACCACCCCATCGGTGGTCTTTCTGTGCAATCCGAACAACCCCACGGGGACGACCATTTCTCCGGCCGACCTGAGGGAAGTGGCGACCATGTTTCCGCAGTCGCGGTTCGTGGTGGATGAATCCTTTGGCGAGTTCATGCCCGAGGACACGGACCGGCTGATCCGTAATCGCCCCTCCAATGTGATCACCGTCTTGTCGCTGACCAAATTTTACGCCATCCCCGGTATTCGGTTGGGGCTGGCTTTTGGCGACCCGGATGTGATCCTGCGACTCAAGCAGCGGCTCCCGGCCTGGTCCGTGAACCTCCTTGCCCAGAAAGTGGGCGAGCGGTGTCTTCGGGACAAGCAGTATGCTGCCGTCACCCGTGAAGAGACCGGGTTGTTACGCGAGAACCTTGCCTCGGGCCTGCGGCATATTCCGGGTATCAAGGTCATGCCCGGCGTGGCCAACTACCTGCTCTGTCGCATGGACCGTATCGGTCAGGACGCCACCGGGCTTCAGCAGCGTCTGCTGAAGGAGCACCATATCTCCATCCGCCTGTGCGGTAACTATACCGGACTGGACAACAACTGGTTCCGTGTGGCCGTGCGTGACAAGGATGACAACGAGCAGCTCATCCGGGCCATGGAAGCGGTCAGCGGGACCGCGCGCGGACCGGTTGTGAAACGCGCGAGGAAAACTCCCGCGCTCATGATCCAGGGAACCAGCTCCAATGCGGGCAAATCCGTTTTGGCCGCAGCGTTCTGCCGGATCATGCTTCAGGACGGGTACTCCGTGGCGCCGTTCAAGGCGCAGAACATGTCGCTCAATTCGTTTGTCACGGATCAGGGCGGCGAGATGGGACGCGCGCAGGTGACCCAGGCCATGGCCTGTCGCCTCAAACCGGATGTGCGCATGAACCCGGTACTGCTCAAGCCCGGCTCGGATACCGGCTCTCAGGTCATTGTCATGGGGCAGCCTGTGGGGCACATGGCCGTGCGGGAATATGTGGAGTACAAGCCGCGCGCCTGGGAGGCCGTTAAAACCGCCTACGACTCACTGGCCAACGAGCATGACATTATCGTGCTGGAAGGCGCTGGCAGTCCGGCGGAAGTGAATCTGAAACACCACGACATCGTGAACATGGCCATGGCCAGATTCGCCAACGCGCGCGTGCTGCTTACGGGCGACATCGACCGGGGCGGCGTGTTCGCGTCCATGGTCGGGACCATGCACCTGCTCACGCCCATGGAGCGCGATCTGGTGGAGGGTTTCCTCATCAATCGGTTCCGGGGTGATGCCAGCCTCCTTGATCCAGCCTTTGGACAGATGTTCGAGCACACGGGCAAGCCGGTCATGGGCACCATCCCGTACATCCATTCCCTCGGCCTGCCCGAAGAGGATTCGGTCTCCTTCAAGGAAGGATTCAGGCCGGAGCATACCTCCTTCCCGGACGACGAGTGTGTGGAGATCGTGGTGCTGGATCTGCCGCGTATCTCGAATTTCAACGATATTGATCCGCTGCACGCCGAGCCGGATGTGAAGATCCGTGTGGTTTCCGATGCGCGTGACGTGGGCACACCGGACGCCATCATCATTCCCGGCTCCAAGTCCACGGTGCCGGACATGAAGACTCTCAAAGGGACGGGCATGGCCGCAGTGTTGCGGGAACTCGCCAATGACGGGCACCGTACCCGTATTGTCGGTATCTGCGGTGGTTTTCAGATGCTCGGCCAGACCGTGGATGATCCGTATGGGCTGGAGTCGGAGACCACCCGCGTGGAAGGCTTCGGCCTGCTGCCGGTGCAGACGTCGCTCCTGCCGGACAAGACCCTGACCCGAACCTGGGGTGTCCATTCAGGGTCCGGCCATCCTGTGCACGGCTATGAAATTCACCATGGACAGACAACGCCGCTGGCAGACGACCTGCGTGTGGCGTTGCGTGACAACGCAGGGGAGCCGTTGGGTTATATGCGTGCCGATGGCCGCGTGGTCGGTTCGTATCTGCACGGCCTGTTTGATGCGGACGAGTTCCGGCGTTGGTTCATCAACCAGCTGCGCATGGACAAGGGGCTGTCGCCTCTGGATGGCGTACAGGTCACGTTTGATCTGGAGGACGCGCTGGATAACCTGGCCTCTGTGGTGCGGGAAGCCGTGTGCATGGACAAGGTCTACAAGGCGCTCGGTTTTTCCGGCTGCTGCAATCAGGCTAGCCTGTTCTACCGGATGGGCGGCTGAT
Organism: Pseudodesulfovibrio sediminis; assembly: GCF_020886695.1. Lineage (NCBI taxonomy): Bacteria > Pseudomonadati > Thermodesulfobacteriota > Desulfovibrionia > Desulfovibrionales > Desulfovibrionaceae > Pseudodesulfovibrio > Pseudodesulfovibrio sediminis. The sequence goes on from NZ_AP024485.1 coordinate 3,056,732, forward strand.
CCACGACAGGGAGAAACCGTTCCTAGGTCACTCCTTCGGAGTCGGAGGAGGTCGCCACCGTGCAGGTGTTTTTGCCCTTGGACTTGGATTCGTACATGGCCTGATCCGCGCTCTTGAGCAGTTCGGTCCCAGCGTCATTGTGGTCGGGGTGCACCGCCACGCCTATACTGGCTCCGATTTGTACCTGGGCGGCCTTCAGCGGGAACGGGCGACACAATTCCTTGACGATCTTTTCTCCCACCATGGCGGCTTCATCAACGCTTTTGATTTCACTCAGGATAATCGCGAATTCGTCGCCACCCAGTCGGGCAACGGTGTCGGTTTTGCGCACGGTGTTTGAGAGGGTGTCGCCGACCTTGATCAGCAGTTCATCTCCGGCTTCGTGTCCGTGGGTATCGTTGACTGCCTTGAACCCGTCCAGATCGATGAAGAGTATGGCGAGTTTGCGTTCGTACCGTTTGGCATGGGCTATGCCTGTGGTCAGCCTGTCAAAAAAGTTCTTGCGGTTGGGCAGGCCGGTCAGCGAGTCGAACAGGGCCATGGATATCAACTGCGTCTGATAAATCTTGCGTCGCGAAATGGCCATGGCCAGATGCCATGAGCCAAAGGCGATGAGCAGAAACAATCCGCCGCCGCCCAGGAAGAGCTTGAACATGAGGGTATGAGTATACCCCTGCATGACCTCAGCCGGAACATGGGAGAGCAGTACCCAGAAATACTGCGGCTTGTCTGTAGCGGTGTGTGTGACTTGGTCAGCAGGTATGTTCTTGCTGGCTTGGACAGCTTCTTCAATTGGGTAAATTGTTTTGAAGGTGAACAGACCATTTGTTGTTTGAATCTGTCCGGCTCCCATTTCGAGAATCCGCTGCCATTCGGTGGGATAGTCTCTGGCAAAGGTTGCGTTGGCCCGGTCTTTAAACATGAACCCCCATTCCTTGTCTTTTTCTGGACCAAGGAGCCAGTACCCATCAGAATTCAGGAGTGCCTTGGAGCCTTGGGAATTTGAGCCGGACCTGACAATTCGTCCCAGCAACTTGCGGGCGGCATAATTGATCAGAACGATACCTCTTTTTTTTCCGTCAGAGTCGAAGACCGGAGTACCTATCCTTATCATGGGATTCAGGGGGCGTTCCACATGACCGCCTTCCACATTGAGATCAAGCGGGGAAATAAAAAGATCTTGTTGGTTAAGGGCGAAACACTCCTTGAAGTAGTATCGATTGCCCTTGTTTTGCAATTTGTCTTTCGTCACAGCCATGGCCTTGCCGCTGTAATTTACGCGAACTGTCTCCATTCCGTTTTCATCCAGAAAGCGGATCTGGTCATAGATGTGTTTGCTTTCAGCCAGACGAGCGTATTCGCGTTCTATATCCGGGATCATACTCCTGGTACCGGAGTCGAGATGCAGGATGAGTTCGTTTTGTCGTGCAAGAAACAGTACGTCACTCACAATGTGGTCGAATTCATTGTAAATGGTGGCTTGTTGAAGTTCGATGGAAGTCGTTTGGCGAGACTTGATATCCGAGAGGAATGTCTTCAGATTGGATTGGTACATGACTGCGACGCTGCCGCCCAGTACGGCACCGATGGACAGGAACAGGATAAGAAAAAGGTTCATGGCCCTTTGGACGATTTTCACGTTGTCCGGTATACCGTTGGGTTGTGTCTTGCTGACGTTTTGGGGCATCAGGTTAACCATCCTTCCATGATGTTTTGATGTCGTGAATACTGACGGATATGTATTTCCCAATAGTCCTGTGTTTATCAGTAGTTGAAAACTAGACCTGTTTTCGGAATAAACCAATGATTTTATCCGGTGGGAGATATGATTTGGGCGCACTGTTAAGAATAAGGCACAGAATCTGCGCTTTGTTGGCCATGAGGATGCATGCGTAGTAACGCGCGCGCAATCCCTTCGGCATCCCTGTTTTACTGTTCTCTTCCAGAAATCAGGCCGGATATGCTGAAACTGTATTTGTAGACTGCCTCGGTCGACATTTTTTTCACAAACTGAGGTTTGAGTCTTGACTTGTGGGTCAAAAACAGGTTTTTAGGTGGGCCGCGAGGTTCTCTGGCCGTTTGCGGATGGAATTGCACCACTCAATGAAAACGTGTATCCATCCGTGACAACGTTATTTCATAACAGGCCATATAGAGACCGCCGAAGCGGCCATCCAAGGAGGATCACATGTACGTTGGACTGAAAATGCTGCGCGACTTTGTCAAAGTCACCCCCCAGACCTTGGTCAAGGATGCTCAAAAAGAGCTCGAGACCAATAAACTCTGGATGCTCTTGGTGGTGGATGACGACGGCAAGTTGCTTGGCTACGTGCGCAAGGAAGACATTTTCGCCGCGCTGCCGTCCATCATGACCTCTCTGGAGAAACACGAGATCAATTATCTCATGAGCAAGCTCACCGTGGAGAAGATCTACCGCACCGATATCAAGACCGTGGCCCCCGAGACGGAAATCGAGGGTGCCGCCGACATGATGTTCGAGATGGATCTTGCCGGCCTCGCAGTCGTCGACACGAACGGAGAGCTGATCGGTTATATCAACCGGAACGTCATGCTCGACGTATTGGCCGAGGAGATGGGATACCGCGAGGGCGGCAGTCGACTGACCATTGAAGTCGAGGACCGCTCCGGCGTACTGTATGAAGTCGCCGGTGTCATCGCCAATATGAAGATGTCCATCATCTCCACCGGGACCTTCTTTTTTAACGGACGCAGAGTAGTGGTCGTCCGTATAGATACCGAAGACCCGTCCACCGTTGCCACGGCACTGGAGGACAGGGGCTACAAACTGGTCACTCCCGACGATTTCAAGGGGGAGTGGACCTAAGGGCTCACCAGCCGACTCGGCAGCATATGGACCAGTAACGGTGTTCAGGAATTCACCGTCTGGCCGTGCATACGTCGTTTATGACGGTGTGTTCTCAACCATAATTGCAGGATTATGGCATATCTTGACGTCAGTGACGTAACACTCACCTTCAAGGGCATCGCAGCTCTTATGGGGGTGTCCTTCACCGTGGAACAGGGGACGATCGCATCCCTTATTGGTCCAAACGGTGCAGGCAAAACCTCCATGCTCAACTGTATCAGTGGTCGCTATATCCCCGATGGCGGGGCTAAGGGACCTTGCTCAATCACCCTCGACGACGAATGTCTGCTTTCTCTTCCGGCGCACAAACGCACGGAGCTCGGACTTTCGCGCACCTTTCAAAACATCGCCCTGTTCAAAGGCCTTTCGGTTCTGGACAACCTCATGGTCGGTCGGCACAGCCAGATCAACTACGGGTTGTTTTCCTCCATTTTCTATTGGGGAAAGACTGTCAGGACAGAGGACAAACACCGCCGTCGTGTGGAAGATGTCATCGATTTTCTCAATCTTTCACCCTATCGGCATCATCATGCGGGACGCCTTCCCTATGGTGTGCAGAAACGGGTGGAACTCGGCCGCGCACTCGCCGCGGAACCCAAGCTCATTTTACTCGATGAGCCCATGGCTGGCATGAACCTCGAAGAAACCGAGGACATGGCTCGATATATCCTGGACATAGCCGAAGAGTGGGGCGTGACCGTCCTGCTCGTGGAGCACGACATGGGAGTTGTCATGGACATCTCCGATAAAGTCGTGGTGCTCGACTTCGGGTCCAAGCTAGCCGAGGGCACACCGGATGAAGTGCAGGCAGATCCCAGCGTCATCGCTGCCTATCTGGGCACCGAAGAAGAGACGTTCACCAGGAGATGAGACAAATAGGTCCGGACCCTGATCAGGGGACGAGAACACTCAAAATACGGATTGCACATGCCGAAATCATATAAGACAACATTGCCCCGTCTGCTCATCAAGCAGGCCGAGGAGCGCGCCCGGAAGACCGCCCTGCGTGAAAAGGAATGGGGTGTCTGGCAGGCCGTTACCTGGCAGGAAAACCTCAAGATCACAGCGGAATTCGCCTGTGGGCTGGAGAAGCTGGGGCTGACCAAGGGCGACATCGTCATTCTCATCGGCGACAACCGCCCGGAATGGATCTGGGCCGAGCTCGCCATTCAGGCTCTAGGCGGCATCGCACTGGGGCTGTATCAGGACTCACCTGCCGAAGAAATCGAATATATTTTTGCGCTTTCAGAATGCAAACTCGTGGTTGCCGAAGACCAGGAGCAGGTGGACAAGATGTTGTCGTTCCGCGACAACCTGCCTCACCTGAAGCATATCATCTATCATGATCCCAAGGGCTTGGTCGCTTATGAAGCGGACGTGGACGGGCTGCAGGATTTCAAGGCCATTCGCCGTCTGGGACGTGAAGCCCAGTCCGATGTGGTGGGCCGATACAAGGAGCTGGCTCGCAAGCTCGATCCCAATGACGCCTGTCTCATCGCCACCACGTCTGGCACCACGGGACGGCCCAAGCTGGCCATGCTCTCCCACGTCAACCTGCTCTCCATGGCCCATAATCTGGGTCAGTTTGACCCCAAATCCGCCAGGGACGAGTTCGTCTCCTTCCTGCCGCTGGCATGGATGGGCGAACAGATGATGGCCGTGGCGTCAGCGCTGCTGTTCGGCTTCTGCGTCAATTTTCCGGAGACCCCGGACACGGCCTCTGCCGACTCCCGCGAGATCGGGCCGCATTTTATCTTCTCCCCGCCGCGCGTGTATGAATCCATTGCGGCAAAGGTGCAGGGCGACATAATGGAGACTACGCCCATTAAGCGGTTCCTGTATCACCTCTTCCTGCCCATCGGGTATGAATATGTGGACACGGTCTTTGCGGGCGAAACCCCGTCAGCCTGGCTCAAGTTCAAGTATTTCATCGCGGACAAGGGGCTGTTTCGCGCTCTGCGCGATCGCCTTGGGTTCTCGCGCATGCGCAGCGCCACTACCGGCGGTGCGGCGCTCGGCCCGGATATCTTCCGTTTCTTCCACGCCCTTGGCGTCCGGTTGAAGCAGATCTACGGCCAGACCGAGATCGCGGGTATTTCCTGTATTCACAAGGATGGCGAGGTCGACTTTACCTCGGTTGGCGCGCCGATTCCCGAGACCGAGGTCAGGATCACGGAAGAGGGCGAGATCATCTCCCGTTCCCCGGCGGTTTTTCTCGGCTACTACAAAAACGAGGAAGCGACACGGGAAACGGTCTCCGAAGACGGTTGGCTGCTGTCCGGCGACGCCGGGTATTTTGACGACAATGGCCGACTGGTGGTCATTGATCGCCTCAAGGACGTCATGCACCTCAACGACGGCACCCAGTTCTCGCCGCAGTTTCTGGAAAACAAGATCAAGTTCTCCCCATTCCTGCGCGAATCCGTGGTGCTCGGCGGCGGGCGCGATTATGTGTCAGCCATCCTGTGCATCGACATGGCCATCGTGGGCCACTGGGCAGAGACACAGATGGTCACCTACACCACGTATCAGGATCTGGCGGCCAAGGATGAGGTCTATCAACTCATCAAGGATGAGGTCGCCAAGACCAACGCGACCCTGCCTGCCGAAACGCAGATCAAACGGTTCTGCCTGCTGTACAAGGAACTCGACCCGGATGACGGCGAACTGACCCGCACGCGCAAGGTGCGGCGCAAGACCATCAACGAGCGATACGGCTCGCTCATCGAGGCGCTCTATACAGATGCCTGCGCCATGAATCTGGAAACCGAAATCACCTACCAGGATGGCCGGGTGCGAGAGATATGCGGTGCTATCCGCATTGAGGACATGGAGGCCTAAGTGGAATATTATCTGCAACTTATCGTTAACGGTCTGGTTGTCGGGAGTATTTACTCTCTGGTGGCACTCGGATTCGTCATCATCTACAAGGCCACCAAGGTCGTGAACTTTGCCCAGGGCGAGCTGGTCATGGTCGGTGCGTACATGTGCTTTGCCCTGACCGTTCAGTTCCATATCCCGTTCATCTGGGCCTTCTTCATCACGCTCGGCTTTTCGGTGCTGCTGGGGCTGGCCATCGAGCGCATGGTGCTCCGACCACTCATCGGCGAGGAGCATATCTCCGTCATCATGGTCACGGTGGGCATGAGCTCGGTGCTCAAATCCCTGGTCCAGCTTTTCTGGGGCACGCAGATCAAGGTCTACCCTCAGGTACTGCCGACCGATCCCATCATGATCGCAGGGCTGCCGGTTGCTCCGGTCTACATCGCGGCGTTCTGCCTGTCAGTGGTCCTGTTCCTGATTTTCTCCGTTTTCTTCAAATATTCGCGCACCGGCATTGCCATGCGTGCCACGGCCTTTGATCAGCAGGCCGCCCAATCCATGGGAATCGGCATCAAGAACATCTTTGCCATGAGCTGGTGCATCGCCTGCATCGTGTCTGCCGTGGGCGGCGTGATCCTCGGCAACATCAACGGCATCAACTCCCACATCGGCCATCTCGGTCTCAAGGTCTTTCCGGCGGTTATCCTCGGCGGTCTTGATTCCCTGCTCGGTGCAGCCCTTGGCGGGTTGATCATCGGCGTGCTGGAAAATGTCTGTGACGGGGCGGCGCGGCAACTGCTCGGCCTCGGAGGATTCAGGGAAGTCGCGGCCTTTATCGTGCTTGTCGTCATCCTCATGATCAAACCCTATGGTCTCTTCGGGACCAAGGAAATCGAGAGGGTGTAGTCATGCAGGGTAAATGCGGTCTCTTTTTCACTTCGTACAAAGGCGAAGCCCAGATATTCCAGTCGGGCTTTCAGAAGATCATGATTGTTCTGTTGATCATGGCGTTATGTGTGGCTCCGTTCGCACTCAACTCCTATCTGGTCTCGGTCATGAATCAGATATTCATTGCGGTTATCGCCGCGGTCTCGCTGAACCTGCTCACGGGCATGTGCGGTCAGATTTCACTGGGCCACGGCGCGTTCCTTGGCGTGGGGGCCTACGCTGCCGGGCAGTGCACCCTCCACGGCGTACCGTTTCCGCTGGCCATACTGGCCGGTGGGCTGGTCACGGCCATGGTGGGCATGGTCTTCGGCATCCCGTCGCTCAGGCTCAAGGGAATCTATCTGGCCATCGCCACCCTGGCGGCCCAGCTGGTGCTGGAATATTTCTTCCTGCACGGTGGTGCGCTGACAGGCGGTTCAAACGGGCTGCTGCTTGAATCGCCGCAGATCTTCGGGTTCACGTTCGACACTGAAGGGCGCATGTATTTCCTGCTCTTCTTTTGTGCGGCCATGGCGCTGCTCATGGTCTCCAACATCATGCGCAGCAAGCATGGCAGGGCATTCATCTCCATCCGGGACTTTTATCTGTCAGCCGAGATCGTGGGCGTGAACCTGTTCTGGTACAAGCTTATCGCCTTTGGCGTCAGCTCGTTTCTGGCTGGCGTGGCTGGCGGTCTGTGGGGGCACTATACCGGCTATATCTCTGCCGAGCAGTTCAATATCGGGCTGTCCATCTCCTATCTGGCCATGGTGGTCATCGGCGGGTTGGGCAGCGTTATCGGGTCGGTCTTCGGCGCGATCTTCATCACGCTGCTGCCCGAGGTGCTCAACGGCGTTGCCAACGGTCTGGGAGCCTTCTTCCCGGACGTGACCCAGTATATCGTGGCTCTGCGCGAAGGCGTGTTCGGCCTCGTGCTCATCCTCTTCCTGATTTATGAACCGGAAGGGCTGGCGCATCGCTGGAAATTGATCAAGGCGTACTGGAAGCTGTATCCGTTCGCCCATTAGGCACAATCCTGCACAGAGGTGCGGGTTCACCATAGAAATGACGCCCGATCGTTGCGGGAGGGCGTGGAACTTCAATCCCTTAGGAGATCGATAATGAGGGTAGGTAAAATCATAACTGCGGCTTGCATCATGCTTCTTGCCGGGCTGATGCTCTTTGGCTGTGGAGGCGAAGAGCAGAAACCGGCTGAAACCAAAACCGATTCACACAGTGAAGCCAAGGACGCGTCCCCGATTCTGGTGGGCGGTCTTGTTGACATGTCCGGTCCCACTTCGTCCGTGGGCGTCCCCTACGCCGCGGGCCTCAAGGCCGGCGTCAAATACGTCAACGACAACGGCGGCATTGACGGTCGCCCCATCGAATTTGATCTGCAGGACACTGCGTACAATGTCCAGACAGGTTTGTCCCTGTACAAGAAAATGGTCAACGAGAAGGTTGTCTGCATTCAGGGATACGGCTCGGCCGTGACCGAAGCGCTGACCCGCAGTCTGGCCAAGGACAAGATTCCCGATCTGTCCGCATCCTACTCGGCCCACCTGACCGATCCGGCCAAGGCTCCGTACAACTTCTTCATTGCCGCCGACTACTCCACGCAGGCCCGTGCTGCCATCAAGTACTTCCGCGACACCTGGACGGAAACACGCGCTCCCAAGATCGCGTTCATCTATCCTGACCACCCCTATGGTCTGGCTCCCATCAAGGGCGCCAAGGCCTATGCCGAAGAACTCGGCTTCGAGCTGGTGGGCGACGCCAACGTCTCCCTGAAGGCCATCGACGCCACCACCGAGCTGCTTCCCCTCAAGGATGCCGCCCCGGACTTCTGCTGGATCGGCGGAACCACACCGTCCACATCCGTTATCCTGAAATCCGCCAAGAACATCGGCATGGACACCGTCTTTTTCACCAATATCTGGGGATCGGACGAGAACCTGTACAAGCTGGCCGGTGACGATGCCAACGGGGCCTACTCCAACCAGGCCGCCGCTGTTTACGGAGACGACGTGCCCGGCATGAAGGCGATCATGGAGATCACCAACAACGAACCGCAGATGACGCACTTCACCCGTGGATTTGTGTCCATTCTGGTCATGGCCGAAGGCCTCAAGCGTGCTGGCGCCAACGGTCCCATCACCGGCGAAGCCGTCAAGACCGCACTGGAAACGTTGCGTGACTTCGATCCCATGGGATTGGCTCCGCTTATCTCCTACTTCCCGGATGATCACCGCCCGAATATGGCTGTCTTCCTGTACACCATCAAGGACGGCAAGCTGACCTTCGTGAAAGAGCAGATTCTGGAACGCCGCGCCGACTGGCTCGGTCACTAAAAAACAATAGAATTCGGTCGGGGGTGGCGAATCACCCCCGACCCCGTGTTCCAAAGATATTTTTGCGCCTCGCCGTCTAGCCAGCTCAAGAAGCTCGCATGGAGTTCCAGCGGCGCGACACACAGTTTTGGAGATGCTCTGACCTCTTTTCAAGAGGGGGCTTGAGCCGCCGGAGGCAAATTTGAGTGATGTTTTAAAAGTCGAGAACCTCGAAGTCGTCTACAACGACGTTGTCCTTGTCCTGAAAGGGTTGTCCCTGGCCTGCCCGGAGGGGGAGATCACGGCCCTGCTCGGTGCCAACGGTGCCGGAAAATCCACCACGCTGAAGGCCATCTCCGGCCTGCTGGAGACCGAGGACGGCGAGGTTACGGACGGCTCCATCCTGTATAAGGATGAGGCTATTCAGGGGACCATACCGGAAAAGATTGTGCGCAAGGGCATCTTCCAGGTCATGGAAGGGCGGCGCATTTTCGAAGACCTGACCGTGGAGGAGAACCTCAAGTGCGGGGCGTTTACCCGTCCTCGCAGCGAGATCGCCGAGTCCATGGAAAAGGTGTACGACTATTTCCCCCGACTCAAGGAGCGGCGCAAGCAGCTTGCGGGCTACATGTCCGGCGGCGAACAGCAGATGTGCGCCATTGGCAGGGCTGTCATGGCCAAGCCCGATCTGTTGCTGTTGGACGAACCCTCCCTGGGGCTGGCTCCGCTGCTGGTGGAAGAGATTTTCGCGATCATCAAGAAGTTCAATGCTGAAGAGGGCGTGACCATCCTGTTGGTGGAGCAGAACGCCCGGGCCGCGCTTTCCGTGGCCAAACAGGCGTACATCATGGAGAATGGCCGCGTGGTCATGGATGGCACGGCCAGCGACCTGCTCAATAACCCCGATGTTCAGGAATTTTATCTCGGCATGGGCCACGGCGGTGACAAAAAGAGCTATCGTGATGTAAAACACTATCGTCGCAGAAAGCGGTGGCTTGGATAACGATTGTCCTTGGCGGGGCATCAGCACAGCCCTGGAGATTGATTATTTGAGTGGATGTGGAGGCGGTTTTTTGCGAGACTGTGTTGGTAAGAATTTCACCGATTGCGGAGGTGGCTGTGTACTACAGTGAATATGAGACCGAACCGCGCGAAAAGCGCATGGCCCGTAAATGGAAAGCTGTCAGGAATGTGCTGGCCGAGGCCGAAAATTCTTCAGGCGAATTTCAGGCACGTCTCAGGAAATTGAATGCCTGCGCCAGGGATTTCAAGTCATTTGACGACTATGGGGCTATTCCGCCTCTGCGCAAAAAAGACCTTATCGACTGGCAGGCTGAGCACGGCATCGGTTGGTTCCTCAATTGTTCCCCCGGAGAACTCGGGCGCATCTATCAGTCCCCTGGCCCGCTCTTCGACCCCGAAGGCGTGGAGCCTGATTACTGGGCGTGGTCAGAAGGGTTTTTTGCTGCCGGTTTCCGTCCCGGAGACCTCGCGCAGATGACGTTCTCCTATCACATGACTCCGGCTGGCCTCATGCTCGAAGAGCCGCTGCGGGATATAGGCTGCGCTGTCATTCCCGCTGGTCCGGGCAACACGGAGAAGCAGATCGAATTCATGACCCAACTGCCGGTCACCGCGTTTGTGGGCATGACCAGCTATCTCAAGGTTATCGGCATGAAGGCCCGGGCGGCCGGGCTGGATCTCAGGCAGGACTTCAAGCTCGAAAAGGCCTATGTGGCTGCCGAACCCTTGTCCGAAGCCCTTCGTGCCGAGGTTGAGGACATGTTTGGCATTACTATCCGCCAGGGGTACGGCACCGCTGATGTGGGGTGTATCTCCTACGAATGCATGGAGCTTGGCGGCATGCACCTGTCCAACTACCGGCATGTGGAAATCTGTGATCCGGTTACCGGGGTTCCCCTGCCTGACGGGGAGCTTGGCGAGGTCGTGGTCACGCCGTTTTTTAATGATTATCCGCTGGTGCGCCTTGCCACGGGTGATCTGTCGTCCATGGACACATCCATGTGCGCCTGTGGCCGGACAGCCCGTAAGCTCACGGGATGGAAGGGGCGCGCTGATGATACAGTCAAGGTCAAGGGACAGTTCATCTATCCCGGACAGGCCGGTGCGGTCTTTGCCCAGTATTCTGATGTTTCCGGTTGGCAGATACAGGTAAAGAGTGTAAAGGGCATGGACGCGCTTGTCGTCGTGGTTGAGACCGCGCAGGCGTTCGATGAAGAGACTTTCGTCGCTGATTTTCAGGCGACCATGAAATTGAGACCTGTCGTCGAGATCGTTGCGCCCGGCACCCTGCCGGAAGGAGCACCCCGTCTCGTCGATGAGAGGACTTTTGATTAGCCGGCTTTTGGCCGGGTTGCGGTCCTAATTGGATGGGTCGGTGCCAAGAGCACCGGCCCTTTTTGTTTGTATGGGGGCGGCTCGGCTTGCGACTGCTGCGTTCCTGTGGCGTTGCCATGGTCGAGAATGTCCGTTCGCGCCTGTTCTTTTCTACGCTCCGAGATCCTTCTCGGGGAGCGTTCCTTTTATTTCTTGATGGCGATCATGTTGAAACGGGTGAGTTTGATGGATCGCCGTGTGCCCGGCCCTGTCTTCAGCAGCTGCACTGCGGCCTGTTCGGTATATAGGGTGGAGGCGGAAAGCCCATCTACCGGCAGAATGACCTCCAGCGTGCGTTGTCCTGCGGCCGTGGCGGTGTGCATGACGGCTCCATGTGCGGCTGTGCCACAGATGATGACCCTTTTTATACCCTGTTCGCGGATAAAGGCATCGAGCACGGTGCCATGAAATTTGTTCACACTGGCCTGGACGATGAGGTCTTTCTTTCTGGGTTTGACTTCCGGCAAAATGGTGTCTGGCGTGCCTCGGCTTGTGAGGCTGTAGATAACGGTCACACCTGCTGCTCGGATTTTTTGCAGAAATGTGGCTATGCTGGAAACGGTCTCCAGACAGCGAGGGCGCCGTTTGGCGTTGCACGTCAATTCTTCAATGTCGAGAATGAGCAGGGCGGTGTCGGTGGGATTGACGATGACTTCGACCAGTTCGGGAGGAGCGGGAGCCTCGGCCTGCGACCAGATCGTGACGATGTCGTCGTGGGCGCGCGTGGGGATGGCTGAGGCTGTCATGATCAGGCTGATGAGTGCCAGCACGATGAAGCCGTATTGTTTGCTCACGGTATGCTCCTTCTGAAAGATGATAGACGGACGCATACTATCAGAAATGGCGTTTTCTGGCACCTGCAATGTGCTTCCCCTGTCAGGCGGGGTCTATTGCGAGGTCTTTTTGATTGTGCCTTGGCTTGGCGATGGCTGTGGATGACGACTGGTCGGGCATAGAAAAAGCCCGGTTCCATCACGTATTATTATACGGGGAATCCGGGCTTTGGGTATCAACGCAGCACAAGGCCGCTTTAAGGATCAGAGGGAACGATTACTGGGCGCAACCGCCGCCGCAGCTGCCGCAACCGCCTCCGCCACCGACTTCGTTGACGGATTTGATGGTGAAGCCATACTTGGAAAGGTCAATGGTTACCTCGCCGGCTGCTTCGGCCAGTTCTTTGTTGATGACGAAGGTGAAGGCGTCGATTTCGACTGTGTTGTCGTCATCGCGTGCCTCGTCCAGAGCCAGGGTGAGCTGCATTCCAGCGCAGCCACCCCCACCAAGATGGACGCGGACCGGTTGGATTTCCTTGTCAGCAAAATATGTGGTGAGTTCCTGCTGTGCAGATTCAGTGACTGTGATCATTGGGTTTTCTCCTAATTGAATGAGTTTCTTTAAGTATATAAGTAGGAATCATTCCTTGTAAAGAGGTGGCAGTGAAAAAATATGAATTTAGTAAAAAAAGATGCATGAGCAGAGTGCGTTGCAAGGCGCAAAAAAAGCCCAGGCCCGTCGCGTATTTCCATACGCAAGGGTGTGGGCTTTATGAAGCATACCTGAGGCATGCGATCTTGTAAGCCTCGAAAAACGCAGTCGATTCTTTTTCAACACGAGATCAGGCTGCGTAGCAGCTGTACGATTGGTGATCTGGGAGTGGGCTAATTGGCGAGAAGTAGTGAGCTGCAAGGCGCAAAAAAAGCCCAGGCTCGCCGCGTATTTCCATACGCAAGGGTGTGGGCTTTATGAAGCATACCTGAGGCATGCGATCTTGTAAGCCTCGAAAAACGCAGTCGATTCTTTTTCAACACGAGATCAGGCTGCGTAGCAGCTGTACGATTGATGATCTGGGAGTGGGCTAATTGGCGAGAAGTAGTGAGCTGCAAGGCGCAAAAAAAGCCCAGGCCCGCCGCGTATTTCCATACGCAAGGGTGTGGGCTTTATGAAGCATACCTGAGGCATGCGATCTTGTAAGCCTCGAAAAACGCAGTCGATTCTTTTTCAACACGAGATCAGGCTGCGTAGCAGCTGTACGATTGGTGATCTGGGAGTGGGCTAATTGGCGAGAAGTAGTGAGCTGCAAGGCGCAAAAAAAGCCCAGGCCCGCCGCGTATTTCCATACGCAAGGGTCTGGGCTTTTTGAAGCAACGCAGCAGATCGCTACTTATCGCCAATTAGCAGTTGCAGCCGCCGCTGCCTGCGGAACCACAGGTGCCAGATGAAGCGCAGCCACAACCGCCGCCACCACCGACTTCATTTTCGGATTTGATGGTGAAGCCGTATTGGGAGAGGTCAATGGTGACCTTGCCGGCTGCTTCGGACAGTTCCTTGTTGATGACAAAGGTGAAGGCGTCGAGTTCGACAGTGTTGTCGTCATCGCGGACTTCATCCAGGGCCAATGTCAGCTGCACTCCGGCGCAGCCGCCGCCACCGAGGTGGACACGGATGGGCTGCATTTCCTTGCCTTCAAAATATGCGACGAGTTGCTGGGTTGCCGGTTCTGTGACTGTAATCATGTACTGTTCTCCTGATGTGGTTTGTTTTCATGTAGTATAGATATGAACGATGAGTTGTAAAGAGGTGATCTATTGAAAATCCCATAAAATCGAGATCGGTTCAAAGCGGTTGTTTGCGGCGCTGTTCATGCCTTGACTGATTTGCGAGAAGTCGTGAACGATGCGACGCACAAAAAGCCCATGATCATTGCGTGTTAGGGTGCGCAATGGTCCGGGCTTTTGAACGCTGCCGATGAGCTGCTTTTTGACTGTATCGGAGTCTCTGCTCCAACAGATTCCTGATCGCGGTGGATTAGTGGCCGCAGCTGCAGCTGCCCGAGCCACAGGGCTCGATGGCAAAGTCGGAGCTGGTATCTTTCACGCCACCGATAGGTCTGTCGGAGGTAACGACAAAACCGTTGTAAGTCATGTCAATGGTGACGTTGCCGATCTCGGCCTGGAGGTCCTTGTCGATAAAGAAGGTGAATCCATCAGTCTCGAAGACTTCGTCTTTGTCCGTGGGTGTATCCACCGTAAGCGTGAGTTGCTTGCCCTTGCAGTCACACTCGTCCGGGTAGATGCGAATGGGCTGCGCCTCTTTGCCTGCGAAATGCATAAGGAGTTGCTTGGTTGCAGATTCTGTTGCTGTGATCATATTCTTTTCTCCTGAAGGGGTTTGTTTCGCATGTATGTATAGACATATATTGTATCTTGTAAAGAGGCGGCCTATAAAAAGGCGTGGAGAAGGGCAATGCAACAGCAGGTGCGTGTGTACAAGTGCGTCACGGAGTGGCCGCATTCAGGAAAGATGCAGCGCTTGAGGATGTAAAAAAGCCCAGGTCCATCGCGTGGTTAACCACGCAAGGGCCTGGGCCTTCTGATGCAATTGCAGCGAATAGCTGCTGTCGCCAATTAGCAGTTGCAACCGCCGGAGCCTGCGGAACCACAGGAACTGGCAGAGGAGCAGCCGCAGCTTGCGCCTTCGCCGCCGCCAACGGGATTTTCGGACTCAACGACAAAACCGTAGTAGGTCATGTCAACTTTGACATTGCCGGTTTGAGTCTGCAGTTCTTTGTCGATAAGGAAGGTGAATCCACCAGCCTCAAACACTTCGTCTTTGTCGGTAGGCTCATCCAGAGCCAGTGTCAGGCGAGGGCCTGATCAGCCGCCGGCTGCGAGATATACGCGCACCGGGGAGGTGTCTTTATCCTGAAAATAGCCTTCCAGTTGCTTCTGGGCAGCTTCGGTAACTTCAAACATGGTATTAGTCCTCCTAATTGTGGTCGGGAAATGAAGAGGTAAGTTCAATAGTAGTAATTGTCAAATCGAAAAGTGCACATTCTCCTTTGCGGAAGTTGACCACCCCCCGTAGATGGGCTAATTTCCTAGGTTCCCTGAATCGCAAAAAAAAAGCCACGTGAGGCTCAATCATGAAAGAATGCGGCACTATTTTGTCCGAAAAAGAGATGGACAGGACGCTTGAGCGTCTGGCCTTTGAAGTCTACGAACGTCATGGTGACGATGAATCGCTCGCGATACTCGGCATCCAGCGGCGCGGCGCCGACCTGGCCGAGCGAGTGAAAATACTGCTCGATGAACGTCTTGGGCGCAAAGTCCCTCTGGGCAAGCTCGACATCAACCTGTACCGCGACGACTGGACCACCAATCTGGAGCTGACGCCGACCATCAGTTGTTCGGAGATCGGCTATGACGTGGAGGGCCGGTCCATCGTGCTGGTGGACGACGTGCTGTTTTCTGGTCGTACCATCCGGGCAGCGCTGGAGGCGATCCTCGACTATGGCCGCCCCAAGCGCGTAGAGCTGTTGGTGCTGGTGGATCGCGGGAACCGGGAGCTGCCTATTCAGGCCGATTATGTGGGCAAGAAGCTCAATACCATGGACAAAGAACATGTGAACGTGCTCGTGACCGAGCGCGATGGCGAAGACCGCGTTTGCCTTGTCAGGAGTGAATAGGGTGTCCTACACTCGCATCGAACGAGACGAAGTTCCTTTGCCGTGCATCACGCTGGTGGGCATGGCTTCAGCCGGCAAGTCCACGCTGGGCAGCCTGCTGGCCGCCCGTCTGGGATGGGGGCAGCTCGACACTGACCGGTATCTCGAATCCTACTACGCCCAACCGCTTCAGGGCATCATGGACGCCTATGGGCTGGAGCAGTTCCTGCGCATCGAGGAGCAGCTTGTCTCCGAATTGAATCTGACGCGCACGGTCATTTCCACAGGCGGATCGGTTATTTATGGGCCAAAGGCCATGGAACAGCTCAAGAAGCTGGGATCGGTGGTCATGCTGGATATTGATGAGGCCACCTTTATCGAGCGCGTGGGCAGCGGTGAAAACCGTGGGCTGGCCATTGGCCCCGGCAAGACCATGGCCGAGCTTTACAACGAGAGACAGCCGCTGTACCGTGCCGCCGCTGACATTCTGGTCAGCACGGACAAGAACACGCCCGAAGAATGCGTGGACATCATCCTCAATCAAATAGATTTCATATGAAAAAACTCACTCCCAAGGCGGCTTTCCGCAAGTTGGCCGCCATATACGACAAGATGGTCGACCGATATAATGAAGTGGCCGAACCCATCAACATGCAATGCGACGGGTGTCATGACAACTGTTGTCTCTCCTTTTTCCAGCATCACACCTACATCGAGTGGGCGTATATGTGGGAGGGGTTGAATCAGCTCCCCGCGGACCAGTTGGAAGCGATCAAGGCCAAGGCCGAGGAGTATGTGACCCAGGGCCAACAGGCGTTGGCGCAGGGGCAGCGGCCGCACATCATGTGCCCGCTCAACATCGACGAGAAGCAGGGCATCTGTGGTCTGTACAAGCACCGGCTCATGATCTGCCGCATGCACGGAGTTCCCAACAAGCTGGTCAAGCCCACGGGGCAGGAGATCAACTTTCCCGGCTGCTATCGGTGTCAGGAACTGACCGCAGGGCTGGACGTCATCCCCACTGTGGACCGCACGCCCATGTACAAGGATCTGGTCATGCTCGAAATGCAGTTTGTGGGCAATAATCTGCGCCAGATGCCCAAGGTCGATCATACCATCGCGGAGATGATCGTGTTGGGACCGCCGAGGTTGCGGTAAACACATCCCTCTGGCCGAGTTGTGAAAATACAAACGGACGTTCCCTTTAACAGAGAGCGTCCGTTTTGATTTGTATGGCCGGTTGATGGTGCCGAGGGGCGGTTCAGTCTGGATTGTTTCCTGTCAGGGGTGTACTGGTGAGGCATGAAAAAATATTCCACATCCATCCTTGCCCTGGTCCTGTTGGCGGGAGCGATTATGCTGGCGGGGAGTTTCCCGTCCCGGTTGGCGTGTGAGGCCCAGGCCGCTTCAAGCGTTTACCATGGAAACAGGAATTCCCACATCTTTCATCAGCCCGCTTGCAGGTACTTCAACTGCAAGAACTGCACGGTGGTCTTTTCCTCGCGAGAGCAGGCGCTGAATGCCGGGTTCCGGCCCTGTAAGATCTGCAAGCCGTAGCCAGGTCAGACCGTCTTTGAGAGACCGGCCTTGGCAAAGGTGAATTGTCCGGCCTGAAGGAGCGCGATCTCGTTCTCCTTGGTTGCAATCTGGCGGTACTTCTCTTCGTCGGGCAGGGCGGAATTCCAGACCTCGGCTATCTCGCCGCGGACCACATTGATGCGCTGCTCTATCTGCTCAAGGGAAAAAGAGCCGTTCCTGATAGGCTCGATGGCCGCTTCCTCGAATGCGGTAATGGCCTCGTCCGACAGTTCTATCATGTCGCCGAGAATCTTATCCGCCTGCTCATGCGCCAACTCATTGAGGTGCATCTCAAAGCTGTATTCGCCCGTAACAAGGGTCTGATCCATTTCTATATACATGAACCCTCCGTGGTTCGTGTGCAGAAATCATATCGACCAGTGTGTGGAATTTCTAAAGGGTCTTGAGTTGTGGAGGGTGTTTTTGTATACCTCACGGCATGTGCTCCTGAACAGATCATATGGACTTCGGTTGTGTGTTGATGAAAAACACCCTCTAACCATGTCATGGAGCATGTAATGAAAAATAGAATATACGATATAGTCGGCGTGACACCTGAAGCCGACTCCTTGTGGCAGGGTGAGCACAAGATCCCATGGAATGACCCTGCCTTCAGTGCACGAATTCTTGCGGAGCACCTCTCCCAGGAACACCATCTTGCCAGTCGAAAAAGAACGTTCATCGAAGCCCAGGCTTCGTGGATACGTTCCCGATTCTTGAACAGCGGGCCTGCCGCTATTCTCGACCTTGGCTGCGGGCCGGGGTTGTATTCCCGTCTGCTGGCCGATCAGCGACATCAGTATCTCGGCATTGATTTCAGCCCTGCATCCATCGAGTATGCGACTCAGGAATACGGCACGTCCGATCAGTGCGTGTTTCGACTTGGGAATGTGGTCGAGACTGATTTCGGCGGGCCTTTCGATGTGATCATGATGGTGTACGGTGAGTTGAACGTGTTTGCGCCCAGCCAGTGTCGGCAAATTTTGGCCAAGGCCCATGCTGCGTTGGCTCTCGGTGGAACATTGCTGATCGAACACCAATGCCTGCACGCGGTCAAAGGCGTCGGCGAGGCTCCCAATTCCTGGACCCGGGCCGAATCCGGCGGACTCTTTGCTGATGAGCCGTATGTCTGTCTCACGGAAAATCACTGGTTTGAAGAGGAGGCTGTTGCTCTGCAATGCTTCCATGTGCTGACATCCGGTCAGGACAAGCCTGTCAGCTACCGTTCAACGACAAAGGCGTGGAGTGACGAGGAAATGACTGCGTTGTTGATTGAATCGGGTTTCAGTGAAGTGCGCCATCACAGGGATTGGCCTGTGCCGGATGATGGTCTGGCGCTTGTGTCTGCGGTTAAAGAATAAAAGAGAGGCCTCCGGGATAGTTTTCGGAGGCCTTTTCAGTTGCGATCAGATTTCGATATAATCGCCCTGCAGGAAGCCGATGAAGTCCGAGATCCCGGCCCTGCGCGCAAAGACATAACTCGACACCCATCGGGCGAAGTTCATCTTTCGGCCATATATGGTGTAAAGACGATCCGTTTCGACAAAATCCCAGCCAAAGAACTCGGCGACCTTGGGGTTGATGGGCTGATCGAATTCGGCAAATGGTTCCGGCAGCGCATCGAATACAGAGGGTGCCGGCGGCGTGAATCCCAGCGCCTCCAGAATGCCTGTTGCAACATGGTTCATGAGCAGTGATCCGGGATGGTTGACGGTATGAAAAAGCTGTGTTTCCCGGTAGTTTTTCGTGATGACATCCAGATATTTGATAGGGGTGTGTGTCTCCCGTTCCCGTTCGGTCGCGATGGTTTCGGTCACCAGTGAGAGCAGGTCGAACCGGGTGGAAACATCCGTGTGCATGTACAGCAGGATGACCTCTTCCACCGGTAGGGCTGTTTCGATGAGCTCGTCAAGGAGCACACAGCGGTAATCAAATCCGGGTTCGTTTGACCATGTGGGCCAGTAGCCTTTGAAGAACATGTTCGGGATGCACAGGCTGCGTGTGGATTGCGGTAGATTGGCGAGCAAGGCGTCAGACGCCAGTTCGCCCCATTTATCCCCGAGGTGCTGGTAGAGAAACAGCGAGCAGTTGTTCAGCGCATAGTCTGGCACCGGTTCGTGAACATAGTTCGTATAGAGCAGACATTCGTACCGGGCATGGAATTCCGGACACGCCGTGAGTCGCTCCAGGAGCGGTTCGCCCTGGCAGTTGGCGTGTACGATGCAAAGTTCTTTTTCCATGACATCCCGTGTGTGAAAGGAGCGTGTGCAGCACTTCGGATAGCACGTATCAAAATGGCCTTCAATGCCCGGCGGTTGTTTACAGAAATCAGGCGACCGTGTATCTCTCCGAAACCGATAAACACACTGAGGAACTACTGATATGAAGAATGATTTTGAAGCTGTTGTGGCCGCCATCGCGCCTGTTGACCAGACCTTGTCCAAAGCGGGACAGGCCCATCTCGATGATCTGACCAAACCCCAGGGAAGCCTTGGGCGTCTGGAGGATCTGGCCCTGCAGATGTATCTTGTTCAGGAGGGCGGTCCGCTCTCTTCGGACCCCATGCGTATTTACACCGTGGCCGGGGATCACGGCGTCAATGCCGAGGGCGTCAGTGTGTACCCGCAGGAAGTCACCCGGCAGATGGTACTTAATTTTCTGAACGGCGGTGCGGGGATCAACGTGCTGGCGGAAACCGTGGGCGCACAGCTCTATGTGGTCGATGCCGGTTGCTGTGGCTCCACCTTTGACGAACATCCCAGCCTTATTCAGGCCAAGGTCGCCCCTGGTACGGCCAATCTTGCCGTGGGTCCGGCCATGACGCAGGAGCAGTGCCTGCAAGCGCTCATGCTCGGTGTCTCCCTGGCGGACAGGGCGCATGCGGACGGCGTCAAAGTGCTTGGCACAGGCGAAATGGGCATATCCAACACCACCCCGTCCACGGCACTGTATTGTGCCTACCTTGGCTTGAAGCCGGAAGCCATGACAGGGCTGGGTACCGGTCTGGATGCGGATGGCGTGTCAGCCAAGGCCAAAGTCATTTACAAAGGGCTTGAGGCCAACAAGGCAGTGGTCGAATCCGGGGATGCTCTCGATATCCTGACCGCGCTCGGTGGTCTTGAAATAGCTGCTTTGGCGGGCTTGATCCTGGGTGGTGCCAAAAATCGCCAGCTTATCTGTGTTGATGGATTCATTTCTACCGCGGCCTACCTCGCCGCCTGGAAGCTCTGTCCGGCAGTCAAGGAGTACTGCATCATCAGCCACTCCTCTGCCGAGGGCGGGCATGTGAGCGCGGTCAAGGCCATGGGGCTGAACCCCTACCTTGATCTCGGGTTCCGGCTTGGGGAAGGCACCGGTGCCGCCTGTGCCATGTTCCTGGTCAGGAGTGCCGTAAACATGTTCAATAATATGGCTACATTTTCGGATGCAGGCGTGTCCGAAGCCGAATAGACGAAGGTGGTGCCGATCCGCGTTGTCTCGCCGATCGGCATGCACGAAGCGCAAAAAAAATAGGCTGGTCAGTTTACTGACCAGCCTATTTTTTTTGCGTGCCATGCACGCGCCTAAGCATCACCAAGGTCTCCAGTGACAGCCTGGATGACATCGCCCTTGGCGTTATAGGTTCCGGTGGCTTCGACCTTGACGAGCTCGCGGGCCATTTCCGGATTTTCCAGAACCTCACGCTGCAGCCGAACCTTGCGGATGTTCTTGATGCTTTCCGCTTGGTTTGTTCCTTGAACTTCAAATCCAGCAACTTCCATAATCCTTACCTCCTTTAAAGGGGTATTGAGTATTGTTCCTGCTGTTTTTATCGGCTTGTATTCAGAAATCTTTAGGGGGAGCGATACATCGCGGGAATTCCGGTCCCCTGCAAGACGCACCTTCTTAACCTTTCTTAATCTTTCCATGTCCACCACTTGAGCTTTTCCGGTTCATGATTTTCAGTTGAAGCGAAATAGACGGCACAGCGAAATACGTAGAGCACGCACCGGTCAATGTGCGTTCCGGCCTGATCCATGAGCTGTTGATACATGGCCTCGGGGTTTTCCCCGACCAGCTCGGGCACGGAAGTGTACCCGAGACTGAGCAGGTCTCTGGACAGGCTCGGTCCCACTCCGGGGATCACCTGGAGACGTTTCAGAGCAGCGCTGTCCATCCGGTCCTTACTTGGATTCCCTGGCGTAGACTTCGTCGAGAATTGCCTTGCCGCCCGCTTCAAGCACCTGTCCGGCGAGAATCATGCCGACATCCCAGGCGTTGTCCACATGGCCTTCCACCATCTTGCGGATGGGACGGGAGCCGTCCACGTCGGCCACGAAACCGGTCAGGCGAATCTGGTCGCCCTCGATCTCGGACCAGGCCGCGATGGGCACCTGGCAGCCACCGTCCAGCCCGGTCAGGAAGCCGCGTTCGGCCATGACCTGATATTTTGTCTGGGTGTGGTCCAGGAAGGCGAGCATGTCGCGCACTTCCTGATTGTCGGCGTGGAACTCGATGCCGAGCGCGCCCTGAGCCACGGCGGGCAGAAAGTCCGGCGGCCCGAGGATTTCCATTTTGGGCGCGGAGAGCTTGAGGCGGTTGAGACCGGCGGTGGCAACCACGATGGCGTCGAATTCGCCGTTGAGGAGCTTGTTGACGCGGGTGTCCAGATTGCCGCGCAGGGATTCGATCTTGAGATCGGGGCGCAGGGTGGCGAGCTGGGACTGGCGACGCAGGCTGGAAGTGCCGACCACGGCGCCCTGAGGCAGTCCCTTGAGACCGTCGTATTTGACGGACAGCAGGGAGTCGGTGGATTCTTCGCGTTCGGGGATAATGCTTACTTCAAGGCCTTCGGGCAGCTCGGTGGGGACATCCTTCATGGAGTGGACCGCCAACTGGGCGCGGCCATCCAGAAGCGCCTCCTCGATCTCTTTGACAAAGAGTCCCTTGCCGCCGACCTTGGCCAGCGGAACGTCCAGAATCTTGTCGCCCTTGGTCTTGATCTTGAGCAGCTCCACGGTCAGGCCGGGGTGCTCGGTTTCAAGACAGTCCTTGATATGATTGGCCTGCCAGAGCGCGAGTGCGCTGCCTCTGGTGGCGATGGTCAGTTTCTTCATGCGTAACCTTGGTCTGTTGAAATATCTATCCGCAGCTGGAACAGTCGCCGCCGGAGCAACCGGAACATCCGCTGGGGGCCGAGGGGGCTGCGGCATTGCTGCCGGAGTCGCCACCGGTGTCAGGGGCAAACCCGCCCACCTTGGACCGGACCGCGCTCATGAGCTTACCGGTGTTGGCGGATTGACACTTGGGGCAGGGGGGGCATTCGTCTCTGTCGAAGACGAGTTCCTCGAATTCATTGTCACAATCACTGCATTTGTATTCAAAAATGGGCATAAAACGCTCCAGAACTAGTTTGGCCAAGTCGTCTTGGCGAAGGGTCTCAATAGCTGAAAAGGTCCGGGCTGGCAATGTTCCGGTCCGGGCGCTGAAGGTATGATAATACCGTGTATCGCGCTGTCCAGAGCCGGCGCTCCCAATAGAACACTTTACAGAGGCAGCGAGAGATGGAAGAGTGTATTTTGATGAGAGTGTCAGTGTGGATTCCATAGATACAATCACCGGACCGGTAGACAATGAGTGATGATCTTTCTTTTCTTGATTTGGGCAGCATTCCTGATGGAGATGCACCGCAACCGCCATCCGGGTGGAAGTATCTCACCAGGGGGGGAGCGCTCAAATGCGTGTTCTCCACGACCGTATCCGTAAAGATGGGAATGGGAGCCAGCGCGAGTTCCCATATGAACCAGACGTTCTGGTTCATCCGACAGGTGAGCAATGACATGTTCGAAGGGCAGCTCATCAACAACAGACACCTGCCGGCGGGCGAGGTCGAGACCATCCCTCTTGAAATTCTTATTCACAACTATGTTCCCGAAATCGCCTATTATGTCGGCCTGGTTTTGCCGGCCATGAAGGAGCAGGGGCTTTCTGACGGGACAGACTTGGACGAGCACAACCTCACCTCGTTGTTCGGCCTCGGCTTGATCTATGCCACACGCAATCAGATGAAGCTGGCGCAGAGCGTAATCAGTGAGATTGTGGAAGTGCAGGGAGACTTTGCCGGGCGCGGGCAGTTCCTGTTCAATGAATTCGGCATCGCTCTCAGAAAGAACGGTCTGGTGCCCGAAGCCGTGGAGTGTTTCAGGCGGGCGTCGGAGTTCGTCCATGACGATGAAAATCTGTACTACAATCTGGCGCGTGCCTGTTATGAAAATGACGACTGGCATGGCTGTATCGAGAATCTGGTCCAGTCGCATCGCCTCAATCCGCGACTGGAAGTGACCCGAAATCTTCTGGAGGTCGTGGTCGGGCTGGAAGAAAACGAATATCGGCTTTCGCAGTATGGCAAACCTCCGGTGCCGCCGGATGTGGCCTCTCGCGCTCGTGAGGTGCTGGCCTCCGATACGGTCAAGCTGCCTCTGGATGAAGGCCCGGTCATGCGTATCGAACCCGGTCGCGCCCGTTCAGGCGGTCCTCCGGTCGGCACGGTGCATGTGAAACGGCACGGGAGTGACGAATAAATGGTGTAACGGTTTTCCCCCATGCAGCAGGGATGAAGACGCGGAAGATCTCTTCCGCGTCTTTTTTTTCTTTGTGCGGATTGACACTAAAGGACTTTGTCGCGGTCACCGATAAGAGAGCAAGGTTTAGGGGTGGAAAGTCGTTCCCGGCCGCAGCGTCGGGAGGTGTATTGATCGTAAACGCGTTTGGTGTCAGCGGGAGCCCATGGCGCACGCACGGGAAACGGAAACCTGACCGGACCATCCACGGGTTGGCGGATTTGCTCCAGGGAAGAGCCAAGTCTGCCGAATGGATGCTGTCCGGGGTGACTGTCCTCTGCAAAGGGTTTGACTATGATACTGGACAGACATGTCTCTTTGGACAATGCCCGACGGCCGCACCGTGGCCTCAGACGAATCGGGTCCATACCAGTCTGCTGCATTTTTTCGACCACAAAGACGTTGGCCATTCGCCGGGGAACAACCCTGCGCGGCCACGGCCAGAGACATTACTGGCTCATCCGGCAGGTGGGCGAGACGACCTATGGCGTCCGTGGTGTGGACGGAGAGTTTCTGCCTTTTGGTGCCGAGTCACTCATTGCCGAGGAGGAGCTGCTGGGGAACTATACTCCCGAGGTGGAAGTTTTCGAGAAGCAGATGCTGCCCTTGGTCAGAAAACATCAATTCCGGCTCGATGAATCCATGGACCGAAGCCTGTCCGGCATGCGTGATCCGTTGTGCGTGGACGAGGCCAATGTGCGTGGGCTGTTCACGCTCGGCATGAAGTATATTCAAAACCGCAAGACGTCCCGTGGTCGCAAGTGCATCAATGAACTGGTACGGCTGGAAAGCGCGTACCCGGGAAAGAACCAATATCTTTTCAATGAGTTCGGCATCAAGCTGCGCAAGATCGGTTTTCTCGAAGGAGCGGTCGTCTGCTACAGGCGTGGTTTGCGATTCACGTCAGAAGATGATCACCTCTACTACAATCTCGCCCGTGCCTACTACGAACAGGGGCAGTGGTGGGATTGCATGGGCGTTCTCAGCGACTGTTTCGAACACAATCCGGCCCTGCCGCTGGCCCGGAATCTGGTGGAACTCATCATCGCCCTGGGTGACAATCCCGGTTTACGCGCCCGGCATGGAAAGTCGCCGGTGCCCGAAGGGGTGGTCCGTCGTGCCGCGCTCCTCAGTGAGGCCGTGGCTGAACACGAACCGGATGCGGAACTCCTCATGCGGGAGCGGGAAAAACGCCGGGCCGAGTTGCAGGAGGAATACCTCTGGCTGCCGGGACGGGACGCTGTGGGCATGTAGAAAACGACAACAGCCGTAGCGAATCATCGCTACGGCTGTTTTTTGCTTTTTTTCAGGATGCAGGAGCTAGCACTTCTTGGCCAGATCCCAAACCTCATCCACTTTTTCAATGGTGGTTATCTTGATGCGTTTCCTGAGTTCGTCAGGCACCTCGGCCAGATCTTTCTTGTTCTGGGCCGGGATGAGGACTTTCTTCATGCCACGGGACACTGCGGCCAGAATCTTTTCCTTGATGCCGCCCACAGGCAGGACCCGACCGCGCAGGCTGATCTCACCGGTCATGGCGAGGTCCGGGCAGATGGGCGTGTTGGTCAGTGCGGAAATGAGAGCCGTGACCAGGGTCACACCGGCCGATGGGCCATCCTTGGGCGTGGCACCTGCCGGGACGTGGACGTGAATATCCAGTTTGTCCGTGAAGTCGCAATCGATACCGTACTGGTCGGCATGCGCGCGGGCAATGGAAAGGGCGGCTTGCGCCGATTCCTTCATGACATCGCCGAGCTTGCCGGTGAGGATCAGCTTGCCCTTGCCGGGCATGGTGGTCACTTCGATATGGAGAATCTCGCCGCCTACCGGAGTCCAGGCCAGGCCCACTGCCACGCCCGGAGGCAGGGTGACTTCCTTTTCGTCATCCAGGAAGCGGGGCGGCCCGAGCAGGGTGTAAAGGTTCTTGGTCGTGACCTTGAACGGTCCCTTTTCGCCTTCGGCCTTTTTACGGGCCATCTTGCGGCACAAGGTACCTATCTCACGTTCCACGTTGCGCAGCCCGGCTTCGCGGGTGTATTCGCGCACCACTTTGGAAACCAGCTTGTCACTGATCACCAGTTCCGCTTCCTTGAGACCGTTTTCCACGGTTTGCCGGGGAAGGATGTAGCGGCGTGTGATGACGGTCTTTTCCTGCTCGGTGTATCCGGGGATACGGATGACTTCCATGCGGTCCAGAAGCGGGCCGGGCACAGAGTCGAGCATGTTGGCCGTGCACACGAACATGACCTTTGACAGGTCGAACGGGACGTTCAGGTAATGGTCGGTGAACGAGAAGTTCTGTTCCGGGTCGAGCACTTCGAGCAGCGCCGACGAGGGGTCGCCCCGGAAATCGGAACCGAGCTTGTCGATCTCGTCCAGCATGATCACCGGGTTGCGGGTGCCGCATTGCTTGATGGCCTGGATGATGCGGCCGGGCATGGCGCCGATGTAGGTGCGGCGGTGACCGCGGATCTCGGCTTCGTCACGCATGCCGCCAAGGGACATGCGGTGGAATTTACGACCCAGAGAGCGGGCGATGGAGCGTCCCAGCGAGGTCTTGCCGACACCGGGAGGGCCCACGAAGCACAGGATCGGCCCTTTCATCTTGGGGTTGAGCTTGCGCACGGAGAGATATTCGAGGATGCGCTCCTTGACCTTTTCAAGATCGTAGTGGTCCTCGTTCAGGATGGTCTCGGCCTTCTTGATGTCCAGCCGGTCTCGGGAGACCTTTTTCCACGGCAGCTCCACCATCCAGTCGAGGTAGGTGCGGATGACCGTGGCCTCGGATGACTCGGCGTGCATGGAGTCGAGCCTGCGCAGTTGCTTGAACGCCTCTTTCATGACGTCCTTGGGCATGCCGGATTTCTCCAGTCCGCGGCGCAGTTCGTCCATTTCTTCGGATTCGTCCGCGTCATCACCCAGCTCGCGCTTGATCGCCTTGATCTGTTCGCGCAGGTAGAAGTCGCGTTGCGCCTTGTCCATGCCCTCTTTGGCCATGGTCTGGATCTTGTTCTGCATGCTGGCCACTTCAACTTCCTTGAGAAGCTGCTCGTTGACCAGTTCCAGACGTTTCATCGGCTCATGGCATTCGAGAATCGTTTGGGCGGCTTCGACCTTCATGCGCAGATTGGAGGCGATGAGGTCGGCCAGTCTGCCGGGATCGTTGACATTGTTGAGTACGGACATGATGTCCTGAGAAGAAATGCCGCGCAGGGTCAGGATCTTCTCGGACTGCTCGCGAGAGGAGCGGACAAGGGCTTCCTGCTCAGGGGTGAGCGGATCGGCCTCTGCCTCAATGAGCGGCTCAAGTTCCGCAATATGGTACGGCTCGTTCGCCGTGAACTTCTTGACTTTGGCGCGGGCAAGCCCCTGTACCAGAACCTTGAGGCGGCCATCGGGCATTTTCAGCATGCGCATGATCATGCCCACGGTGCCTGTCATGTACAGTTCGTCCTCTTTGGGGTCTTCCACTGCCTCGTCTTTCTGGGTGAGGATGAGGATGTACCGGTCCTTGCCCAGCGCGGCGTCCACGGCCTGGACGGATTTCTCCCGACCCACGAAGAGCGGCAGGATCATGTAGTTGAAGACCACGATGTCGCGGACCGCCAGCACCGGGAGCACCTGCGGAATATCCGCGGGGTTGTGTGCGGCCATGTCGTCATCACCGAATAATGTCGCACTGCCGGCGGGACCGGTCAGGGCTTCAATGATGTCAGGCAACTCTTCGCCAGCTTTCGGCCCCTTTTCCGTGGGCTGTTTCGGTTGCTGGGACGGTGCCTTATCTTTAATCGAGTCCGACTTCTTGCGTTTTATGCGCGTAGGCCGGATAGGGGATTTCTTGTTTTTTTTGCTCAAGGGATTGACCTCGTGTTCATGTGCAAATTTGAAGTGTTACCCCAAATAAGTCGTCAATTTAGGTTGGCAAGTATATTATTTTTGTAAAAAAGCTGTTTTTAACGGCTTTTTTGAGAAAAGCGAAATATGTGCTTATCGGCGAATTTCAAAATGGGTGAAATCGTCGGTGTCATCCGTCCATGTGGCGTCGATGGCGGTCACCCGCGCCAGAGGCGGACCGTCCCATAGACGGGCCTCGAAACGTTTGAGGCGTGTTTCGTCACCCTCTGCCACAGTCTCCACGTCGCCGCTTGGCAGGTTGCGCACCCAGCCGGTGACGCCTGCCTCCCTGGCCATGTCACGGGTCCATGCCCTGAACCAAACCCCCTGAACCTCGCCGTGGACAATGGCGCGAAACTGCATCAGATCCTCCCGTGGTCGCTGAAACTGTAGTAATCACAGTCTGTAACAACGATATGATCCAGTACCTTGAGGTCCAGTTTTTCAGCGGCTTCGACAATGGAGCCGGTAAGGAGCATGTCCTCACCTGACGGCCTGATGCTGCCGCCCGGATGGTTGTGAATGAGGATCAGGCTGGCTGCTTCCTGGCGCAGGGCCAAAGCCATTATTTCGCGGGGAAAGACCGCGGTGGCGTTCACGGTTCCCGTGGCGATCTGTTCCCAGGAGATATACCGGTTCTTGTTGTCGAGATAGACGACCCAGAACTCCTCGATGCCCTTGCTGCCCAGACGGGCCATGGCGGCTTTGGCGACATCTTCCACGCCTTCAAAGGAATTGCCGCGTCTGGCCGAAGCTTGGTTGAGTCGGGCATACAGCTCCTGCAACAGCGCCCACTGCGCCTTGACGCCGTCAGCCACGCCCTTGACGCCGTCCAACTGGTCCGGGCGGGCCATGATGGCTTCCTTGAGGGAGCCGAAGCGGGCGATAAGTTCCTTTGCCAGAGGCTTGGTGTCCCGTCGGGGCAGGACCGTGGCCAGGACCAGTTCCATGATTTCGTAGTCAGCCAGCCCCCGGCTGTTGTTGACCAGCTTTTCCTTGAGGCGTTTTCGGTGCCCGAGGTAATGGGGCTTGGCTGAATCTGTCATGGCAGGAACCTGTTAGTAGCGTTTGGCCGGGCGTTTAGGTTGAAACAGATCGATGAGTCCGGCCATGAGGATATCGAGCGCTTCTTCATACTTGCGTTCACCGGTCTTGAGGGAAAGCTCTGCCTCCAACGCGAGGTCGATCATGCGGGCCACGCCTTCGGCTCCGAGCTGTCGTGCGATGGGTGCTTTCTTTTTGAGCATGTACGGATTCCCCTTGGGTTGTTCTCCGTGGGCGAGCATCCAGTACATGCGGGCCTGACTGGCCAGAAATCCGATGAGGTTGAAAAGCATCTGGTCCTTGGCTGACTTGGAGTGGTCGTTAATGACCCGCTTCCACACGGCGGCCTCGGCACCGGGGCGCCCCAGCGCGTCCATGAGGTCGAAGAACGCCATCTCGCCGGTCTGGGCCACAAGATTGACGAACTCCTTGCGGACAATCTTCTCGTCGCCCGCCGCCAGCTCGATCTTGTCCAGCTCCAGTCGGACTGCCACGGCGTCCGTGGGCAGGGCGTATGTCAGCGCCTGTCCCGCTCCCGGTTCGAACGTCAACCCGGCCTTGGCCGCCCACGCCTTGACGTAGTCGGTCAGAGAGCGCTGGTCGAGCCCTTGTGACTCCCATATCCAGCCGTCTTTTTTGGCCTTCTTGAATAGTCCTCGCCGGGCGAGCGCCGGGGGAACAGGAGCCTTTTTGCTCTTCCATTCCCCCTCAAGGCAAAAGATCGGAAAGATGTCGCTGCCCAGTCCCTTGACGCCCGCATCGAGTTTGTCCCACTGGTCCGCTTTCAAGGTGTGCGCCCGGCGGACGATGAGTGCCTTGGGCTGCGGAAACAGGGATTTGATAGTTAGATCGGTCCAGAACGTGGCTGGCAGCGGTTCGTCGTCATCGCCCCAGAACGCCTTTTTTTCCCAGTCGTTCTGGCCGGATGCCGTGAGACGCTCGTCTACCTGAGCCTTGATAAGCTGCGGGTCCGGGCAGATGAGGAAAAGATATTTCGGGCGGGGCACTGTCGGTTTCCTAGTAGTTTTGGGTCATGCGGTCGGCCAGTCTGCGTATGCCGAGCTTGGTGACTTCCTTGTCTGCCTGGGATTCGTCGCCGGAAAAGAAAGGCCACTGCTGGTCTATGACGCCGGAGCGCCACAACTCCGAGTCATCCATGGTGGAAATGATGACGGCTTCGAACTGAAAAACGGCCACGGAACTCAATGTCTCGTCGCTGGAACCGCTGACCGCCGTGGGGCGATTGTAGCGGTGGATATTGATGTCGATGACAGCGTCCGCGGTCGCTCTGGTGTCGGACCACTGAATGGAACCGCGATTGTTCAGCTCATCCCGCAACAGTTTTCTGAGGCGGGGCTCCAACCAGGAGATGGTGGTGGGGTTGGAGACTTCGCCGATGGCGAGGACTCGGTATTCTTTCGGCAGGACCGAGGATTCGCCTTCACCAAAGGAGTAGCCGCTGCAACCGGCCAGGGCGAACACCGCAAGCAACAGGATATATCGATAAAAGGGCATGTGTCTTCTCCGTAGATTCATATTGGAGGAGATGGTAATGGGAAATGGTGGAAAGGTCCACTTTGTGCAGCAGAAAGGAGCAGATGGCGTATGAATGCTGAGTTGCAGGGTGTTTGCGGGTATTAAAAGACTTTTGTTTACCTCGTCTCCTTGGTAATACCGAGTGCTGCAAAACAACTGGGAGAGAACCATGTCAGGTCAAACCGTGCTTGTAGTGATTGATGTGCAGAATATCATGTTCGAGACACCGGGGTATACCCCGTTTGAAGGGGAGCGGGTGCTCGGAAATATCCAGACTCTCATAGCCCGGGCTCGTGAGCACGGGGTGCCGGTCCATTACATTCAACACACGACCGAGGGTATGGGAACGGAGTTCGAAAAGGATTCCCACAATTGGTTGATCAGGCCGGAGATCGCGCCCAAAGATGGTGATCGGGTCTCGATGAAAACCTCCTATGACGCTTTCTGGAAGACGGACTTCGACGCTAATCTGAAGGAAATGGGTGCCGACAGGCTCATCTTCTGTGGGCTGCAGACCGAGTGTTGCGTGGATACGACTGTGCGCAGCGCGCTTGCCCACGGCTATGATTCCGTGCTGGTCGGCGATGCGCATACGTCCTATGACAACGGTGTCATTACCGGCGAACAGATAGTGGCCCATCACAATCAGACCTTGAACAGACGTTTCTGTCAGGTGATTCCCACGCAGGATGTGTGCTTCGACTGAGTCGGTCTTCCGGGACGTGTACGCGTGAGCGGTGTCGTTGTCGCTCCTTTGCCAGCGTTTTCAACCGCTGCTGTTTTCTGTTTTGCCTCCATATGATTGCCTTTGTGTTCGTTCTTTTCAGGGATTAATTTCATTCACCCCCTAAACAAACGTTAAATACCGTCGATACGATTCATGAACAGCCGGAATAAGCCCTGTTGTTCACGATATGGAAATCAGGGGTTGGGAGACCCCCCAAACCCGCATGGAAGCGGGGAGGGAGAGAAAGCATATGGCCAAGGACGGCGGTATTCTTT
Organism: Pseudodesulfovibrio sediminis; assembly: GCF_020886695.1. Classification (NCBI taxonomy): domain Bacteria; kingdom Pseudomonadati; phylum Thermodesulfobacteriota; class Desulfovibrionia; order Desulfovibrionales; family Desulfovibrionaceae; genus Pseudodesulfovibrio; species Pseudodesulfovibrio sediminis. Next base: position 3,088,193 of record NZ_AP024485.1, read on the forward strand.
TTTCGGTAATTATCCCCTCCACCGGCAACAGGCCCAAGGCCTTGCAAAAAGCGGTAACTTCGCTGGAAGACGCCGCCCGATTTGCCGGATTGGAAACGGGGCAAGTGGAAATTCTGATAGGTTTTGACGGTGTTCGGGGCAAGGCCCCCACATCCGCATACCCGGTGCGGGTGTTCAATCTGCCCAGGGACAACGATTGGGGCAATGGCATTCGCAACATGTTGTTGAAGATCGCCACCGGGGAAAAGGTCATTTTTCTGGATGATGACAATGTCCTCAAACAGTACGCCCTCAATCTGTACCTCAGGCATTTCGATGCGGAGATGATCATCGGACGCATCGACACCCAGTTGGCCTTTAATACGCCATTTCTGCCGGTCTTCGATTCCGGCTCGCTGGTTCGCCAGGGCAATATTGATCCGCTCTGCCTGTGTCTGTCCCGTCGGCTGGTGGTCGACCGGTGCGGCGGCTGGCAGTATTGCGGCAAGTATGAGGCCGATTATCTGAATATCCTCAACTGGCATCGGCGTACTCACAGCGTCACCGTACTCGAAGACGTGGTTGGCGTGTACGATGCCGGGCGGAGTCTGGACAACAGCGCCCTTTCCAGACGGCAGATGGATATGCTGGATCGACTCGCTTCCGAGCGCAACGTGAGTGTGCCCGAGCTGAAACGGCCTGTCACGGAGTCCCTGACCTTTGCTCAGCCGGTCCAGGCGTAACCCGAGTGAAATCTCTGTCTTGTTAACAGTGTCCATGCCGCCGTTTCGACCCCTGTGAGAGGTCGGAGCGGCGGTTATGTGATATACCCTCTTTTATTTTCCCCCCTTTGCGGGTATGCTTCCGTCCTCGCGTTGTATTTCTGGGGGAGACAGTGATGACAGAGATCAAAAAACCGCACATCCGGCAATGGATTCGGAAAATACTGTTCATTCAGGTGGGAGTGTCAGCGGCCCTTATTCTGGGGTCGCTCGGCGTTGCGTTGTTTGTTGCGGACAGCTCACTCGCGGTGGCTTCCGCGCTGGTGTCTGCCGTGTTGATTCTCGGCCTTTCCCTTCTTTGCTCAAGTCGATTTACCCGCCTGCTTCAGGAATCCCGCCTCGCCATCACCCAGTTGACCACCATTGACGATCTGACCGGTCTGCCCAACAGACGACGTTTTTTCGATTATCTGGACCAGGAGGTGAGCCGTGCCGGGCGATATGGCAACCCGCTATCCCTGATCATGATCGACATCGACCATTTTCAGAAAGTCAATGATACCTTCGGGCATCCCCTGGGCGATATGGCGCTGTCACAGGTGGCTCGGCTGCTTGACGCCAATGTGCGTACCTCGGATATCGTGGCCCGTTACGGCGGAGAAGAATTCATGGTCCTGCTTCCGGAGACCACGGCAGACCAGGCCGCAGTGGTGGCCGAAAAGCTCCGCATGGTCGTGGAAGTGAACGACATCAGCCTGGAAGGGCCGCAGGTCAAGGTGACCGTCAGTTGCGGTGTCGCCGATCTGGCTTCGATCACGAACACGAAACGCACGCTTCGGGATGTCTTTATTCTGTCCGTTGACAAGAGCCTGCGTAGGGCCAAGAACAACGGACGGAATCAGGTCTCGATGTTCATCCCCGCCACCAACAAACAGCTGCCGCTTGTTTGAGTAAAAAACATTGCCTTTGGCGCTCAAGTGACTATCTACCGGTAGCGACACGGAGGCCGTTGACGGCAAATTTCAGCCTCTGTATTTGTATCATATTGATATAAATATTCTTTATTATAAAAACTTTCCTCTTTCCCCGTAGGACCTTTTACGATAAGAAATGGGTCCGCATTCGACGCGGCGTGTCCCGCGCTCCAGGGAAAACAATTATCGAGGTACGTAAACATGGGTTTGTGCAAGATTGAAGAAGCCATTGAGGATATCCGCCAGGGCAAAATGGTCATCATGGTGGACGACGAAGATCGTGAAAACGAGGGAGATCTCATCTGCGCCGCAGAAGCTGTGACGCCGGAGTTGATCAACTTCATGGCAACCTATGGGCGCGGCCTCATCTGCCTGCCAATGAGCAACAAGATGGCTGACGATCTCGGTCTGGAGCTCATGACCAAAAAGAACGAGTCCGGGTTCGGCACCAACTTCACTCTTTCCATCGAAGCCCGTGTGGGCGTGACCACCGGTATCTCTGCCGCAGACCGTGCGACCACTGTCCTGGCTGCCGTTGCTGACGGCGCCGGTTCTGATTCCATCGTCACTCCCGGTCATATTTTTCCGCTTCGCGCCAAGGACGGCGGCGTGCTCGTGCGCACCGGCCAGACCGAAGGCGGCACTGACATCGCACGTCTCGCCGGGTTCAAGCCCGCAGCCGTTATCTGCGAGATCATGAATGAAGACGGCACTATGGCCCGCATGCCGGACCTGGAAATCTATGCCAAGAAGCATGATCTCAAGATTTGCTCCGTGGCCGATCTCGTGGCCTACCGCATGAAGTTCGACGGCAAGTCCGTTACCAAGGTCGGCGAAGCCAATCTGCCCACTCGCTGGGGTGATTTCAAATCCGCCGCCTTCCATTCCGAGGCCGACGGCAAGACGCACATAGCGTTGTACATGGGTGATATCACCCCTGACGAGCCCACATTGGTTCGCGTACACTCCGAGTGCCTGACCGGCGACGTGTTCGGCAGCCTCCGCTGCGATTGCGGCCCTCAGCTGGCCGACGCCATGTGCATGATCCGTAACGAAGGCAAGGGCGTGCTCGTCTACATGCGTCAGGAAGGCCGTGGCATCGGCCTGGGCAACAAGATCAAGGCGTACCATCTGCAGGATCAGGGGTTCGATACTGTCGAAGCCAATGTCAAGCTCGGTTTTCCGCCGGATATGCGTGAATACGGCACCGGCGCCCAGATTCTGGTGGCGCTCGGCGTCTCCAAAATGCGCCTGATGACCAACAATCCCAAGAAGATGGTCGGTCTGGAAGGGTACGGGCTGGAAGTCTTTGAGCGTGTGCCCATCGAAGTGGACGCCTGTGCGGTCAACGAACGATATCTGAAGACCAAACGTGACAAAATGGATCACATGATCAAGGTTGACAAGTAAGACTCGTCAAAATTTGACTTTTAGTGATCGCGTAACATATTACACCGCTATATATTTCATACAGTAGGGAGAAGACACCATGTCTGTAAAAACTATCGAAGGACAGCTGAATTCAAAAGGGCTGAAAATAGCCATCGTGGCCGCACGTTTCAACGACTTCATCGTTGACCGGCTCATTTCCGGTGCAGTGGACTACCTTGTTCGCCACGGTGGTTCCGAGGAAGATCTCACTCTGGTCCGACTACCCGGTGCCTTCGAACTCCCCATTGCCGCTCAGAAGCTGGCTCGCTCCGGCGACTATGACGGCGTGGTCGTGCTCGGCGCGGTCATCCGTGGCGCCACCCCGCATTTCGATTACGTGTGTAACGAATGCGCAAAGGGCGTTGCCCAGGCCTCCATGGAGTCCGGCGTGCCCATGGGTTTCGGCCTGCTCACCTGCGATTCCCTGGATCAGGCCATCGAACGCGCCGGTTCCAAGGCTGGCAACAAGGGTGTGGAAGCCGCATCCGCCTTGCTCGAAACGATCCGGGTCCTGGAGCAGCTCTAAATCATGGCAAAGAAAAAGGGCAACAGGCCCGGCATTCGCAGAGTGGGACGCACTCTGGCTTTTCAGGTGCTATACTCCACGCATTTTCTTGACGCGGAAGAACCGGCAGACGCGGAAACGCTGTTTGCCCTGAACCCGCTTGTCATTGAGCAGGAGTCGGAGATCGCCAGAGAATTCGCCCATGACCTGGTCATTGGCGTGGATGAAAAGCGCGCGGAAATTGATCAGGCCATTCAGGATCACTCCCAGCACTGGAAGATCAATCGTATCGCCATGGTGGAAGTTTCCATCCTGAGACTCTCGCTCTATGAAATGATGTTCACGGATATCCCGGTGAAGGCGGCCATCAACGAGGCCATCGAGCTGACCAAGACATTCGGTGACGACAAGTCACGTTCGTTTGTCAACGGTATTCTGGATGGCGTTGCCAAGTCTTTGAAAAAGTAAGCAAACCATATTTAGAGGTTGTCAGGACAATTCAAAAAGCACTGCACGATGACAAAGGTATTCCGGATCATGCCCAGCCATGGCCGAGGGTATATGTCGTCGCCATGACTGCATTTGGACATTGCTCCGACAACCGACGAGGATTGAATCATGGCTTTAGGGAAATATAATCCTGAATCTATTGAAAAGAAGTGGCAGGAGATCTGGAAAGAATCCGGCTGCTTCGAGGTTGAGACCGAACCCGGCAAGCCCAAATATTATGTGTTGGAGATGTTCCCCTATCCCTCCGGCAAAATCCACATGGGCCATGTGCGCAACTACTCCATCGGTGACGTGGTTGCTCGTTTCAAGGCCATGCAGGGTTTCAACGTGCTGCACCCCATGGGGTGGGATGCGTTCGGCCTGCCCGCCGAGAATGCGGCCATCAAGCATGAGACGCACCCGGCAGAGTGGACCCATCAGAACATCAGCGAGATGCGCGAGCAGCTTCAGCGACTGGGATACTCCTACGACTGGCGGCGCGAACTCGCTTCCTTCCGTCCCGAGTACTACAAGTGGGAGCAGAAGTTTTTTCTCAAGTTCCTGGAAAAGGGCCTTGCCTACCGCAAGAATTCCCCCCAGAACTGGTGCCCGGACTGCAACACTGTGCTCGCCAACGAGCAGGTGGAGGACGGGTTGTGCTGGCGCTGTGATTCCGAAGTCGAACAGAAGGACATGGAGCAGTGGTTCCTGCGCATTACCGATTATGCCGACGAGCTGTTGGCTGATCTCGACACATTGGAAGACGGCTGGCCCGAGCGCGTGCTGACCATGCAGCGCAACTGGATCGGCAAGTCCTATGGTGCGGAGCTGACTTTTCAGGTCAAGGACATGGACCAGACCATCGACGTCTTTACCACCCGCCCGGACACGCTGTTCGGTGCGACCTTCATGTCCATTGCCGCCGAGCATCCCATGGTGGATGTCCTCACCGCCGATGCCGACAACAAGGCTGACATCGATGTGTTCGTCAAGAACATCAGGGACATGGACCGCATCAAGCGCGGCGCAGACGACCTCGAAAAAGAGGGCATCTTCACAGGCAAGTATTGCGTGAACCCGGTCACGGGCAAGGATATTCCCATCTACATCGCCAACTTCGTGCTCATGGGGTACGGAACCGGCGCGGTCATGGCGGTCCCGGCTCACGATCAGCGTGATTTCGAATTTGCCACCAAATACGCATTGCCCATGCAGGCCGTCATCAATCCGCCCGAACTGCAGGAAAAGGGCGAGATCCTGAACGCTGCTGATCTGGACGCCGCCTACACGGCTCCCGGTTTCATGATCAACTCCGGCGATTTTGACGGCATGGAGAACGAAGCCGCCAAGAAGGCCATTGTCGAGCATCTGGACCAGTCCGGTAAAGGCAAGATGGCCGTCAACTATCGCTTGCGTGACTGGAACGTCTCGCGTCAGCGCTTCTGGGGCGCTCCCATCCCGATCATCTACTGTGAAGATTGCGGTGCCGTGCCCGTGCCCGAGGATCAGCTCCCGGTGCTGTTGCCCGCGAACGCTCAGGTGCGCAAGGATGGTAAATCGCCGCTCCCGCAGATGGAAGAATTTGTGAACTGCGAGTGTCCTACCTGCGGCAAGGCCGCCCGCCGCGAGACCGACACCTTTGATACCTTTTTCGAGTCCTCCTGGTACTACATGCGCTTTTGTGATCCCCGCAACACCGAGGAAGCCCTCGGCGTAGAGCATCTGGATTACTGGATGAATGTGGATCAGTACATCGGCGGCATCGAGCATGCCATTCTGCATCTGCTCTATTCCAGATTCTTTACCAAGGCCCTGCGCGACTTCGGGTTCGTGTCGGCCAGCGAGCCGTTTTCCAACCTGCTTACGCAGGGGATGGTGCTCAAGGATGGCGGCAAGATGTCCAAGTCCAAGGGCAACGTGGTCGATCCCAATTCCATGATCAATGAATATGGAGCGGACGCTACCCGTTTGTTCATCCTGTTCGCATCGCCTCCGGCCAAGGAGCTGGAGTGGTCTGATCAGGGTATTGACGGCGCATTCCGTTTCCTTTCCCGTCTCTGGCGTCTGGTGGAGGAAGTGGAGGAGGTGCTGACTCCGGTCATGCCTACATCCGCCAACAAGCCGGAGTCCGATGCGGCCAAGAAGCTGCGCTTCAAGGAGCACGAAACAGTCAAACGCGCCACCCGTGACATCGAGAACGATTTCCAGTTCAACACGGTCATCGCCGCTGTCATGGAGCTGGTCAACGAGATGTATCACGTCAAAGATGAGCTCAAGGATGCCGATCCTGCGGCCCTGTCTTCGGCCATTGCCACGGCAGTGACCCTGCTTGATCCCATTGCTCCCCATATTTGCGAGGAGCTGTGGCAGGCCATGGGGCACGACACTCCCCTGACCAGTCAGAGCTGGCCCACCTATGACGAGTCTGCACTGGTCAAGGATGAGGTCACCCTGGTCGTTCAGGTCAACGGCAAGGTGCGTGGCAAGTTCCAGGCTCCCAACAACGCCCCTAAGGATGAGGTGGAAAGCATCGCGCTCGGCCTTGAGAATGTGGTGAAGTTTGTTGAAGGGAAGACTGTACGGAAGGTTATTGTCATTCCGAATAAATTGGTGAATATCGTCGCTAATTAGTTCGCGTTACACGCTTTTTTATGAGAGGCCGGGAGGACGTTGTCCTTTCGGCCTCTTTTTTTTAGATTTGCGCGCTACGCGGTGAGAGTTTAATTCAAATTTATTCCAAAGGTTTGATTCGCCCCGTCCTGGGGCTCACCCCTTCGGGGCGTCGGCAGGAACCGACGTCCAAATCCGCTGTCCTGCGGATTTGTCGCCTTTACGGCGACCTGCTTTTTGCTAAGCGGCAAAAAGGAGGCAAAAAGCGCTTTTTTGTGTGTGATCGAGGAAGCGCACCCAAGAGCCCGTAAGCGACTTCACTGCCCGACAGATTGTCTGCGACGCAAACTCGGTCGGGCTGCGCTGCGTCGTCCGAGACAGGCTCTAGGGTTCGCTTCCGATTGTTCTACGTTCCTTAACGAATAAGACTATCGTTGGTATTGGGCGCTCCCAAAACCGAGAATGGGATAGAATATCCACGGAAGCAGAAACAGACCTGCGGCAAACGGCATGGGCTGTTTGAATCTTTTGGTAATATCCAAAGAAATAATGATGAAAACGATGATGTTGATGAGCGGGATGAGAAAGAGGACAAACCAGTACCATTCCCTTCCCGCGATACGAACCAGAACCCACAGGTTGTAGACCGGGATCAGACAGGCCCAGCCGGGCTCGCCAGCTTTAGCATATGTTTTCCAGAGCCCTGCAAAGACCGCGATGATTATAATCAGTGAAATTAAACTCATGATATACTCTCCTAACGTGTTATTGATTTTTCTATCTGTAGCCCCGGCAGGTGAGTTGGTCAACGGCGAACGCAAAAAAAAGACACGTCCGAAAACGTGCCTTGAAAAAACGAAAAGAAGTGGCGAATCAGAAACCGTGCTCCCGCAGGTAGTCCATGGTGATGCCGGTTTTGGCCGTGCCCGACTCTCCGTCACTTACCCAGGGGGCGACCATGCGCTCCACATATTTCCCGATGATGTCGGTCTCCATGTTGACCTTGGTGCCGGGGGTCCAGCCGCTGATGGTGGTGACCTTCTGGGTCTCCGGGATGATGTTCACCTCCAGCCATGTGGGGGTGCAATCGTTTACGGTCAAAGAAATGCCGTCCAGAGTTACGGAGCCTTTGGGAATGACATACTTGCCGGTCGCGGCATCAAAGGCGAGACGGTAGATTTTGGATTCTCCGGCAGGGCGCACTTCAGCCACCTCGGCCAGGCAATCCACATGGCCGGAAACAATATGCCCGCCAAAGCGGTCGCCCATGGCCATGGCGCGTTCCAGATTGGCTTCGGACCCGACCTTGAGGTTTCCGAGGCTGGTGACGCCCATGGTTTCCTTGCTGGAATAACAGGTGAACCAGTTGTCGCCGAGGGTTTCCACCGTAAGGCATACGCCATTCACGGCAATGGATTCGCCAAGTTCGATGTCGGGCAGATCAAAGAGCGCACGAATGCGGAAACGTGTCTCTGAGCCACGATTGTCTGCGGCTTCGATGCGGCCCATGCCCATGACCAATCCTGTAAACATAAAAGTACCTCGCGCTGTTTGGCGAAGTTGTAGCAGGGAGCCGGGTAAGTGTAAATCGGGGGGGCTTCCTGCGGTGCGTTATTTTTTGCGCAGTGTCAGCATGATGTCCACGCCGGTGGATTCGACCTGCGCAATGCGAAAATCGCAGGTGTCTGCCATGGTCACATTACTGCGCCCCGAGTACGCTGCCGGTGCGGTCTCGTCGCCAAGGATGCGTGGCGTGACAAAGTGGACCAGTTCGTCAACGAGTCCCTGTTCAATCAAGGCCATGGCGAACCGACCGCCGCCTTCACACAGGGTGTAATGGCAACCTCGGTCATAGCGCAGCCGCTCCAGGCCGATGGACAGATTGAGTCCGCCCTGCGGACCGGGCAGGGGCCAGACCGAAGTGCCGCGTTCCCGCAATATGTCGGCGGCTTCGCTTCGGGCCGCGTCTTCCGTGGTCATGAAAATGGCCTGTGACGGCCGTTCCCGCAGCAGGGTGAAATCCGATGGCCGTTCCGGCAGACGGGACGTGACCACAATGCCCAGCGGCTGGGTGAAATTGGCAGGGAGGGCGTCCTGCCGACAGGTCAGGCTGGGGTTGTCTGCATAAAAAGTATTGCCCCCGACCACGACTGCACCGGCTATGCGACGCAATTGATGGACACGGGCGAACGATTCCGGCCCGGAGACCGGCTCGGGTTTACGGCGGCTGGAGGCAATTTTACCATCCAGCGTAGCGGCCATCTTGATGATGTTGAAAGGGGAATTGGAGGTTTGCCACAGTAGAAAGTCCGCGATCAGATCGCAACAGGCCTGTGAACAGACGTTGATCTCCACCTCGATACCGGCATTCTGTAATGCTTCCACCCCGCCAGCGGCTACCGGGTTGGGGTCGAGCGCGCCGATTACCACCTTGCCGATTCCTGCGTCGATGATCGCTTCTGTGCAGGGCGGGGTCTTGCCGTGATGATTGCACGGCTCAAGGGTCACGAACATGGTCAGCCCGGCGGGATCCACGCCCTTGGCGCGGGCATCGGCCAGGCACTCGCGCTCGGCGTGCAGCTTGCCGTATTGCGTGTGATATCCTTCGGCCACAATGGTGTTGTCTTTTACCAGTACCGCCCCGACGCAGGGATTGGGCGCTGTCGCCCCTCGCCCTTTATAGGCAAGTTCCACGGCTCGGGTCATGAAACGTTCATTCGACATGGTTTGTCCTAGATGAAGTCGCCTTCCATGAAGACATAGTTAACTCTTGCCTCAGCGAGCATCTGTTCGGAGAGTTCGTCCGGGTAGTTTTCGGCGAAATAGATATTCCGCACTTCGCAGTTGATGAGCATCTTGGTGCACAGGATACACGGTTTCGTTGTGCAGTAGATGTCGCATCCCTTGAGGTCGAGGCTGTGGGTGGCGGCCTGGATGATGACATTCTGCTCGGCGTGCAGTCCACGGCACAGCTCGTGGCGTTCTCCGGAAGGAATACCGAGTTTGTCGCGGATGCAGCCCACCTCTTCGCAGTGGGCAACATTTGAGGGCACGCCGTTATAGCCTGTTGCCAGGATACGTTTGCCGCCAACGGCGATGGCGCCGACGGCGCGTCGGGTACATGTGGAGCGCTGGGCCACCAGGTGGGCGATGCGCATGAAATATTCGGGCCAGGGCAGTCTGCTTTGCATGGGAGTTCCTTACGCGTTCCAAGGGTAAGATGAATAGTCCCGCTTATCACTTCTCCGTGTGAAAGGAAACGGCTGATATGCGCTATTCGTTGCCGAACTCAGTGGGCTCGACGTGTGTGTTCGCTCCGACCGGAGCGAAGAGTCTAGAAGCTTCAGCCACCACCGAAACAATCGCTGCCCATATTCTGCATGGAGGGGAGGCCGGAAGCACCGCCGTCGACCTTTGCAGCGCATGCGCTGATGCATTTTTCGGTCTTGTCCGATCCACACTTCGGACAGGCTGCTTGCTGATCCTGGCCGAGTAGCAGCTCTTCAAAATCGTTCTTGCATTCCTGACAGACGTATTCGAAAATCGGCATAGATAGATCCTTTGTGTTTGCGTGTCCCTATCGATAAATTAAATGAGCTGTGCAAGGGGATGTTGTCAAGTCGGCGCGCTTGCACTTTGCACAAAATGTGTGCATTTATGTGAAGCAGAGTGCACAAAATATGTGCATTTTTTGCGCTTTGTGACTTTTTGTTTAAGTAAATTGGTGTGTTATGATTTGGCACAGCAAATGCTTTATGCAGTAGCAAGAAGAAACACACTCATCTTCCTCTTTGCATGAAACATTTTACCCCCACCCCGCTTGAGGAGCTTTATTATGAACAAAAAGAATATCACCATTACCGTTTCAGCCGCAGTCCTGGTTCTTGCCATGGCCGCACTTGCAGTTGCTGGACCAGGGTATGGTCACAAAGCCGGACAGCGCATGGGCTCCAATCTCTATTCGCAATTGACCCCTGAAAAACAGGCTGCTGTCGACGGTATCTATAAAAAATATTCTCCCAAATTCACTGAGTTGCGGAGCCAGATGCTGACCAAGCGCGCAACCCTGCAGGCTATGGTCAACGGCGGCCAGGCGGACGAAAAGAAAATAGGCAAACTGATCACTGCTATTTCCTCCCTGCATGAGCAGATGCTCGACACGCGTAACGCCATGGCTGATGAGCTTGAGGCGGAAACCGGCCTTGTCGGTTTTGGGCGCGGTGGAAACTACCCCGGCCCTGGCATGGGCTTTCAGGGTCGCGGACAGGGCGGCTTTGGCGTGGATTGCCCCGGATTCGGTCAGGGATTCCAGGGCCGTGGTCAGAATTGTTTTGGTGGCGACTGCCCCGGCTACGGCATGGGACGCATGTAAGTAACACTTTCCGATAACCCCGGAAAACAGGACTCTGCGGGACGTGTGACCCTGGTGGTGACTCGTCCCGTAATGCTGCAATCCAGCGGGGAAGCGCTGGAAAAACCGTTCTGAGAAATCGGAAAACAACCAAACATCGCCCCTTGAGGAGAAACTGGATGTTGCGAAAAATAACGTCACTGACCGCTCTCATTTCATTCCTCGTCACCATCGTCACCAGCGTGGTGCTTTATATAGTCCCGGAAGGCCGCGTGGCCAACTGGGCAGATTGGCAATTGTTCGGCCTGACCAAAGGACAGTGGGGTGATACCCATCTGACTGTCGGCACACTTTTCTTTATCGCGTTGCTACTGCATGTCTTTCTGAATCTGAAGCCGCTCATGGCCTACATGAAGAACAAGGCCCGCGAATTGGTCGTCATGACCGTTCCCATGATTATCAGCATCCTCTTGACCGTAGCCGTTTTCGCCGGAACCCTGCTGGGGCTGTCCCCCATGCAGGATCTCCTCGATCTGGGCACGGAGATCAAGGCCGACGCTACCGAGATGTACGGCAACCCTCCCTACGGGCACGCTGAAACCAGCCCGCTCATGAAGTTCTGCGGCTTCCTCGGATTTGACGTGACCCAGGCTGTCGAGGCGCTGCATGCGGCTGGATATGACAGCTCCATCAATGAAAGATCCCTGATCAAGGACATCGCCCGCTCCAAGGGAGTGAGCCCGCAGCAGGTCTTCAATGATATCCGTATGGGACAGGACGCCGATCCTTTTGACACCATGCCGCTGAATCCGCCCGAAGGTACAGGCAAGGTGAATATTTCAACGATCTGCATGACCTATGGTCTGGACAAGGACACGGTCTTTGAACGACTTGAGGCTGCGGGCATAGCGGCTGACGACACCAGTACATTCAAGGAACTGGCAGAAAAACACAAAATCTCTCCCAAAGAAATATATATGATTGTGAAGGGGAGTAAGTAGGCTCATATGGAAGTTGCCCGTCGGGAAGGAAAAGAAAAAAGTCCTCTGGTTGCCCTGGTCCTGGCGCTTATCGTGCTGGGCTTGGGAAGCCTCTATTTGACATGGCAGTCCATTGCGCAGCAGCGCAAGATTGTCGAGGACCACATGATCATGACCGGCAACTCCATTCTGCGCGGTGTGGATAACAACATTCTCCGCATCGCGCGAACCCTGCGTATGGGCCAGCAATCGCCCAAGCTTTTCCAGGCCATGGCGGAAGAGCTCTTTACCGAGCTGTCCAAGTCCGAAGATATCGTTTTCATTTCCCTTTTCGGAGCCGATGGCAAGCCGCTCGTTGCCTCTGTGACCGATCAGCAGCCTCCGGTGTTCAAACTGCCTGATTCCGTGACTCAGGACATTGAGCCGGGCCGGGCCTGGCATGTCATGGCCGAGGTCGGCAAGAAAGGGGTGCTTATTTCCGGTCTGCGTACCCGCCCCGGTATCGCTACTCTGTCCGGCAGGCCGGGAGTGCCTCCCGAAGAAACTCAGGGTGATCATTCTCTGGAGCAAGGCTCTCGACGGCCATTCCGACTGGGGCAAGGCCTTGGGGCCGCTGCGGTGAACGAGAGCCAGGAGCCGCCGGTGTTTCTGGTGGTGGGGCTCAATGCGGAAAAGCATATGGCCCAGTATCGTCAGTATAAACGCGCGGCCACGTACCAGACAGGATATGTTTTCCTGGCGGCCGTGGTCCTGTGGTCGTTGGTCTTCGCCTATCTCAGACGGCGCGGTGCCAGCCGCAAGCTGGTTCGACTGGAGCGGTTTCAGAATACTCTTCTCGACAACATGCCGGACGGCCTCGTTACGTTGGCTGAAGACGGCGAGATTCTGGCGGCCAACTATTCGGCCAAGACACTCCTTACCCCGGAAGGGCGGGAGGGAGCACCCGAGATCATCGGGTCCAATTGGAGAGACTTTCCCTTTGGCGGCGCGTCGGAAATGTCCAGAATGTCCATCCCGTATGGCTGGCAGCAGTATGATTACCAGGGGCGTCAGCTCGAAATATTGTCTCTGCATCTTCAGACATACGACGAGGATGCCGCGCCGGAATTGGGACAGCGTCTTGTGCTGCTCCGTGACCGTACTCAGATACGTTCGCTGGAAGAAGACCTGAACGAGGCCAAGCGGTTGGCGGCCATCGGATCTTTGGCCGCAGGCGTCGCACACGAAGTGCGCAACCCGCTTTCTTCCCTGCGCGGTTTCGCTCAGCTGTTCGCCACCAAGCTCAAAGGGCAGGCCCCGCTTGATCAATATGCCACCACCATGGTGCAGGAGGCGGATCGCCTTAACCGCGTGGTGACCGATCTGCTGTATCTGGCCAAGCCGCGTACGCTTGACCCCAAGCACATCGACCTGGCCAAGGTCGGGGATTCCATCCGCCAGCTCATGCGGTTTGATTTTGAAGGCAAGCAGATCGAACCGGAGTTCGATTTCGGTCCTGACCCGCTGTACGCCGATCAGGATGCTCTCAGGCAGGTGCTGCTCAATCTTATTTCCAACAGTCTGGACGCCATTGAAGGGTGCACCGATTGCCCCAGGCCGGGCCATATCCATCTTACATCGGAGCGCGGTGACGGCGGTGTCTGGATTATCGTGGCTGATGACGGGCCGGGAATGGACCCGGAACTCAGTGATGACGTATTTAAGCCGTTTGTAACGGGCAAAAAGACCGGCACAGGCCTTGGTTTGGCCATTGTGCAGAACATCATGCGTGCTCACAAGGGGCGTGCCGTTGTTCAGTCCCTGCCGGGTGAAGGCATGGAAGTGCAACTCTTTTTTCCCGATATGCCGGATGACGATCAGGAAGGTATTGACATATGACAGATGAACGTATTGTCCTCGTAGTAGATGATGAACCGAGTCATAGAATGATGGTTCGAGCCGTGCTCGAAGATGACGGCTGGACTGTTCTTGAAGCGGGGTCCGGCGAGCGCGCGCTCTCGATGCTGGCGGAAGAAGCGGAGTCCGACACCTACCCAAGCGTGGCCCTGGTGGACATGAAGATGCCCGGTATGGACGGCATGCAGCTTTTGAAGGAGTTGCAGGTCCGGCGGCCCATCATGCCCGTTGTCCTGCTGACCGCATTCGGTTCCGTGGGCAGTGCCGTGGACGCCATGAAAAAAGGGGCCTTCGACTATCTGACCAAGCCTGCGGACAACGACGAGTTGATCGCGGTTATCAGCAAAGCCTTTGAGTACCACAAACTGCTCAATGAAAACATCCGCCTCAAGCTGGAAGTCTCTGGTGAAGCGGATTTTATCGGTGCCAGCCCCGGGATTGAACGGGTCCGCGATCTCATCGGTCAGGCCGGTCCTTCCGAGGCTACGGTACTGGTCCTTGGGCCGTCCGGGACGGGTAAGGAGCTTGTGGCAGAGGGACTGCATCGCGCGTCCAACCGAGCCGACAGGCCGCTTATCAAGGTCAACTGTGCCGCTCTGCCGGATGATTTGTTGGAATCCGAGCTGTTCGGGTACGAAAAGGGCGCCTTTACCGGGGCCGTCAAAGACAAGCCCGGTCGGTTCCAACTGGCGGACGGCGGGACGCTCTTCCTTGATGAGATCGGTGAGATTCCCGGTGCCCTGCAGGCCAAGCTGTTGCGTGCGTTGCAGGAGAAAACCATTGAGCCGCTGGGGTCCGTTTCTCCTGTGCAGGTGGATACGCGCATCATTGCGGCCACCAACAGGAATCTCAAGAAAGAGGTGGATGCAGGGCGGTTCCGTGAAGACCTGTATTACCGGCTGGCCGTGCTTGAGATTCGCATCCCGCCTTTGTGCGAGCGCAAGGAAGACCTTCCTCTGCTGGTCAGTTTTCTGCTCAGGCGGTTGGGCAATAAAAACAACAAGATCATCCGTACAGTGACACCCGCATTTCTGGATGCCCTGTCCGATTACGATTGGCCCGGCAATGTCCGTGAGCTGGAAAATGTGCTGGAACGGGCGCTCATCCTGTCGCGGTCGGATGCCCTTGGAACGGATCTGCTTCCGTCCCAGATCACTGGTGCGCGTGAAGCGGAAATCCATATGGATATTTCTCCTTCCATGACGCCGACGCCGCCTGCTCCGGCCAACCTGGAAGAGGCGGAGAAACAGGCCATCATCCAGGCGCTGGAAGAGAACGGCAACCACCGAGAACGCACGGCCGAAGCCCTTGGCATCAGCCGTCGTACCCTGCAATACAAGTTAAAGAAGTACGGCCTGACCCGTCGATAAAGCGTGCGTCAGTTCAGGGCAAAAGCCTTGATTGCGTCAAGACGTCTCAGATAATCCGCCTGGTAGGTCGGCCCATTGGCCGTGAACTGCTCGGCGGTTTTTCTGTG
Organism: Pseudodesulfovibrio sediminis; assembly: GCF_020886695.1. Taxonomy (NCBI): domain Bacteria; kingdom Pseudomonadati; phylum Thermodesulfobacteriota; class Desulfovibrionia; order Desulfovibrionales; family Desulfovibrionaceae; genus Pseudodesulfovibrio; species Pseudodesulfovibrio sediminis. The sequence continues at coordinate 3,103,607 of NZ_AP024485.1, forward strand.
AGCGTCGCACCACTGGGTCAGCTCTGGGTTCTTGAAAATTCGGCCATATGCTTTGATCATGTGCAGGGTGTTGTGACAGACCGGCATGAGGTGCCCCATGCGGGCCAGCAAGGGGGTGTAGTCCGACTGCAGGTCCAGAAAGAATCCGGCCACGGTTTCGGCCCAGAGGTAATTGCCGCCGGAGGCCAGTTTTTCCAGCATGCCGCTCTCATCGAACCGGCTCGGCTGCCATGGCCGTGACCATGCACGCGGTATTGTTTCAGTCTCCGCATAGGAGATCTCGCCTGAATCGAGAAACGTCGACACCGTGCGGGCCAGTCGTGGCCACATGGACCCGATGTGTTCCACATCGCGGCTGGCGTGCAGCCCGACCACTCGGTCGTTTTCCTCTTCCAGTTTGATCTTGAGAAAAGGGCAGTGCGCTTCGATGCGCTGTTCGCCCTCTGCCCAGATACCGCCGAAGATGCGGTTCATGTCCACCAGATGTACATTGTTCAGCTCCCGCTGCCATACCCGGAAATGGGCCGGAGCCTCGCGGGAGAGCGCATGCCATTCCATCAGATAGGAATACGGGTCCGGGCCGAATGCCGGGAAATGGTGCAGCCGCGAAACCACCACAATGGGCACGTCGGAGAACCGGCTGCGGACAGTGGCCAGATATTCGCCATATCGCTTGAGGTACGTGGCCGGGTTGGGCTTGAACATGCCGCACTCGGCCTTGATCCACGCCTCCAGTTCAGGCTTGCCGAACCAGGCTGTGGGGTCCATGAAAAAGACGTACTTGTCGCGGTGATGGACAAAGAGCGGGACATTCTCGTGGAACAGGCTCATGATAATACATTCGGGAGGCGCTTCGTCCCGGGAAATCATGCAGAACTGATTGTCGAGGCTGCGGTCATGGAAGAAGGTGTCCAATCGGTGCTTTTGGGCCAGCTTGTTCAACTCGGCAGGGATGGCCCCCGGGTGACTGGAGTAGGTGAGCGGCGAGGCGAGTACGCGATAGCGTACGTCGTGTCCGTGGTCAGCCATGGCCCGCGAGAGGAAATCCATTTGACAGTTGCCGAGAAAATACAGCATTTTGTTCCTTGTACTTCGTTGTGTATCACCGTGATAGACCTTCATTACCCGTCAAGGCTCCCATGCGCAAACTGACTGTCGAAACCTTTGTACTCGGCCCGGACGAGACCAACTGCTACCTGCTCAGCGCCGAGGGCAAGGCGATCGTCATTGACGTGGGTATCGACCCGACCCGGCTTATTGACCGGATCGACGAGCTGGGGCTGGAGCTGGAAGCCATCTACCTGACCCATTTTCATGTGGATCATATCGGCGGGGTCAAGGAAGTCCTTGAGAGGTTCACTGTCCCTGTTTTTGCCAATGACAATGATGAATTCCTCAAGGAGCTGTCGCTGGAGGCCATGGGGCTCCGTGAACTGATGGAGTATATCGACTTCGAGTACACGGTCATCATGCCCGGCAGGCGAAAGGTGCTCGGTCAGGACATGCTCGTGCTGGACACGCCGGGGCACACACCCGGCAGCCTGAGTTATTTTTTCCCGGCAGCAGGGTGCGCCTTTGTGGGGGATCTTATCTTCATGATCGCCGTGGGGCGGACAGATCTGCCGCGCGGCAGCTCTTCGGAGCTTCTCGCCTCCATCCGCTCCCGCATCTTCATTTTGCCCGACGATACCCGCCTGTATTCCGGGCACGGTCCCATGACCACCGTGGTTCACGAGAAAGAGAACAATCCGCATTTTATTATATGATGAACTTTGGTGCGGTTCCTTCTTGCGCAAAAAACGGTGAATCTGATACCGCATAAGGTATGAAAAGAATACCAGCCTTGCAGTGTCTCGTCCTTCTGCTCTTGATTCTCATGACCGTTCCCTGCCTTGCAGCAGAGGAGGAACCCTCCGAATTCGGCACGCTCACCGGGCAGGCGCGCATGTATTATTTCACCCAGCGCAACAAGACCACCGGGGAGGATTTCGACAACATCCGCGAGTCTCTGGCCGTGGGTGGCTTCCTGAAATATGAGACACCCTGGCTGGCCGAGTACTTCGGTGCCGGGGTCGCCGGATACACGACCATACCCTTTCTTGACATGTTCAACGAACGGGATGAAGGCGGCACCGGGCTTCTCTCTTCCACCAATCAGGGCTTCATCGCCCTGGGCGAGGCCTACTTCAAGGCGCGGTACTCCCAGACCGAAGGGCGTATTTGGCGTCAACGCATAGAGACGCCGTTCATCAACGGCAATGACAGCCGCATGGTTCCACAGACATTTGAGGCGTATGGCGTGAAGTCTTCGGATATCGAAGATGTAGAACTCAGTGTTTACTGGGTGGACAAGGAAAAGGCGCGTGACACCGAACTCTTTGTGTCCATGTCGGAGATGGCCGGATTGCAGGGGACCAGCACCGGCGTATTCATGGTCGGCGCTGACTGGCAGGCCATGGAAAATCTGCCGACACGGTTTTGGAATTATTACGCCCCTGACATGGACAATACGTTTTTTGCTCAGCTCAAATACACCTTCGGGGAAGCCGAAGCAGTGCACTACGGCATTCTGTTTCAGGGAGTTGACCAGCGGAGTGTGGGGGATGAACGGCGCGGGGAATACAACACCGGAGAAGCGGGGGTTCTCGGGACAGTCGGTTTCGCCGGATGGACGTTTGATGTCGGCGGCACTGTTGTGGATAACTCCGCCGGTATCAGAAACTCCTGGGGAACCTATCCCTTCTTCAACAACATGATGAGCTATGCCTTCAACCGCGCCGGGGAAAAAGCGCTGCTGTTCGGCGTTGCCTATGACTTCGAGCGTCTTGGTGCCAAAGGGTTTACGGTCAATATCAAGACCGGCTTCGGGTATACCCCGGATTCCGGGCGCAGTGCCTCCTTTGATCGCAACGAGTATAATCTGAATCTGGGGTACCAGTTTGATGGCGATCTGAAAGGATTATCCATCCAGAACCGTTGGTCCTATCAGGATGCGGACAATGATTTTGGCGGCACGGACGGGTATCAGGTCAGGTTGCGGCTTCAGTATAATTTTCAGCTTATGTAGATTGGGTAATTTCAACATGTTGCCTCTGCAATTGTGTTGTTTGCAGGGGCTTCCTTTGAGGAAGCACAAATTAAACGGGTGTTTATCAGAAACCCCTTTTTCTTATTCGATTTTTCTTCTATGATTCTATGTACGGCTTGCTTCATAAACCTGTAGGAATTGAAAATATGGCACAAGAAACCGTCTCTACTGAGCGGGAGATTCACGTTGCTCCCGAGACTCTTGATGCAGCCAAGGCGCTGCTTACCAGGCGTTTCAAATATATTCACAAACCAGATGACTCCATAAAACAGCTGGCTCGGCTCGGTGCCGATCGGGTTGCCGTTGACATGACCCTGCACCCCGAGAAATACCAGTCCGCTCAATCAGAACAAGAGCTGCCTGCCGTAACCCCGCTGGACCCTCTGGACATCCTGCGTCAGGACCAGCAGCTTCCGGCATTGCCGCAGGTCTTTCTGGAGCTGCAGCAGGCCATCAGCGGCAAGGCGACATCGGCTGACGATCTGGCTGCCATAATCAGTCAGGACCCCGGCCTGACCGCCTTTCTGCTGCGTATGGTCAACTCCGCATTTTATTCGTTGCCCATGCAGATCGACACCATCTCGCGTGCCGTCACCGTGGTGGGGGTGAACCAGCTCTCCACCCTGGCCGTGGGAACCTCGGTCATGAGTCTGTTCAAGGACGTGCCAGAGGATGTGCTTGATATGGAGCAGTTCTGGAAACACTCCGTTGCCTGCGGACTCATTGCGCGCAGATTGTGTCGCATCACCGGCAAGGGGGACCCTGAGCGCGCGTTTGTGTCCGGTCTGCTGCATGACATCGGACAGCTCATCCTGCTTCAGGCTGAGCCGGACCGGGCCACAGCCGTTTATGCCCATTCACGGGCGACCGATGTGCTTCTTTATGAGACCGAGAAAAAACTGCTGGGATTTGATCACGCCACCCTGGGCGGCATGCTGTTGCGCAAGTGGAATTTTCCGTTCGTGCTGGTTGCCGCCGTTTTGGAGCATCATCAGCCCAAGGCGAACCAGAAAGAAGAGGAGCCGGGGCTGGTCCACTGTGCCGAGACCATTGCCACGGGGCTGGGGATCGGCTCCAGCGGCGAGCATTTCATCCAGCCCCCGGACAAGGCCATCTGGGATTCCATGGAGTTCACGTCGGAGCGTATGGACCACATGGTCGAGGACCTGGACGAGGAACTCATGGAGGCCTTTGAAATCCTTTTGGATGGATAAGTTCGGTGAAACCGTTTTCACGAGCCGCCTGTTCTGTGTTGAACAGGCGGCTTTTTCCGTTTTTGAGCCCCGGCCCATTTGACACTTGCGGCCCAAAGCTTTACTTCTCAGCGTCCTATATAAATTAATGGAGGCATACGACATGCGTGAAAAAGTCGAACAGGTCTTGGATAAGGTTCGCCCCATGCTTGAAGCCGACGGCGGCAACGTGGAACTGGTCAATATCACCGATTCCGGCGTGGTGCAGGTTCGGCTTGTGGGCGCCTGCAAAGGGTGCCCGATGTCCCAGATGACCCTGAAGAACGGCATCGAGCGGATCGTTCTCAAGGAAATCCCGGAAGTGAAGGCTGTCGAGGCTGTGCAGGAGTAGCACCTCCACCTGCCAAGAATAGAGTGTAAGGAGATATATAATGGCAAAGATTGTTTCTCGGTTTGCGCCGAGCCCGACCGGGTATCTGCATATTGGTGGCGCACGCACGGCGTTGTTTTCCTGGCTGCTGGCCAAGTCGTCCGGCGGTGAATTTTGTCTTCGCATCGAAGACACGGACCGTGAACGGTCAACCCAGGATGCCACGGATGCCATTATTGATTCCATGAAATGGCTTGGCCTTGAACATGATGGCGAAATCGTGTTCCAGTCTTCCCGCATGGATCGGCATAATGAAGTTATCGATCAGCTCATCGAGAACGGACACGCCTACTACTGCCAATGCTCCAAGGAAGACGTGGACGCCATGCGCGAAAAGGCCATGAAAGAAGGCCGCAAGCCCAAATATGACGGCACTTGTCGTGAGAATGGGTTGACCGAAGGCGTGGTTCGTCTCAAGGCACCGCAGGAAGGGGCCACCGGGTTCACTGATATGGTCAAGGGACCCATCACCATCGAGAACACCGAGATGGATGACATGATCCTTCGCCGTACGGATGGAACACCCACCTACAACCTGGCCGTGGTGGTCGATGACCATGACATGGGCGTGAACACTGTCCTGCGTGGCGATGACCATGTGAACAACACCCCGCGTCAGATTCTTATCTACCGTGCCATGGGGTGGGATGTGCCGCAGTTCGGTCATGTTCCCATGATCCTCGGCCCGGACAAGAAAAAGCTTTCCAAGCGTCACGGTGCGCTGTCGGTCATGGAATATGAAAAGATGGGCTATCTGCCCGAGGCCGTGACCAACTATCTGGCCCGTCTGGGTTGGTCCCATGGCGATCAGGAACTGTTCACCATGGAGGAGATGCAGGCGCTGTTCTCCACCGACAACCTTGGTAACTCGCCGTCCGTATTCGATCTGACCAAGTTCGAGTGGGTCAACGGCCAGTACATGCAGAAGGCTGATCCCAACCGTATTGCTGACATGCTGTGTGATTTTTATGCCCGCGAAGTTGGAGCCGAAGAAGCCGCAAAGGTCGAGAAAGAGACATTCGCTGCTGTGGTGCCGCTGTTGCAGCCGCGCGCCAAGTCTGTCATCGACATGCTTGAACAGGCGCGTCCGTTCATCGCGGATGCCGCAGCGTTGCCGTATGACGAGAAAGCGGTGGCCAAGTTCCTGACCGAGGAGACCAAGGCATATCTTGAAGAAATCGCCGGGCGTATTGAAGCGCTGGATGAATATACCGAACAGACCCTTGAAGACCTGCATCGTCAGTTCCTTGAGGACAAGGACATCAAGTTCAAGGTGATTGCGCAACCCATTCGTGTGGCGATCATGGGCAAGACCCAGTCCCCCGGGTTGTTTGAGACCATGCTGGTGTTGGGGAAAGAGCAGACGCTTGCCCGCATGAAACGGGCATTGACTTTGTAGGTTTTCTCTGACGAGAGTTGTATTGTGAATAGGTAAAAAGCCGCTCATTTGAGCGGCTTTTTTTTGTGTAATGGGCACGCTCCTTCGGTGCGAGAGTCAGTTTTTGGGGCGTGTGCCCCAAAGGCCTTCCATGCCCTTCGCGGGCGGCGGTCTCTTTTTGAGGAGCAATAAGAGACGCAAAAAGTTCCTTGCCCTAGCGTATCCGCCCAAGGTTTGACGGCAAGCAGCTGATCAACTCGGGACGGCTCCATGCCGGAAAAAGTAGAGGACTTTCCTCTCCTTGCTCCGCCGGGTTGAGTTGATGCATTCGTACCGCCTGACTGGTGCCGCCGTCCCTTCGTTGTCAGCTTCTAGGCCTTGCAAACAGGGCTAGGCTAGGACGATTTGAGCAAACTACATTCGGCATCCAAGGCTACCCAATAGGTTGCCGACAACTTTAAATCTACGCTCCGCACACAAAAGGTGCATCTCCTTCAACGATGGGCAATTGGAAGCGCACCTTAGAGCCTGTCTCCGGCGACGCAGCGCAGCTCGACCGAGTTTGCGTCGCAGACATCCTGTCGGGCAGTGCAGTCGCCTACAGGCTTTTAGGGACTCTTCCTCGATCACACACAAGAAAGCGCTTTTTGCCTGCTTTTTGCCGCTTCGCAAAAAGCAGGTCGCCGTAAAGGCGAAACCTTTTGAATAAATTTGGATTGAACCAACATCGTGTAGCGCGCAAACCATTAAGATTAAAAGGCACGCTCCTTCGGTGCGAGAGCCAGTTATTGGGGCGTGCAAACAGGGCTAGGTCAGGGCGGCTTGAGCAGAGTGCATTCGGCATCCAAGGCTCCCCAGTAAATTACCGGTAATCAAAAAAACGCCTCATTCATCAAAAGAACATTTCCTTCAATGATGGGCAATCGGAGGCGAAACTTGATACAAAAAAACCGCCTACCCTCGAAAGGATAGGCGGTTAACAATACATGTCTGTAAAGACTAGAAGCTGTAGCCGAGAGCCTCACGCATTTCAGCGGGGATCATGGCGTCTTCGCCAGGCTCAAGCGCCTTCCACGGTGCACCGGCTTCCTTGCGGGATGCCTTGACCTCTTCGAGATCGAAACCGTAGCGGGGCACTTCAAACTGCTGGCCGGCGTAGATCAGATCAGGGTTCTTGATCTGGTCGCGGTTGGCCTTGTAGATCAGGGGCCACATGAAAGGATCGTTGTATACGTGCTTGTATTCGGAGATCCACCAGAGGCATTCGCCCTTTGTTACGGTGTGGGTTGTGGGCAGAGCATCGTACTCGGCCTTGTAGATTGCCATTGGGTCCGGAGCGGTTTGTTCCGCAGGCTCAGGGGTGATGACTTCTACCTCTTCGACCACAACCACTTCGGGTTCGGTCTGGACTTTCTTGGAGCAACCCCAAGCAAATACGACGCACAGAGCAATCGCGAGTAAAATCAGTTTTTTCATTGAATGCCTCCTGAAAATAAATCTCAAAAAAATGTCGGTGTAAACCGGTTCATCGCTGTGTACTTTTCAAATGATTATCAATTATTTTCTTTTCTTGCAACACTATTTTGCTTTCTGGGTTCTCCTTCAATGCCAGCTCAAGAGCCTGTGCCGCTTCTTCTATCCAGCCGCCTTTTTTCAGGCTTTGACTGGCAAGGAAGAACATGCGCTCCGGTTCATCCCCGTATATGGCCTGGACCAGCCCGGGGTATTCATCCATAAATACCGAGCGAACCAGCGCATTCTGGGAGAAAATATAGCGCGCCAGCAGGACGTTATCGCTGTAGCGGCGCAGATAATACGGGAGAAGCTGACGGCACTGGGCGATGATAAACCGGATGCGGTCGATCTCACGGCGCATGGATTCTTCGGTCTGGTTCAGGATCTGGAACAGCTGTTCGGTGATGTCCTTTTCAGATTCGCTCAGCTCGCCTTCGTGCAATTTGTGGAACCATGGCGCATAGTTCTGCTTCTGATAGGCATCTTCCTTGAGTTTGATGGTCTCGTGAAAAATGTAGCCGAGCGCCCAATCCAGAAATTTGCCGCCAAGCTGGGAGTGGGGATCATTGCGAAAGACATGGTGGGCCGTGTCCTTCATGCGCCACAGCAGTCCCTTGTTCATTTCCAGCCCGACCAGATCGGCCACCGCATCGAAGTTGATGGTCCCGTCATCGTCGAAACGGGTGAACTGATCTTCCAACTGTTCACAGGCCTGACAGAAAAACTTGAAGAGATCCCGTACGAATTCAGGGTGTTTTGCCTGTATCCACGCTTTTGACATTGAAACTGCCTCCGTGGCTATTTGGGGAAAATGACATCCACGCGAGCACCGCCTTCCTCTCCGTTGCTCAGGTGCATTTCAATGCCATGCGATTCGAAAATGGTGCTGACCAGGGCCAGCCCGAGGCCTGTGCCGGAGTCCTTGGTGGTGAAGAAGGGATCGCGGACCTGATCGAGGTGCTCAGGTGAAAAGCCGGGGCCGGTATCATGCAGGGTGATATGCAGTCCTTCTTCTCCCCGTGCGGCGCGAATGTGTAACTCTCCCTTGCCGTTCATGGCCTGGAGCGCATTGGCCACCAGGTTGTAAAAGGCGCGGTACAGGAGATCCTTGTCGCCGAGGACGGTCATGTTCTCCGTCAGTTCGGTATCAACGGTCACCCCGAGCTTTTCGCATTCCGGTTCCATGAAAACCGTGACCTGCTCCAGAATACGCGCCACATCCACTTCTCTCATGGCGGGTTTCTTGGGGCGGGCGTAATCAAGGAATTCGCTCACCGTACGGGATAGCCGCTTGGCTTCTTCGTGGAGCGCTTCGAGGATGCGGGTGTGTGAGCTTTCTTCCTTTCGGGCCTTTTTCAGGATCAGCTCCGAACTGGAACAGATGATGCCGAGCGGGTTGCGGATTTCGTGGGCCACGCCAGCGACCATGCGGCCCATGCCTGCCAGCTTTTCCTGTTGCTGCAACTCGAAGATGAGTTTTTCCGTTTCCCTGAGCTGGCGGTTGGAGAGCCGCTCTGCCCGGCGCAGGACGGTCAGTACCAGGAAGAACAGGACCAGCGAGGTGATCAGGGAAAAGGCGATGATCAGCCGTTCGAAGTTGATCATGGCAAGGTAATCGTCACTGATATCCTGCTGAAATTCCAGTATCCCCATGATGGGGTTCTCGGACATGTTGGTCAGGCTCCGTTCCGCCCTCAGAGGGGAATAGGCCCGAAGCATCATGGAGCCGGGCTCCAGGGTGATGCGGAACATGGAAGCTATTTTGGATGTGTTGGCCAGGATCTCCGCGCTGAAATCCTTTGTTTCCCAGGTCTTGGTGACCATGTATTCAGCCGTGCCCTTTTTGCCTACCTCGTCCTTGTCCAGCGAATAGGTGATGTTGCCATCGGCGTCGTAGATGCGCAGGGTGGTCACATGAAAACTGTGGACCGTGGACTGGATGACCTGATCCATGACCGCAGCCTGTTCCTTATTTCTGAGTCGGATGGCACCATATTTCACCACCGTGGGGATGACGAACCGGGTGAAGAGTTGGTGGCTGACGTTTTCTGCCAGAAGCAGAGCAAACTCTTCCTGTTTTTCAAGAAGGGTCTGCTCTGCATATTTTGATATGAACAGCGACAGCAGCAGGCTGAAGCTCAGGATGATAACCAGCAACGTCCAGGATATGACCTTGACGAACTGAAGTGGTTTTGTGCTGTCGAGTACGCTTTTCTGCAACGGATTAGAACTCCCGCAAATCTCTGTCTGCCGTAAGGAAATCGTTCAGGTCCTGTTTTTCTTCGTCCAGGCCGTCCGCATTCATGCGGGCCTTTGCCAGTCGTTTGCCAAGTTCCACGGCGGGCTGATCCAACGGGTTGATACCCATGAGCCAACCGGTCAGGATGGTGGCCGCACCCAGCAGGGCGATCAACTTGCCAGCCTGTTTCGGGCTGTCCGAGCCCATTTCCAGCTCAACCAGCGGCACGCCGCTTTGGGACAATGCCATGCGGTTGCCGAGTCCTTCAGCCTGAATCAGCTCGCCGACGTCTCTGCCACGGACATAACTGAACTGGTCGGGCAGGTCGACAGGGAATTTCGGTCCGGCGGGCAGATTCGGGCAACTCAGATACAGGCAGGCCTTGTTGCGCACGCCATCCATGAACATCTGGTTCACGGAGTGTTGGTCGGTGACGCCGATGGCCGGCAGCGGCTGACTCCCTTTGCCTTCCTTGCCGAGCGACTCGGCCCAGAGCTGGGCGAACCAGTCGCCGAAACTGGCCCACAAGGGGATATAGGCGAAAAAGATCATCTCATCAAATCCCTTGTCCATGAGCGCGGCAGCCCAGACGGCGAGCTGGAAGGAGCTGTGTTTTGCCAGTTCCTTGCCGGTCAGCTCCTGCGAAGCCAGTATTGAGGACACCTCGGTGGCTCCGGCGATGAGTGCGTCAATGTCCATGCCCAGGAAAAGTGCGGGGATGAGCCCGACGGCGGAGAGTACGGAATACCGGCCGCCGAGATTGTCGGGTACGGGCAGGGCGCGTATGCCGTAGGTCTTTACCTCGCCGCGCAGGAAGCCTTGCTCCTGATCGGTCACCAGCAGCATATTCTGGTGCCAGGTGTCGCCCAGTTTTTCCTGCATCCACTCCTTGAGGATGAAGTATTGCCCCACGGTTTCAATGGTGCCGCCTGATTTTGAGACGGTGACCACCACGGTTTTCTCGGCGGGCAGTCTGGCGAGGTAGGCTTCAAGGGCATAGGCGTCCACGTTGTCGGCAATCCAGAGGAAGGGACCTTTGTGTCCGGGTTGATTCTGCTGGGGAAAGAACGCCTCCTGAAGCGCCCGCGCGCCAAGGGCTGAACCGCCGATGCCCAGAAGGAGCATGTGGTCAAAGCCCTTGAGATACTCTTTGAGTCCTTCCAGTTCGTCCTTCAGGGTATTTGCATAGGGCATGGTCAGGAAAGGGAGCTTGCCCGCTCCGGTTTCCTCGCGCAGTCGTGCGGCCATTTCATCGGCCTTGGCTTCATGCGTAGCCATGTCCAGCGTGTCGAGATTCGCATTGGTCCAATCAAGAATATCTGCCATGTCGTCCTCCTGACATCTTCCGTTGAGCGGAAAGTTACATTGCAGCGCCGGTCAGGTGCCGCAGGTCTGTATACCTGTCATTCTTACTGTGAAACACAGGATCAGGGATGATACCATGATTCTTTGAAAAAGAAAGTTGCTGAATCGATACATTGAATAAAAGCGGTCCGAAGGCTTGCCCTCCGTAAAGGGCCGCGCCCTGTGATCAAAGGCTGCAGAGTCCTGTTGTACCCCATGAACTCCTATTGTTTTCCGAACAGTATTTGTTGCAGATCCGTCAATGTCGGGCATGCCTTGGCATGACAGATGGGGTGGTGCCCCAGCCGTCCGGCCTGTTTGAGGCGCACATCATGGGCAGCCACCGGGCGCACCTGTCCGTTCAGGTCTATCTCGCCCCAGAAAACCGATGATTCCGGCAGCGGCTGGTCGTAGAATGATGACATGATGGCAGCCACTACGGCCAGGTCGAGGCCGGGGTCCTTGGAGGCCAGCCCTCCCGAAATCTTGGCATAAATATCATATCCGCTGAGATTGAGCCGCAGCCGTTTTTCCAGCACGGCCAGCAGCAGGTTCAACCGGTTGGTGTCGAAGCCCAGAGCTGTTCGTCTTGGGATGGACAAATATGATTTGGAAACAAGCGCCTGCACTTCCACGGCAAAAGGACGTTGCCCGTCCACGGCCAGAGCCATGGCCGTTCCGGACAGAGTGGCGTCGCGTGCTCCCAGAAAGAAGGTGGCCGGATCTTCCACGACCTCAAGCCCCTGCTGTTTCATGGTAAAGACCACCAGCTCATCGCTGGGGCCGAAGCGGTTCTTGAGCACACGCAGGATGCGGGAGAAATGTTTGCGGTCGCCCTCCAGATAGAGGACCGTGTCAACCATGTGTTCCAGCAGCTTGGGCCCGGCGATCTGGCCGTCTTTGGTCACATGCCCGACCAGAATAAGCGTGGTGCCCGTCTTTTTGGTCTTTTCCACCAGCTCGGCGGACACGGCGCGCACCTGGCTCACGGAGCCGGGGATGCCTTCTGCCATGGGAGAGGCGATGGTCTGGACCGAGTCCACGATGAGCAGCTCCGGCGGGTTGGGGGAGTCGAGCACGGCCAGGGCGTCTTCGACCTTGTTGGACGCCAGGGCCAGCAGGCCGGGACCGAGCAGCTCCAGCCGTTCGGCTCGCGCCTTGAGTTGGGGCAGGGATTCTTCACCCGAAAGATAGACGGCTGTACACCCGATCCGAGCCTGGCTGGCAGCCAGTTGCAGCAGCAGCGTGGACTTGCCGATGCCCGGTTCACCACCGAGCAGAATGGCTGCGCCCGGCACCAGCCCGGAGCCGAGCAGTTCATCCAGAGACGCCATGCCCGAAGTGCGGGAGACATGCTCATCGCTTTTCAAGTCCTCTAGAGGGCGGGGCGTATCAGAAGAAGCTGCCGCTCCAACAGGGGCCGTGGTTTTCTTGTTTACGGTGATGGCCTCAAGGGTGTTCCACTCCTTGCATGCGGGGCATTGCCCCTGCCAGCGAGGGGACTGTGCGCCGCATTGCGTGCAGCGATAGATGTCTTTTGTCTTCATGTTTTCCGGTGTGTGAATTAATTAAAAAGTAGTTATTCCAATTGGTAGTGAGTGTGTACTGTCAATCATGCTTCGAGTTGTCCGTCCATTCTCAACAGACTGAGTATCCCTTGTTTACTCAATAAAAGTCCAGGTTTTAAAATGTGTGGCAGACAATATAAATATTGACTGGTGAATGCGCGGGCAGTAGTTCGATGTACACGAGAAATCCATGTCCATTGTTAAAAAAAGTTTCCTTGCAGGCATTCGGGATGCCAGTCCAATTCTGCTTGGACTTGCCCCTTTCGGCTTTATCTGTGGCGCGTACTGCGTAAGTACCGGGATGCCCCATTGGGCGGCCATCAATTTTTCATTGATGATCTATGCCGGAGCCAGTCAGCTGGTGGCCAATCAGCTCATGGCAGAGGGTGCCTCCACAGTCGTGGTCATCATGACAGGGTTGATCATCAACCTTCGTCTGTTCATGTATTCAGCATCGCTGGCTCCCCATGTCAAGGATGTGCATCCTGTACGCAAGGGTATCCTTGCGTACTTTTTGGCAGATCAGGCGTATGCCGTGTCCATTGCCCGGTTCAACCAGCCTGATGCGGACACCATAAGCAAACCCATGTATTTCATGGGGACCGCTCTGTTTTTATGGACCTGCTTTTTTTCCTCGTCAGTGTGCGGTGTGTACCTGGGCGCACTTATTCCTCCGGAATGGGATCTCGGTTTTGCCATTCCTCTGACCTTTACTGCTGTGGCCATCCCCGCCATCAAGGATCGACCTGCCGGGATTGCGGCAGTGTCGGCTGCCGTGGTCGCCGTGGGGGCCAATCAACTGCCGTACAACCTCGGCCTCATCGTGGGAGCCGTGACCGGTATCGTGGTCGGCTATCTGGCTGAAAGGAGAATGCATCGTGGTTGATATGCAGATGTATTGGCCCGTGGTCCTCTGTCTGGCCGGCGGCACGTTCCTGATGCGGTTTTCGTTCATTCTGATCATGGACAAGCTGACTCTGCCCGAGGCTCTGCTGCGCATGCTCCGGTTTATCCCGGTGGCAGTCCTGCCCGCACTGGTCGCCCCGGCCTTTGTCCTTCACCATGAGGCCGGAGTGACAACGTTTGGCGGATGGGAGCGGGCCATAGCCGGAGTTGTGGCTGTCGGTGTCGCCTACAAGACGAAAAATATTTTCGCGACCATCATCGTGGGGATGACGGTGATGTGGGTGCTCAAGGCCTTGCTTTGATTGATGGTTTCGCTGGACGACTGCCGTGAATTGAGGCAGGAGAGAGCGGATGACTGACTATGTGATGACTGGAATCGTGTTGGGCTTGTCCGCTGGATTGACCCCGGGGCCCCTGTTGACGCTGGTCATTACAGAGACCCTCCGGCACGGTATCGCATCCGGTGTGAGAGTCGCTTTTTCTCCGCTGTTGACCGATCTCCCCATTATCCTGCTGACACTGCTGATCTTTTCTCAGGTGACGGATTTCCATACCCTTCTTGGGATTATCTCACTGGTTGGCGGTGGGGTCATTCTGTATATGGGCTATGAAACCATACACCCGCAACACGTCGACGCCGGTGCGTCGCATGTTGAAGCGAGGTCGTTGCTCAAGGGCGTGTTGGTCAATGTCCTGAGCCCGCATCCCTATCTCTTCTGGCTGAGTGTGGGCGGGGCGCTCATGAGCAAGGCCTTGAATCAGAGCGTTGGTTCCTTGGTGTGT